>JBHJHK010000427.1:0-15384 GCA_050330975.1 Candidatus Competibacterales bacterium | reverse complement strand
GGAGGCCCTCGAGGGCATCGATGACATCGCCGACGTCGAGCACGACGACCACGTCGACCACGACGACCACGGCGACCAACATCACCACGGGGCCTTCGACCCCCACACCTGGCAAAGCCTCGACAACGCGGTGACCTATGTGGACAACATCACCGCTGCCCTCGCCCAAGCCGATCCCGCCAACGCCAGTGAGTTCTACCAAAACCGCGCGGCCTACGTAGCCGAGATCGAGGCCCTGGATGGCGAGATTCGCCAGGCCCTCTCAGACATTCCCGAGGACCGCCGGACCGTCGTCACCTCCCACGACGCCTTCCAGTATTTCGGTCGCGACTACGGGCTGACCTTTGTGGCACCCCAGGGCCTCAGCACCGAGGCGGAGGCCTCGGCCCGGGATGTCGCCCGCTTGATCGAACTCATCCGCGACCAGAACATCCGGGCAGTGTTTATCGAGAATATCAGCGATTCTCGCCTCCTAGAGCGCATCGCCGACGAGACCGATGCTACCACCGGTGGTACCCTCTACCCTGGAGCCCTCTCCGAACCCGACGGCCCAGCACCCACCTATCTCGAGATGATGCGCCACAACGCCGAGACCCTGGTAAGGGCACTGGCGCCCTGACCGGAGAGTAATAGCTCAACGCTTTGGATACGACAGCGAAGATATTCCCAGACGAGGCCCAAAAACGCCCGGTCTCGGTGTTCACCGGTTTTCTCGGCAGCGGCAAGACCACGGTTCTCAACCACCTCATGGCCCAGCCCGAACTGCGGGAGACCCTGGTGCTCATCAACGAGTTTGGCGCCATCGGCCTCGATCACCATCTGGTGACCTTCAGCCGCGAGGATACCGTGGTGGAGATGGCCAATGGCTGTCTGTGCTGCACCATCCGCAGCGACCTCCTCAAGACCCTGAGCCAAGCCATGGGCCGGTTCTCCCGGGGGGGGGTGCCCTGGTTTAAGCGGGTGGCCATCGAGCCCACGGGGCTGGCCGACCCCGCCCCCGTCCTCCAATTGTTGATGCGCGAGCCCACCATTACCCGCCACTATCGCCTGGACGGGGTCATCACCACCGTCGATGGGGTCAATGGCATGGACACCCTGGACCGCCACGGGGAAGCGGTCAAACAGGCCGCCGTGGCCGATCGGCTGTTGGTGACCAAGGCCGACTTGGCCGCCCCAGACACCCTGGCGGCCTTGCTGACCCGGTTGCGAGCCCTAAACCCGGCGGCGACGCTTCGGGTGGTTCGCAACGGCGCCGTGGAACCGGCGGCAGTGTTGAATGTAGGCCTCTACAACCCCCAAACCAAGAGCCTCGACGTCCAGAACTGGCTGCAGGCCGAGGCCTACGGCGAAGATCACCACCATCACCACCACGATCATAGCCATGGTCACCATCACCACAACGACGTCAACCGCCACGACGCCCACATCCAAGCCCTGTGCTTGACCGTCGACGAGCCCTTTACCCCCGGGGTCCTGGATCGCTGGCTCGGCGTCCTGCGGGACTTGCGGGGGCCGGATCTGTTGCGCCTCAAGGGGATGGTCAACGTCGTCGGTTACGATGGCCCTTTGATTCTCCAGGGCGTCCAGCACGTCCTCCATCCCCTGGCGGTGCTAGATGCCTGGCCCACCGATGATCGCCGCAGCCACCTGGTGTTTATCACCCGGGATATCCCCCCCGGGGCCCTGGAGAAAACCCTGGCGCTGGCGCGCCAGGAGGCGTCGGGCTAGCCACCATCCACCGTCATCCTCGGGAGAAACGACGCCGTGACCCCATTGCCCCCTCGACTTCTTCGCCGGCACGTCCCCATTCTGGCGCTACTGATGGGTGCCCTGGCCACACCCTGGGCCCTCTACGCCCAACCACCCTCGCCGCCTTGGCGCGAGGTGGGGATGCACCTGCGTTTGGCCGACGACCTAGACCGTCCCCAGGACGGCTATTGCCTCGACGTGGTGGGCTCGGGCCGCCACATTCGCTTTGACATGCCCTTGATCGCCCACAACTGCAAGCCAGGCCTCTACGCCGACGAGGCCGTGGTGTTGCAAGACGACGGCACCCTGTACTTTCCCGCCTATGGGGGCTGCGTCACGGTGATGGGTCTCAACGACCACGCCCTACCGGGGGCCAGTTTGATGCTCAAGGGCTGCGGCGAGGCGTCGCCGTTCCTGGAGGCCGGCAATTTCCAGCACTTCGACCACCGGGACGACCGGCGCCTGGCCCTGGGGGGGACGAATTTGTGCTTGGCCGTCGGCGATCACTCCCAGGCGACCTTCGACCCCACCCACCGCTGGCGGACCCTGTTTGTCACCGACTGCGACACGGCGGCAGCGGCCCTGTCCCAGTGGCGGTTTGTCGACCCGTTAGAGCCTTGAGACCTCAATCGAGGGGGTTATCGCGCCGCGACCGCGCGGGATACTGCCCCACAACCACCCCGTAGAGGCCCAACGCCCCAGCACCCACCAGGCCGCTGATGAGGCACAAGTCATCGATCTGGGCCCCTGAGAGCCAGGGCAGCAGGGGATTGGCCCCAGACCACGGCCAAAAGGGCTGGGCGTCGCGGTGCATCAGGGCGTCGAGAAACCAGTGGGAGTAGACCCCCGCGATCCCGCCGAGCCACGCCGAGGGCCAGGTGAGGGTTTCAAACAGGGCGAGCCAGGGCCGCTGGCCAGGACTCAAGCGGCGGTTCCACCAGCCCACCAGTTTTTCCACCAGGGGCTTGCCCAGGGGGACACTCACCAGCACCACCACCGTGGCCCCCGGTAGGGTGTTGGTAAAGCCGTGGAGTTGGCCACTGCCCAACAACAACCGCACCCCCACTTCGAGGTCCATGGCCACTTGGGTCCCGGCAAACAGCGCCAAACTCAGGTGGCGACCGGCCAGAAACTTACCGCACAGCCCAGGGCCTAGGTGGAGGGGGGTGAAGGGCACAATACCGCCTCAAGCCCCTCGCCCGGGCAGCAGGGCCTCGGCCTCGACGCCAACGTCGGTGATGTCCCCCGGCAGAACCCCGTCGAGAAGCAACCCCGCCCCGGCGCGAGCCATGGCTGGGGCCATTTGAATCCCATAGCCCCCTTGCCCGGCACACCAAAACAACCCCGGCACCCGGGGATCAAAGCCCAGCACGGGGGTGTCGTCGGGGACAAAGGTGCGCAGCCCCGCCCAGCGGGCTTTGAGGCGTTTGACCTCCAGGGTGGTCACGGCCTCCAGGCGGTCGATGACCAGGGCGATGTCCAGCTCCTCGGGCTGGACATCCGCCGCTGCCACGGGGGTTTCATCCGCCGGCGAGGCCAGGATGGCGCCGGTTTCGGGTTTGAAGTACACGCTCTCCGCCAAGTCCACGGCCATGGGCCAGGCGGGATCGACGCCGGCCTGGCCGCCGGGTTCGAAGAGGATCACCGTGCGCCGCTTGGGGACGAGCCCCAGGGGCTTGGCCCCGCAGAGGACCGCCACCTCGTCGGCCCAGGCGCCGGCGGCATTGACGATGATGGACGCCACGACGGTGCCCACGGGGGTCTCCAGGCGCCAAGCTGCCCCCGAGCGGTGGACGACCCGGGGCGCTGCCCCCACCCACAGCTGCCCGCCGTGGGCCCGCAGCTGACCCAGAAAGCCGTGGTGAAGGGCGTGGACGTCGATCTCGGCGGCGGCGGGCTCTAGGAGGGCGGCGGCCACGGCCTCGGGTCGGAGGATGGGCAGTCGGCGACGGGCTTCGGTGGCCGTGAGGGGCTGAAGGCTGGGCACCAACGCGGCGATGGCCTCGGCGTGGGCCTCCAGGGCCTCGGTTTGGCCCGGTGGGGCAAAGGTCAACACCCCCCGGGGACGCAACAGGGGTCCGCCGCAGAACCCGGCGGGGGGTGCGGTGAGGAAATGTCGCCCGGCGGAGGTCAGGGCCCGGACACAGGCATTGCCATAGCCCTCGATAAACATGGCCGCCGAGCGGCCGGTGCTGTGGTAGCCGGGCTGGCTTTCCCGCTCCAACACCACCACCCGCTGGCCCCGGACGGCCAAGGCCGCGCCCAGGGAGCAGCCGGACATACCCGCGCCCACGATGGCGACGTCGGCGCGGCACACGGCGGTCTCGGTCGTCATGCCCACCCCGCCGGATCATCCCGTTCAAAGGCCACCCCAAACCGCCGCCCCAACGCCTCGGCCCGCTGGAAATCCAGTGCCCCCCGGCGGGCCAGGGCCACGGCGGCGGCGTAGGCGATGTGGCCGGCGTCCACCTCAAAATGGGCCCGCAGCACCGGGCGGGTCTCGCTGAGGCCAAAGCCGTCGGTGCCCAGGGCCACCAGGGGCCCGGGGAGCCAGCTGGCGATGGCCTGGGGCAGCAGCTTGAGGTAGTCCGAGGCGGCGATAAACACGTTGTCCCGCCCGGCAAAGGCCCGGGTCACCCGGGGTATCCGCAAGGGTTGGCGGGGGTGGAGGCGATTCCAACGCTCACAGGTCAAGGCGTCCCGCAGCAACTCCCCGTAGCTGGTGACGCTCCACACCTCAGCGGCGATGCCCTCCGCCGCCAGCCACTCCTGGGCGGTCAGCACTTCCCCCATCACCGCGCCGCTGCCCAACAACCGCACCGCGGGGGCGGCGTCGAGTTCCCCGGTTGCCAAAGGTGCACGGAAGCGGTACACCCCTCCCAGGATGTCCGCCTCGGCCACCCCCTCGGGCAAAGCCGGCATGGAGTCGCTTTGGTTGTAGACCGTCAAGTAATAGAACCGATTCTCCTGGGCCTCGGCCATGCGCCGCATCCCGTCGCGGACGATCACCGCCAATTCGTAGCCAAAGGCCGGATCGTAACTCACCAAGCTGGGGATGGTGTGGGCCACCAACGGCGAATGGCCGTCTTGGTGCTGGAACCCCTCGCCGTTGAGGGTGGTGCGCCCGGCGGTGCCCCCCACCAAAAAGCCCCGGCAGCGGGCGTCGGCGGCGGCCCAGATCAAATCCCCCACCCGCTGGAAACCGAACATGGAGTAAAAGATGTAAAACGGCAACGTGGGCACCCCAAAGTGGGCGTAGGCACTGCCGGCGGCGACAAACGACGCCATGGCCCCGGCCTCGCAGATCCCCTCCTGGAGAATCTGGCCGTCGGCCGCCTCTTTATAGGGCATGACGGTGCTGGCGTCCACCGGGGTGTAGCGCTGGCCCTCGTTGGAATAGATCCCCGCCTGGCGAAACAGCCCATCCATGCCAAAGGTGCGGGCCTCGTCGGGGACGATGGGGACTATGTAGGGCCCCCAACGGCGATCTCGCAACAGCTTGGCCAACAGCCGCACCAGCACCATGGTGGTGGACTGGGACCGCCCGCCGCTGCCGGCGAGGGCGTCGGCAAAGGGCCCTCGATCCGGCGCCGCCACCGCGGGACATGTGTCGCGCCTAGCCGGCAACCCCCCCCCCAGGGCCTCCCGGCGGGCCCTGAGGTAGGCCAGGGCGGGGTCGTCGGCGGGGGGACAATAGAACGCCGCGGCGTCCACCGCCGCGGGCTCTAGGGGAATGTTAAACCGCGCCGCGCAGTCCCGGCGCTCCTCCAAACTCAGCTGCTTTTTCTGGTGGGCGGTGTTGCGCCCCTCGGCCCCCTTGCCCAGCCCCTGGCCCTTGATGGTCTTGATCAAGATCACCGTGGGGCGGCCGTCGCTCACCAGGGCACGTCGATAGGCGGCGTAGAGCTTGCGGCGGTCGTGGCCCCCCCGGCGTAGGGTGCGCACCTCCAGGGGACTCAGGCTGTCCATGAGGGCCTTGAGCTCGGGATCGCCCTGCTCCCAGTGGTCCCGCACCGCCCGCCAGTCCAGCACGGTGTAGAGCTGGTAGTCCCCGTCCAGGGCCCGGTTCATCCGCGCCTGGAGGACCCCGTGGTGGTCCCGGGCCAACACCGGATCCCACCCCGACCCCCAGATGACCTTGATGACCCGCCAGCCGGCCCCCCGGTAATAGCGCTCCAGCTCCTGGATGATCTTGCCGTTGCCCCGCACTGGACCATCCAGGCGCTGGAGGTTGCAGTTCACCACCATGATCAGATTGTCGAGGCCCTCCCGGGCGGCGATGGGCAAGGTGCCCAACACCTCGGGCTCGTCGGCCTCGCCGTCGCCGATAAAGGTCCACACCCGGCCGCCGTTAGCCGGCTTGAGGCCCCGGCGCTCCAGGTATTTGGCAAAGCGAGCCAGATAGATGGAACACGGGGTGGACAAGCCCATGGAGGCCGTGGGCAACGGCCATAGCCAGGGCATGCGAAAGGGATGGGGATAGGACGATAACCCCCCGCCGGGTTGCAGTTCCCGGCGAAAGTGGGCCAAGTGATGGGCCTCTAGCCGCCCCTCCAGGAACGCCCGGGCATAAATCCCCGGGGCGGCATGGGCCTGGACGTTGATAATATCGCCGCCATAATCGGCACTTCGCCCCCGGAAGACGTGGTTGAAGCCCACCTCCAAGGCCGTGGCCGTGGAGGCGTAGGTGGCGATGTGTCCCCCCACACCATCGCCCCGGTCGACGGCCTGGAGCACCAGGGCCATGGCATTCCAGCGGATCATATCCTCCAGGCGCTGCTCTGTGGCCTCATCGCCGGGGTAGGGGGGCTCGTCGGCGGGGTCTAGGGTGTTGCGGTAGGGGGTCTCAAAGGCGTAGGCCCGTCCCCCCGCCGTCTCCACTTGGGCCTGGAGTTGACGCAGCAGGCTCACCGCCCGGTCGACGCCGTGGGCCTCTAGCACCGCCGCCATGGATTCCCGCCATTCGTCGCATTCGATGGGCCAATCGTCCTCGGGGGCGATGGCATGGTTCATGGGCTTGCTCCTCGCACTCGCTCTGGTGGCGGACGCCTGGGACTTGGGTCGCGTCCCGGGGCGTCTCGGTATCCCCCTTGGACCGGGCCCCATCCCCGGCGTTGCCCCGACGCTTCTCCCGCAAAAGGTCGACGCCGGCCAAACCCGAACTATAGTAAGGGGCTACGACTCCAGCTCACCCAAGGGGCCCTCACCATGCGTTTTGCCTTTGTCTGGGCGATGGCCATCGCCGCCCTCGCCACTCTTGCCACCCCCTCCCCCGCCCAGGGGCAACAGGTGTTGGAGCGGGGCAACACCGCCGAACCCGAGACCCTCGACCCCCACAAGTCGTCCACCGTCTACGAGGCCACCATCCAGCGGGACTTGTTCGAGGGCGTGGTGGCCGAGGCCGCCGACGGCAGCCTCATCCCCGGGGTCGCCAAAGCTTGGGAGGTCGACGAGGGAGGGACGGTGTACACGTTTCAGCTGCGCCCCGAGGCCACCTGGTCCAACGGCGATCCCCTGACGGCCCACGACTTTGTCTACGCCATGCAGCGGCTGTTGAACCCGGCCACCGCCGCCAAGTACGCCTCGATCCTCTACCCCATCCAAAACGCCGAGGCCATCAACCAAGGGGAGCTCGAGGACCTCGACGCCCTGGGGGTCATGGCCGTGGACGATACCACCCTGCGCATCACCCTCAAGGCCCCCACCCCCTATTTTCTCCAGCAGCTCACCCACAACACCGCCTATCCCGTCCACCGCCCCTCGGTGGAGGCCCACGGCAACGCCTGGACAAGACCCGGCAACCTGGTGAGCAACGGCGCCTATATCCTCAAAGCCTGGCAGCCCCAGACCCAAATCACCCTGGAGAAAAATCCCCGCTTCCACGACGCCGAGAACGCGGCCATCGACACCGTCAACTACTACCCCACGGAAGACCTCTCCACGGCGTTGCGGCGCTTTCGCGCCGGGGAATTGGACATCAACAACGAAGTCCCCGTGGCCCAAATCGACTGGCTGCGCAGCAACCTCCCCGAGGCCTTTAAAGTGGCCCCCTACTTGGGGCTCTACTACTACGCCTTTAACACCGAACGTCCCCCCTTTGACGACGCCCGGGTCCGGCGGGCCATCGCCATGGCCATCGACCGGGAGATCATCGTCGAGAAAATCACCAAGGCCGGGGAGATCCCCGCCTACAGTTTGGTGCCGCCGGGGGTGGCCGACTACCAGCCCACCTACGTGGATTTTCGCGCCTGGGATCCAGAGCGCCGCCGCCGCGAAGCGGCGCGGTTGTTGGCCGAAGCGGGTTTTGGGGTCGACGAGCCCCTGGGGTTTACCTTGAGCTACAACACCAGCGAAAACCACAAACAAGTGGCCATCGCCATCGCCGCCATGCTCAAGCCCCTGGGCGTCCAGGTGGAATTGTTCAACACCGAAGTGAGGGTCCACTACAACAACCTCCAGGCGGGGGACTTCCAGGTGGCCCGGGCCGGCTGGATCGCCGACTACAACGACGCGCAAAATTTCCTGTTTTTGCTGGAATCCAACAATCCCGCCCTCAACTACGCCAACTACCAAAACCCCGACTACGACGCGTTGATGGCCGAGGCGGCGGTCACCGCCGACACCGCCCTGCGCACCGACCTCATGGCCCGGGCCGAGGCCCTGGCCCTGGAAGACATGCCCTACATTCCCATTTACTACTACGTGAGCAAGAGCTTGGTTCAACCCCACGTCAAGGGCTGGGAAGACAACGTCAAAAACGTCCATCCCACGCGTTTCTTGCGCATCGAGCGCTAGGTTCCTTCCCCACCCGTGGTCGGCTATACCCTGCGGCGCCTGGCCGGCGCCCTTCCCACCCTGGCAGTGGTGGTGACGGCGGCGTTTTTTATCATCCGTCTGGCCCCCGGGGGGCCCTTTGACCTAGAGCGCGCCCTGCCCCCGGCCATTGAGGCCAATTTGCAGCGGGCCTACAACCTGGATCAGCCCCTCATGGTGCAGTTCTTCGACTACGTCACCGGCCTGCTCCAGGGGGATTTGGGCCCGTCGTTTAAATACTCCGATTTCACCGTCGCCGAGTTGATCGCAGCGGGCTTGCCCGTGTCGCTCCAGCTGGGCGTGAGCGCCATGGCCGTCGCCTTGGTGTTGGGGCTATCCCTGGGGGCCCTGGCGGCGCTGCACCACAACCGCTGGCCCGACTACGCCGTCATGACCCTGGCCATGGGGGGCATCGCCGTGCCCAATTTTGTCGTTGCGCCCCTGTTGAGTTTGGTGTTGGGGGTCTATCTCCAATGGCTGCCCGTGGGGGGATACGGCGACGGCGGCCTGGCCTATTTGATCTTGCCCATCGCCGCCTTGGCCTTGCCCCAGGTGGCCTACATCGCCCGCTTGACCCGGGCCGCCATGATCGAAGTCCTCGCCAGTCCGTTTATCCGCACGGCCAGGGCCAAGGGCCTCGGCTGGTGGCGGGTGGTGACCGTCCACGCCCTCAAGGGGGCGCTGCTGCCGGTGGTGTCGTACCTCGGACCCGCCACCGCCGCCGTGGCCACGGGTTCGGTGGTGGTGGAACAGATTTTTGCCATCCCCGGCATCGGTCGCTACTTCGTCCAAGGGGCCCTCAACCGGGACTACACCCTGGTCATGGGCGTGGCGATTTTCTACGCCGTCCTCATCGTCGTCCTCAACTTGGTGGTCGACCTCATTTACGCCCTCTTGGATCCCAAAGTGCGCTATGACTGAGTCCCTGGCCATCCCCCCCCCGGGGGCCGGACGCAGGTTGTGGAGCGACGCCCGGCGGCGGCTTTTGAAAAACCGCGCCGCCATGGTGAGCTCGGGGGTGTTGACCCTAATCGTGGTGGCCTGTTTGGCGGGTCCCCTGGTGAGCCCCTACGCCCTCGACGAGGTGGATTGGGAGGCGTTCTCGGCACCGCCCAGTCCAGCCCACTGGTTTGGCACCGACGCCAACGGCCGGGATCTCTTGGTGCGAACCCTGGCCGGGGGGCAGATTTCCCTGTTGTTGGGGGTGGTGGACACCCTGGTGGCCCTGGGGATAGGGGTGAGTTAAGGCGCTGTCAGCGGCTATGCCGGGGGGCGGTTGGACCATTGGATGATGCGGCTAGTGGACGTCATCTACGCCCTGCCCTTTATGTTTTTTGTGATTTTGTTGGTGGTGTACTTTGGCCGCAACATCGTGTTGATCTTTGTCGCCATCGGCTGTGTGGAATGGTTGGATATGGCCCGCATCGTCCGGGGCCAGACCTTGAGTCTCAAACAGCGGGAGTTTGTCGAGGCCGCCCACGCCTGCGGGGTGTCCCACGCCGGGATCATCACCCGTCACATCATCCCCAATCTCTTGGGTCCCGTGGTGGTCTTTATGACCCTATTGGTGCCCAAGGTGATTCTGTTCGAGTCGTTTTTGAGCTTTTTGGGCCTCGGGGTCCAAGAGCCCCTCACCAGTTGGGGGATGCTGATCAGCGAGGGGGCCGACCAGATGGAGAGCTACCCGTGGATGCTGATCTTTCCGGGCCTCTTCTTGGCGACCACTTTGCTGTGTCTCAACTTCATCGGCGATGGGCTGCGGGACGCCCTCGATCCCCGGGAGCGCTGAGGATGGCGGCGCTGTTGACCATCGAAGACCTCTGGGTGCACTTCGACACGTTTGACGGCCCCGTGGCCGCGGTGCGGGGGGTGGACTTGACCCTGGCGCCCCGGGAGACCGTCGGGGTGGTGGGGGAATCGGGTTCGGGGAAGAGTCAGTTGTTCTTGGCCGTCATGGGGTTGTTGGCCGCCAATGGCCGGGCGACGGGGCGAGTGCAACTGGATCGAGACGACCTGTTGACCCTCGCCCCCCGCCAGCTGGATCGCCTGCGGGGCTCGGCCATGACCATGGTATTTCAAGATCCCATGACCTCCCTCAACCCCTATTTGACCATCCAGACCCAGCTCGGCGAGGTCCTGAGCCGCCACCGCGGGCTCAGGGGAGGCGCAGCGCGACGGGCCCTTTTGGCCATGCTGGAGCGGGTGGGCATCCCCGATGCCCCCCGCCGCCTCAAAAGCTATCCCTTTCAGTTGTCGGGGGGCATGCGCCAGCGGGTGATGATCGCCATGGCCCTTTTGGGTCACCCCAAGCTCCTCATCGCCGATGAACCCACCACGGCCTTGGATGTCACCATTCAAGCGCAAATTTTGTCTCTACTGGCGGATATTCAGCGGGAATTCGCCACCACCATTGTGCTCATCAGCCACGATTTGGGAGTGGTGGCGGGACTTTGTCACCGGGTGATGGTGATGTACGCCGGCCGGGTGGTGGAAATGGCCCCCGTTGCGCCCCTGTTTCACCGACCCCTTCACCCCTATACTCGGGGTTTGTTGGCCGCCACCCCACGTCTGGATACGCCCGCTGAGCAACCGTTGCTCACCATCGGCGGTCAGCCCCCGTCTCTTGGTCGTGACGTGCAAGGCTGTGCCTTCGCCCCTCGCTGTCCTCGGGTCTTTGACCGCTGCTACCGCGAGCGACCCGAGCTAGACCAACGGGGCGGGCAAGTTGACCACCAGGTGGCTTGCCACTGGCGAGGTTTTGATTGAGCAAAAAAAATCCGGCGGTACCCCGTAGTAGCGGGGAGCCGGTCAATACATGAGGCAATCTATTCTCAATATTGGAAGGCTTCCCTGTGGCCGTAGCCACCTCCTTGCCCTCCCATTCGTAGTCAACAACTCGTCTCACAGCGCGAAACACTCTTTTCCCTGTTCAACATCCCTATCTGTTAAAGCACTTCCCTCCTGGAAGCCACTCGTCCTGAGTTTTTTCCTGTTTCATCCTTGTTTTTTCCCATCCCTGGCTGCGCTTTTATCGATCCTGGCGCTAATCCCTGTCCCTACACAGCTGGCCAACCTTGGCTCTCGCTAACTAAGGTCCTTTGACATCCTGTCTGGGCCTTCCTAGCCCCGCTCCTAGAGCCCATCCCGGACGCTTCACGCTTCCGTGCCGGACCTTCCTGGTCCATAGATATTTCCCTATCACCGCTCCAACACCTTCCCTGGACAACATCCCAGTCAATCCCAGCTACCTTGCCGGGGAACTTCCTTGTCCTTCCTTGGTAAAACTCCGTTTGGTCCTTCCCTGGGGGATCAATCCCGATCCACCGTGACCTTCCTGGCTTTCCCTGCACTTCCCTGTCGACCTTACCTGGCGACAATCAAACACTTCCCTGTATTCCCTGACTTCCCTGTTGGACCTCCCTGGTCCCCAACTACCTTCCTGGTTTCCCGTGCGCTTCCCTGCCGAGCCTCCCTGGCCCTGCAAACACTATCCTTCGATTCCCCTTCGTCCTTCCCTGGGGCTTTCCCTGCCCTTTTCGACTTCCCTGCCGTTCCAACTTTCAACTTTGTCCAATGAATTCTAGGCAATCATTCAACTTTTGTATAGCCAACAATTGTAACTGACTTCGATGACTATTTTTTGACACTCCGTTGCCCCAAAACTCAAAGCCATTCCAAAAAATCAACAACAATCAAGTTTTTAGCTACATTCTCCGGATTTTTTTTCGAGGATTTTATACTCTCGTTCCCCGACGGCGATGACGCCCTGTTGTTGTAACTTTCCCATGGCCCGGGTCACCATCTCCCGCGATGATCCCACCATGTTGGCGATGTCTTGGTGGGTCAAAGTCTGGGAGACCCACCCCTCATCGTCCCGCCACTCAACTGCACTGGACAACACTTGCCAAACTCGTTCCTGCACCTTTTGATGGACTATGCCATGGAGGTGGTCGCTCAACTCCCGCACCCGCCGCACCAAGGCCAGTATCAGCTTGAAGGCCAGTTCGGGGTCGCTTTCCACCCACTTCATGAAATGCTTCCGGGTGATGACCAACACCCGCGAATCCTCCATGGCCACCACAGTCGCCGAACGGGGCAAGCCATCGAGCAAACCCAGTTCACCGAAGAACTCTCCAGGACCTTGGGTATTGAGAATGAATTCTCTACCCTTGGCGTCGCAGCGCATGACCTTGACGCGTCCCGACAAAAGTACAAACAGTTCCTCGGCTCGCTCTCCCTCGCTGATCAGCACACTGTTGCGAGGGTAAACCTTGACAGCAGTGTGGGCAGAAACAACCTGATACTCAGCAGGGCTCAACCCCGCAAATAACCAGATATTGTCCGACAAGGGTGCCTTCCAAATGTTTGATTCCAGAGACTTTAGCCCTTGTAACCACCTCGCTGTCCGTCGCTTAGTACCGTGCAAGCGGCGGGCCAGGTTGGTACAAAATGTTGCCAAGGGCACGAAAAAAACGACAACTCACTGTTTCAAAAAAATTTTTTCTGGACAGATCCCGAGGAGAGCCCGTGGGGCAACCCGACCTCCCCAGTCAATACCAGGGAAGGCGTGACGTTGGACGTCACTTGCTGTACCTGTAGCGGCACAGAACTTCCCCCCTGGGTTCATTTACCGCACCGTGTGGAGGGACTGTCCCAACATTCCGGGGGTGACCAGGGTGACACCCTGTTCGGTCACGCGAAAGCGCTGTCGATCGGCGGCGCTGTCGACGCCGATGGCCATGCCGGGGGGCACCTCACAGCCGCGGTCGACGATGGCTTTGCGCACCACCGCCCCCCGACCGATGGTCACCTCGGGGAGGACGACGGCATCCACCAACTCGGCTTCGGGTTGGACCTTGACGCTCGAAAACAACAGCGAGTGACGCACAGTGGCACCGGTGATGACACACCCTCCGGCGACGGAGGCGTTGATGGCCAGGCCCGGTCGGCCGGCGGCACTGACAAATTTGGCCGAGGGAAGTTGGCTTTGATAGGTGAGGATGGGCCAACTGCGATCGTGGAGGTCCAACGCCGGACGCTCGTTGACCATCTCCAAGTTGGCCTCCCAAAAGGCATCCAACGTCCCCACATCCCGCCAGTAGGCCTGTTGCCCTGTGGCCTCATCTCGGAAGGGGTAGGCGTAGACCCGGTGGCGATGGATGATGGTGGGGATGATATCTTTGCCGAAGTCGTGGCTGGAAGTGGGCAAATCGGCGTCTTGGATGAGCTGCTCAAACAAAAATTTGGTGCTGAAGACGTAGTTGCCCATGGATGCCAGGGCCCGCTCGGGTCTGCCGGGCATCGCCGGGGGATCTTTGGGCTTTTCGGCAAACCCCACCACTCGGCCGTCGTCGTCGACATCCATAACCCCGAAGGCTCTAGCTTCAAAGCGGGGCACCTCCAGACACGATACGGTCATATCCGCTCGGCGCTCGACGTGGTAGGCCAGCAGCGGCCCATAGTCCATCTTGTAGACGTGGTCCCCGGCCAACACCAACACGTAGTCGGGGGTGTGGGTGCGGATGATGTCCAGATTCTGGTAGATGGCATCGGCGGTGCCGGCGTACCAGGCCTCCGAGGTGCGCTGGGAGGCCGGCATGATCTCGACGAATTCCCCCAAATGGGGGTTGAAGGCCCCCCAGCCATGAACGAGGTGCTGGATGAGGGAATGGGCTTTGTACTGGGTGAGGACGCCGATGCGGCGAATCCCCGAATTGATGCAGTTGGAGATGGGAAAGTCGATGATGCGAAACTTGCCCCCAAAGGGCACACCGGGTTTGGCGCGCCACTGGGTGAGTTCAAAAAGGCGCGACCCTCGGCCCCCAGCCAAAATCAAAGCTAAGGTACCCTGGGTCAAACGACTGATAAAGCGCGGATCGCGTCGCATGGTCATGGCGGTCTTTCAACCTCTCAACCCGCTGGGGCCCCGGGACCCCAGGTTGGGCTTGGCCTCCCCGGTGGAGGTGGTGGCAGTATGCGTTCTCTGTCAATAATTCCCTAACCAATAAAACTAGACCCTGGGAGAACGGGGAAGTGTCGACACACCAGCAGCTAGACCTTGGGCCTGCCCCCCTGGGGCAACGTCTCGAAGCCGCAAGCAACACCCACGGCTCAAACCGCAAAGCCCGCCGGGGTCACCTCCGGGCCTTAGGATTGCGACAAACACTGGACTGTCGCCAAAATCCCGTGCTATCCAAACCCATAAGCCCATGGTCTCCCGCGGTTTCGCCTCTCCCAGGGGAAAAATACAGTGGTATTATCTGACAAGTTGCCGGCTTTTTCCTCGTCCTTCACACCGCGCCGACCGAGGCAGCTCGCCATCATCGGCGGGCGCCTCGAGGCGGACAATCGCGCCGTCTTCGACGCCCTCAAACAAAAATCCCAAGGCCGTATCGCCGTATTTGCCACCGCCTCGGAGATCCCCGATGAGGTGGGGGGGGAGACGGTAGAGGACTTCACCCGTTACGGCTTCGAAGCCGAACTCATCCCCCTGTTCCACAACAACAGCCACCAGGCGGCGTTTGACGAGGCCCTCATCGCCCGGGTCCAACGCTTGGGCAGCGTCTATTTCACCGGCGGCGATCAAGCGCGTATCATCAAAGCGCTGCTGGGGGAAAACGGCGCGGGCACGCCGATGCTCGAGGTCTTGCAACACCTCCACGCCCAGGGGGGACTGGTGGCGGGCTCCAGCGCCGGAGCGGCTATGATGCCCGAGCGCATCATCCTCCGGGGCACCTCCCTCGAGGCCCTGGTGGATGGTATCAACGACGGCGACGGCGCGGTCGCCGACGACGATCACCCCCGGGGCCTGATCTTGGGACC
>JBHJHK010000426.1:0-11684 GCA_050330975.1 Candidatus Competibacterales bacterium | reverse complement strand
CCCTCGCGGAACAGCACAAAGGACAACAGGGCAATCAGGGCCGGCATGGTGGCCTGGATGAGAACGGCGTTCACCGCCGTGGTGGTCTGGAGGCCGGTGTAGAGGAGGGTGTTGAAGGCCGCCACCCCCAAAGCCGCCGTGAGGACCAAGGGCCGCCAGCCGGCCAGCAAAGCGCTGCGGTCCTTGGCGAGAAAGGGCCAGGCGGGGACCATCACCACCGCCAACGCCAACAGCCAACGCCAGAAGGCCAATTCCAGGGGGGTGATATCGTCCCGCAGGCCGCGGCCCACTACGGCGTTTCCCGCCCAGCACAGGGTGGTGATGGTCAACAGGCCATAGGCCGTGGAGGGGTTGTGCATAAGATGATCGTATTGGGAGATGATGGTATTGGGGGGTCGGCATGGGCGGTGGGGGTGGGGGAGCCGTGGGAATAATGGCTTTCCCCCCTAACGACGGGGTTGCTAACAGGCTAAACTCATCGTCGATCCATCGAGGACACTAAAGGCGGTGCCGTTCTACTTTGACAATAACACGCCAGGGTGAAGGTTGAAGGAAGCTTCTCATCAAGGGAAGACGCCCCCACCGTCGATCGATGGCTTTCACCCCTCAAGAGGGGTCCGTTTCGATGATTACACGCTCCACGGAGGCATTCATGTCCCACGCTTTAGCCCTTCGCACTCTGGGCACGGGGTTGTTAGTGCTGCTATTGGCGGCCTGTGGGCCCAGCGAGAATATGCGCCAGCTCGCCCAAGAGCGCCAGGCACTCCAAGAGCAAAACCAACAGCTTCAGACGTCGCTGGACAATTTTCAACGGGAGCTCGACGAGCTCAATGAGACGTTGAGTTCCCTGCGGGAGGAACGCAGCCAACTCCAAGGGACGGTGACCGAGTTCCAACAGAACCTGGCGACCACCTTGGAAGAACGCGACGAACTCCAACAGCGCATCGCCCGGGCCGAGACCGAACGCGACGACCTCCGCACCCAGCTCGAGCAAGCCCAGAGTCGGGGGGAAGAACTCCAGGGTCAACTGGATGCGGCCCAGACCGAACGCGACCAACTCCAGCAACAGCTCGCCGATAGCCAAGGCCAAGTCCAAGCCCTCCAGCAACAGCGCGACCAGCTCCAACAACAGCTCGCCCATAGCCAGGCCCAAACCCAAACCCTCCAGGGGCAAATTCAGGAGGAGGAAGCCCAGCACCGAGCCCTGACTGGCCAGGTGGCCGACCTGGAGGCCGCACTTGCCACTTTGAGCGCCGAACGGGATGATCTGGCCGACACCCAGGCGGCCCTGACCCAGGAAGTGGCCGAAGAACGCCGCCGAGCCGACGCCGCAACCACCAGGGCCGAGGATCTCGCAGGGCAAGTGGCCCGTCTGGAGGACGAGCGCGACGCCGCCCTGCGCCGCTGGCAGGCCGCTGAACAGCAACGCATTGCCGGCCTCGAAGCCCGGGATGAGGCCATTGCCCACCTCGAAGGCCGCACCCAGGAGTTGGAAACCCAGCTGGACGAACGCCAACAGGCGCTGGAGGGCGTCACCGAGGCCCGGGACCAGGCCCAAGCCGAGCTGAGCCAACTCCTCGAACAAAACCTCCAGGGGGAAGTCCAGCGCCTCAGCCAAGTGCTCATCGCCATGAGCGCCCGGCTCGACCAGCAGACCGACGACCGCCAGCAACTGGAAGCGGAGTTGGCCCGCAGCCAGGAGGCCCTGACCCAAGAGTTGGCCCTGGTGGACGAACTCAATATGCAACTGAAGGGCCTGCGGGCCGAGCGCGACACCGCCCAGGGCCAAATCCAGCGATTGCGCCAACAGTTGACCGATGCCAACGCCGACTTCGCCGCTGAGCGGACCACGCTGGTGGATCAGCGCCAGCGCCTGAGCCAATCCCTAGAGGGCCTCCGCCGGCAATTGGATACCCTCCAGACCCAGCGCACCCGCCTCGACGAGCAATTGGCCACGGCCCGTCAAGAGCTGGCCCAACGGGATAACACCCTGGCCAGCGCCGAGGCCGAACGGCGCCAGCTGACCCGGCAGCGAGATACCCTCCAGGCCCAGGTGAGCCGGCTAGAAGCCGCCGTCGCAGATACCCAGGCCTTGTTGGAGGAGGCCCGCACCACCAACGCCCGCCTGCGGGACGAAGGCGAGCAACTGCGGAGCCAAGTCCAGCGCCTCGGCCAAGAGCATGGCCAACAACTGACGGCCCTAGAAGCCCAGTTGGCCAGCGCCACGACCGACGCCGACCAGCTCCGCCAGGCCCGGGACGAGCTCCAGGCGGCCCGGGACACCCTGGCCCAGCAGGTCGAAGACCTAGCAGCCGACCAGCGCCGGGCGGTCGAACAGGTCGCCACCACCACCCAGGCCCTGGAGAATACCGCCGCCGAGTTGGAGGTACTCCGCCAACAACGGGATCGGGCCCGGGAGGAGACGGCGACGGCCATGGCCGACCGCGATCGCCTGCGGGCCGACCGCGATCGCCTCGAAGGCGAGCGCCAAACCGCCCTCGACACCCTCGAGGAGACGCGGCGCCAGGTCGCCATCCTAGAGGACGACAAGGCCCAGGCGGCAGCGACCCAGCGGGAATTGGAGCAGTCCCTGGCCAGCACCGCCCAGGCCGCCCAGGCCGCCAATGAGCAGTACCAAGATCTTCAGCAGTTGTTCCAGGACACCCGCACCCAACTGGACCAGGCACGCCAGGACAACGCCGACCTAGACCAGCGCATCCAGACCTTTGAAGCCGACCTCGCCGAGGCCCGGCAACGGGAAATTCGCCAGCGCCAGGAATACCAAAGCCTGGCCGCCCAGCTCCAGCGGGCCAACGGGCAAATCGAGACCCTGCGAGACGACAAGGCGGCGGTGCAAAACCTGTCCCAGCGCCTGCAGCGCACCTTGCAAACCGTGTCCACCGCCTCCAAATCGGCCGTGGAGCAGCAACAGACCCTGCGCCGGCTCCTCGACGACACCCGCGCCCGCCTAGAGCTGGCCCAGACGGACAACCGCCAACTGGAGCGGGAGCTTCGGGCCACCCGCCGCGAGGTGGAACAGGTCCAAACCGCCCGGGTCGCCCTGGCCGCCCAGCTCCAGGGGCTGGAGGAACGCCTCCAGCAGGCCCAGGCCCAGTTGGAGGAGGCCCTGGCCGATCGGGATACTGCCCGGCAGACCACCCAGCAACTCCAGGCCAGCCTCGACACCCTGGAAAAGGCCCGCGACGCCGCCACCACCCAGCAACGGGACTTGGCCACGGCCCTAGAGCAGGCCCGCCAGCGCCTGAACCAAAGCCAGGCCACCAATCAAGCCCTGGAGGACCGCATCGGTAGCTATGAGGCCCAAATCCAGACCCTCCAGGGGGAAAAGGCGGCCTTGGATCGCCAAATCGACACCATCGCCGAGCCCCTGGCCAACTCTGAGGCTGCCCTGGAAAACGTCGCCCAAGACGTCGACGGCGAAGGGATACAGGGAGATATCGACCAACTGCGCGACGCCCTGACCTCGGCCCAACGGGCCCGCGACGCGGCCCTGGACCACTTGGCCGAGCTGGAGAACCAGTTGGAACAGGCCCAACGGCAGCAGCGCCGGGCCCAGGAGGAGAACGCCGCCCTGCGGGATGCCCTCAAACAGCTGGAAACCGAGCTCCAGCTGGGAGACGGTAGCCGCGCCGCCCTGGAACAGCGCCTCGACCACGTGACGAACAGGATCGCCGCCCTCAAAACCCACCAGAGGGTCGCCGAGGTGGCGCAACAGGGTCAGCGGGTCCAAACGACCCTGTCGGATCAACTGACGGCCGCCCTGGGGCAAATCGACGCCCTGAGCGACCAACTCGAGGTCCTCACGGGCGTGCGGCTCGCCCTCGAAGACACCCTGGCCAACACCGACCGCCAACGCCAAGACCTCCGCCAAGACCTGGGCCTCGAGCGCCAGCGCCGGGGGAACTTGACGGATCAATTGGAGCAGCTCCGCCAGACCCGCCGCGACCTCGAAGCCCAACTGGCCGCCGTCGATGGGCAGCGCAGTGCCCTCGCCCACAACCTGGCCCAGCTTAAGAGCCAAGCCGCCGACCTCGCCGAGAGCCGCGCAGCCCTTGACCTCGAACGCCAGACGTTGACCGCGGCCCTCAGCCTCGAGCGCCAGCGCAGCGGTGGCTTGACCCAAGACCTCGAGCGACTCGCCGACCAACAACAGCGCCTCCAGCGCCGTGCTGACCGACACGCCGCCGACCTCGCCGACCGCATCGCCCGGCTGGAGGCGACCTTGGCCGACTATCGCGGGACGCGCACGGCTCAACAGCGGCGTCTCGATACCCTGGTGAGTCACCTGGCCATTCTGGAACGCCAGCTGGCGCGTCGGGAACAGCACCTCACCCAACTGCGGGCTGCCCGGGACGAAGATCGGGCCGAGCTGGACGCCTTGACCGGGGCCCTCGACGATCTCTACCAACGCTGTACCCAGGTGGCGGCCAGGGGCGAGGAGACGACGGAACCAGAGACGCCCCGGGATGATCTAGTCGAGGCGTCCCCAGGGACCGTTGGCGAGGCCGGCGACAACTCCCCCGACCTGGCCTTCGCCGGGACTCAATCCCGCGCCACCGCCGTCCGCTATGACCAACTCCAAAGCCAGTTCCAAACGGCCATCGCCGCCCGGGATGCCGCCGTCAACCAGTACCAAGTGCTCAAGGACAAGCTCCAGTTGACCCGCACCCACCTCGATGAGGTGGATACCGAACGCCGGGATTTGGCAGCTGAACTGGACGCCCTGCGCAGCGAGCTGTACCAAGTGCGCGATGAGCGTCAGCAGTTGACCCTAGAGGTCGACGAGCTGGCCCAAGCCCTCACGGAAACCCGGGGGCGCGCCGACGCCCTAGCGGCGGGCAAAGCCCAGCTGGAGCAGCGCATGGCCCTCATGGCGGCGGTCCGGGACGAGGCCCTGGCGCGTCTTGAGGACCTCCAAGCCCGTTTGGAGGGGCGCCAGGGGTCCCTGGCCAATTGAGTGGCTTGGGTGGCCTTCAGTAGTAGTGAAATACCGGCCGCTGGTGGTCAGCGGGTAAAACGTCGGCCGACTGGACGGCAAACTGGCCCTGGCGGCGCTCGCGGTAGTAGCGCCTGAGGACATCGGCCACCACCGGGAAAGCCAGGTCGCCCCAGGGGATGTGATCCTCGGCAAACAACTCCACGGCGAGGCTTTCGTCGCCAGCCCTGGCGCTGGCGTCGCGAAGTTGGCCGCGGAAGATCAAATAGACTTGATTGATGGTCACTAAGTTGTACAATCCGTAGAGGGTAAGCCCGTCGACCACGGCATTGGCCTCTTCTTGGGTTTCGCGCACCGCGGCCTGACCAGCGGATTCCCCGTTCTCCATATATCCCGCGGGAATGGTCCAGTAGCCAGAGCGCGGCTCAATGGCCCGGCGACACAACAATACCTTGCCGTACCACTCGGGAATACATCCCGCCACCACCTTGGGATTTTGGTAGTGGATAAATCCACAGTGGTCGCAGACCAATCGCGGTCGATTATCCCCACGGGGAACGCGCTGCGCCAAGGTCGAAGCGCCACATTGACAACAGTATTTCAATTTATTCACCTTTCCAATTCAAAATGCCCTTGAATGGCAATCGTCCATTGCGAATAATAGCGGTTAGTTTGGGTCTACATCCCAGGGCCAGCACGGTTCTCAACCAGTGTTGCCAAGGATGGACAATTAGAGGTCTACAATCTCTGAATTTTTTCCTTTCCCGTCAGTAATGAAATCCAGACCCGCAAAACATTCGCCGTACCCCCTGGAAAACGCCGCCACCTCAACGCCCGGCGCCTTCGGCTTTTCCCATCGCCAAGGCCCTCGTCGACCGCGACTATTCCCCTTTAGCCCGCTGTCACCTCCGGCGTTTTTGTCCCCGCGACAAGGGCTTTATCCCGCTTTGCCAACCTTCGTCTGGACTTGCATGCCCTCGACCTTCGCCGTTGAGGTTCCCGTTCCACACTGATCACTCCCAAGTTTTGGGAGTCCCTTTGCAACAAGGAGTGAACACCTTGCCCTGGCGTCGCAAAATCTCTGTTGACCTCAGTACAATGACCCTCGAAGAGCTACAAAAGCTCGCCGAGCAAGTCAAAAAAACCTTATAAATACGCATTTTTGAGGAGGGCCTCAATCAGGCTGTACAAGAATATAAACGGCGCGATCCCGAAGTCATTCGCTTTTGAGGTGCCTCGTGTGCGGCGCCGAATGGTCTTTGGGCACCCGTGTCTAAATTGTCGAGAAAAGCCAAGGCCGCTGCCATCGGGGTTCTGTTAGACGATTACTACCCCGCCCCCGCAGTTCCCTTGGGCCACCGAGATCCCTACACCCTGCTCATCGCCGTCGTGTTGTCGGCCCAGTGCACCGACGCCCGCGTCAACCAGGTGACGCCTGGGTTGTTCGCCCGGGCGCGGACACCCTTTGAAATGGTGCAGTGCTCCGTGGCGGATATCGACGCCATCGTCAGGCCCTGTGGCTTGGCCCCCCGCAAGGCAAAAGCCATCTGGCAATTGTCGGCCCAGCTCATCGAGCGCCATGGCGGTCGAGTCCCCGCCGACTTCGAAGCCCTAGAGGCCCTACCCGGCGTGGGTCACAAAACCGCCTCAGTGGTGATGGCCCAAGCCTTTGGCATTCCGGCCTTCCCCGTGGACACCCATATCCACCGCCTGGCCTACCGCTGGACGCTATCGACGGGCAAAGATGTGGTGCAGACCGAACGGGACCTCAAGGCCGTGTTCCCCAGAGCCGAGTGGAATCGTCGCCACCTGCAGATCATTTACTTTGGCCGGGAACACTGCCCCGCTCGGGGCCACGACCCCTATGGCTGTCCCCTGTGTCGCCACTACGGACGGCGGTCGCTGTTCGCGGAATTCGTCCGTGCGGTGGCGGCAAAGGCCGCCAAGGCAGGGCCGAGGCGGGCGTCGAAGACCAAACGGGAGCGGCGCACGCAGTCCTCCAGGGAAACACCGGTGAAGTAGTTGCCGGTCAACGCCACTGGTACCTCTGCCAGGGCGGCATCCACCTGGGCCACGCGCTCAAAATGCCCCAAGCGCAGGGCGGGCAAGGCGTTGACTTTGGTCGCCACTCCCGCCAGAGCGGCGGGGTCTAGCCGGAGCAATTGGCCGATGCGTTGGAGCTTGGCCTCGGCGTCCAAGACCTTGGGCTTGAAGTAAAAGGTCAAGCCCCGGTAGCGGCCGTGGGGCACCACATCCCGGGAGATGGCGGCGTAGAAGACGTCGTCGCGGGCGATGAGCACCGCCAAGCGGGGCAAATCCACCTCGGGGCCTGCGGCTGTGGTGTGCCAAGCCACGGCGACGGTCTCAACCCAGGCGCTCTCCAACCCCGCAAGGGGGGCCGCCGCCGCCGGCAAAGGCTCGGCCAGGAGGGCCCGGGCTCGATCCACCGGGGTGGCCACCACGGCGAATCGCCCCCGGTGGCGCGAGCCATCGGCCGTGGTGACTTCCACTCCGGCGCGGTGGGACGGGGGATCATCCGAGGCGGAGGGGTCCAGCACGGCCAACTCGGCGACGGGGACACCCGTGCGCACCTCGACCCCCGGTTGGGCCGCCAGGGCGTCCACCAAGCGCTGGAGCCCGCCGATGAGGGTGAAACTGCGGGGCACGTCTTTGCGGCGCTGGCGACGGCCAAACAGGCAAGCGGCGGGGAAGTCGTCGGCCGGCTGGCAGATCACCGCGCTAAAGGCCGGGCCGAACACGTCTCGGTAGTTGCGCCGCCCCACCAGGCGGCCGTAGTAGTCGGCCACTCCCCATTGGGCCTTGTCGAGGGTCAGACCCCTGGGCAGGGCGGCGAGGAGTTCCAGGAAGCGGAGGGCCCGGGGAATACTGGTAATTCGATCCTCCACCAGCAGGCGAAAGGGGGCTTTGGCCTTGATGAGCAAATGGTCCATGAGGCCCAAGTCCTCCATGAGCCCTAGGGTGTGGCCGTAGGAGTTGTAGCAACTGTGGGCCCCCAGCTCTTGCCAGTGGTCGTCCACCACGGAGTGGGAGTGGACACACCCCCCCACCCGGTCGCTGGCCTCCAACACCAAAGGTCGCCACCCGGCCCGGGCGGCGTAGTGGGCCACGGCCAAGCCCGCCAGACCGGCACCGATGACGATGACGTCGTAGACCTCAGCAGGGGGGGTGGCGGGGGAAGCAGTGGCGTTCAAGGGAGCATCCGTCGAGGGTGGGGGCGCCGGGTGGCGAGGGCCAGAAGGAAGGCCATGGCGGCGGCCGCGCTACCCGGCACGTTGCGCCAAAACCAAAAGGCGTAATCTTCCAAACCGAATACCGCGATGTCAATGGCTTCACCGCCTAGGGCAGCGACCCCCGCCAGCACCAAAAGCCCGGGGCCCGAGCGCCGCCGGAGCCAGCGAAGGCTCGCCAGGCTCAACACAAAAGCGGCCACCAAGCCCCCGATCCCCGCCGCCAGCAGCGCCGTGGCTGGGCCGTAGGCGTCCATCCCCACGGCCTGGGCCGCGGCCTGCTGCTGGGCGAAATAGGGGGTCGCGCCACTCACGGCGCCAGCCCCCAACAACAACACCCCCAGCAAGCCACAGCGCAGGGCAGCGAGGACCAGGATCACCCCCCCCAAGACGCGACCAAAGGCCATCAAGGCCGCCAGGGGGATCGCCGCCCCCAAAAACGGAACAGATTCAGCAATCGGCGCACGGCTTCAGTCAAAACCCCAGGGTGAGGCCGCGCGCCCGGCGCTTTGCGTGGCGTTTCAACTCCCGGTGACGCTGTTCAGTGAGGGCGATCAACTGCTCGTGGGAGCCTTTGGCAGCTTCGGGGTCGTCCTCTGGAGGCTTGCGCTGGCGGTATTGACCGTCGGGCTGCATTTCCCAGGCGCTGCGCTGGTCGCCCAGCTGGATGTCCAACATCTGGCGCAGATGGACCCGCAAACCCTCGGGCTCCACCGGCGCCACCACCTCCACCCGGCTCTCCAGGTTGCGCTCCATGCCGTCGGCCGAGCCGATGAAATACTCCTCGTCGCCGCCGTTGCGGAAGTAGTAAATGCGAGTGTGCTCCAAAAAACGGCCGACGATACTGACCACCGTCACCGTCTCCGAGAGGTTGGCAAGGCCCGGACGCAGCCGACAGGTGTCGCGGATGATGAGGTCGACTTTCACCCCGGCCATGGACGCCCGGTACAGGGCCTCGGTGAGGTCGGCGTCCTCCAGGGCGTTCATCTTAAATTGAATCAATCCCCCTCGACCCCGGCGCTGGTGGTCGATCTCCCGGTCGATCTTGGCCAACAGCGAGGGCTTGAGGACTTTGGGGGCCGGCAACAGCTTTTGGTAGTGGCGGTGGGGCACACAGCCGGTGGTGAGGTAGTTGAACAGCTCGGTGAGGTCCGAACCGATACCCGTGGGCTCCTCGCCCAGGGGGGTGTCACACAGCAACATCCCCAGATCGCTGTAGAGGCGGGCGGTGCCGGCGTGGTAGTTGCCGGTGCCGATGTGGGCGTAGCGGCGCAGGCCGTCGTAGTCTTGGCGCACCACAAAGATCACCTTGCAGTGGGTCTTGAGGCCCACCACCCCATAGGTGACGTGGACCCCCGCCTGGTTGAGGCGGTTGGCCCAGCGGATGTTGGCCGACTCGTCAAAACGGGCCTTGAGTTCGACGACCACCGCCACCTGTTTGGCATTTTTGGCCGCCGCCTCCAGGTACTCGAGGATGCGCGTGTTCTCCGAGGTGCGATAGAGGGTCATTTTGATGGCCCGCACCTTGGGGTCTTGGCTCGCCTCCTTGACAAACCGCTCCACGGAGGTGGCAAAGGCCTCGTAGGGGTGCTGGAGCAAGATGGCCCCTTGTTCGCGGATGGTGTGGAAGATGTTCACCGATTCCCCCAACAGCGGGTGATCCTTGGGGTGGTGAGGCGGGTCGTGGAGTTCGGGGCGGTCTAGGCCCACCAACGCCATGAGATCTCTCAGGGCCATCATTCCCGCCACTTCGAAGACGTCGGCGGCCTCGTCGAGGCCCAGTTCCGCCGCCAACATCCCCTTGTGGACCGGATTCATGGCGGCTTCCACTTCCAGGCGGACGATGGGGGCAAAGCGCCGCTCCCGAAGCTCCGACTCGATCATCTGCAACAGATCGTCGGCCTCTTCTTCGTCTTGTTCCACCACGGCGTTGCGGGTGACCCGAAACCGCTCACAGCTGTTGATGACCATGCCCGGAAACAGCAAGTCCAGGTGCTCGGCCATGACGTCTTCTAGGGGCACGAAGATACAGGTGGCGCCCCGGGACAGCTCCGGGGGCAGGGTCAAAAACCGCGGCGTCCCCGGGCCCACGGGCACTTTGATGCGGTTGAAGATGGTCTCCTCCCCACCTTCGTAGCTCACCGCCACCAACAAGTTGAGGGATTGATTGGAGATAATGGGGAAGGGATGGGCAGGATCGATGGCCTGGGGGGTCACTAGGGGCAGGACGTTGCGCACGTAGTGGTTCTTGAGGTGGCGCTGCTGGTCTGGCTCCAGCTCCCCATGGGCCCGCACGTCGATGCCCTTCTGGCGAAGGTGCGCCAAAAGGTCGAGCCACAGGGCCCGCTGCCGGGCTTCGAGGTCGCGAACCGCCTGGTAACAGGCGCTGATCTGCTCTTGGGGGGTGCGCCCGTCGACGCTGCGCTCCCTGATGGCCGCCCCCACTTGCTGTTTGAGGCCACCGATGCGCTTCATAAAAAATTCGTCGAGGTTAGAGCTGACGATGGCGAGGAACTTCACCCTTTCTAGCAAGGGGGTGCGGCTATCCTCGGCCTCGAACAGCACCCGGCGGTTGAAGCCGAGCCAGGTGAGTTCGCGGTTGAGGTAGAGGGCGGGATCGCGGAGGTCCATGGCCTCTCCCGCCGGGGCCTCGGGCTCGGCGCGATCCGGAGCGTGGGCAGTGGTCTCGGTGTTGTTCACGAAAAGGCCTCAAAATGCCAAGGTGGGTTTTGCCGCCGGCAGGGGGCTCGATTGCAATTTGCGCCCCGCCATTTTAGATTGTTCTGGCCCTGTTGCGGGGCGGCACCATGGCCAAGCTGGCCATCATTTCTCAAGATTGCCTCTCCGCCGCTCGCCAAGGATTCAAACCCACAACTGGGACCATTGAGGTATGCCATGCCGCGCGTGGACTGTGCCCGTAACTTGCGCTCTGTCACTGAAGACTCCGTCCTGGCCAAAATCCTGGGACTGGTTTTGCTACTGGCACTCCCCGCCCTCTGCCAAGGGGGCATTTACGTCTTTGTCGACAGCAACGGGGTGCGCCACATCACCAACCGCCCCGACGATCCCCGCTTCAAACGGGTGATGGACACGCCGAACTATGCCCCCTCCAACGGCGCCCCCCCTCTGGTGGGGGGATTTGACGCCCCGCCCGAGGGGGCGTGGCGCCTCAACCAGCGCCCCTCCCACACCATCGTCCCCCGCACGAGCCAAGGCCAGGGGGGCAACTACCGGATGATTAAGTGGGGCCGGGGGGGCTTCCCCAAGAGCCGTCTGCCAAGCCCTGGCAGCTCCCCCCAGTTTGGCCATGGTGGGGTGTTGGGCAATGCCCGCCCCTTCGGGGTCCACGAGACCAACCGGCGCCGCTACCGTCCCCATCTCCAGCGAATCGCCCGCCGCCACCGCTTGGAGCCGGCCCTGTTGGACGCGGTGATCAGCGCCGAATCCGCCTACGACCCCCAGGCCGTGTCGCGGGCCGG
>JBHJHK010000425.1:0-3192 GCA_050330975.1 Candidatus Competibacterales bacterium | reverse complement strand
AGCGGCCCCCCTCGAGGCGGAGCAGGCCGAGCGCGCCCTTGAGGATCTCACCCTGGCCTTGGTGCAGCCGGGCGCCAATCCGCAAAATCCCCAACAACTGGTGAGAAATCCCTTTCTCCGTTGGCAGGAGATCAACGACCGTTACCCCGACCAACCCATCCGCTTCCTCGGTCCCAGCCGGGTGGAGGACCTGTTCAACAAATTGGTCGAGCTGGTGTTGGAGCCCCAGTGTCAACAGCTCCGGGGCTTTCGGGAAAACTATGCGGGGCGGTTGGAAGAGGATCTCCTGTGTCGCACACTGCGGGATGATGGGCGCTACGCCAACTATGACATCACCTCCCAAGGCCTCGCCCAGCGGGTGATCGACGACCGCAATCTCATCGGCATTTTTGACTATGTGACTTTTTACCGCCATCGCCGGCAGTTGCGAGCACTGCCCCTGTTGGCCCCTACCGTCAGGGGTGTTGGAGAGGTTTTGCCGGTGGTATCGGGGGAACTGAACCCCGATGGAGTCAACCCCGCCTACCCCAACCAGGTTCCCATCCGCCCCAACCGCTACAGCGTCAGTAGCCAGCGTTATCCCCTGACGATTCCCCTCTATCTCTATGTCAAGGCGGATCATATAGAGCTGGTACCGGGACTCCAGGATGTCATCGTCGAGTGGACCAGTTCCGATGCCATCGACTACGACGGTTACCTCACGCGGGTGGGGATGGCGCCTTTGCTACGGAATCAGCGCATCGATGCCCAGTACCGGGCCAACTTTGTCACCCCCATCGATTTCAACGAGCGCCTGGGGGATGAGTTTGAGGCCGCACCGTAGCCATAGCCATGGGGTGGCGGAGGGATTTCCCGTGGCTCAACGCCCACCAACGCGGTTATCAGCCCGCCCCCCCCGTGTCGGTGTGATGTGTTCTGCTCACAGAGACAGAGATCCCGTATTGATTATCACGTTGAAGTTTTCTTCGCCACAGTGCTCCGTGAGGGTTTTTAATATTTCTTGAATCTCGTCTTCGCCTTCGTTAGGTCCCGATATGTAAAGGGGTTTACCGTCCTTGCCAAAGGTGTAGCTCTCCGCGCACTGCTCAGTGTCGATATCGCCAAAGATGTATTGGGCGAACTCGTAATCGGGGTGGGGATCAAAGCCGATGTTTTTGGCGTAGGCAATACACTCTTCGACCAATTTCCTGGTACAGGCGGGTTCTATTGATCGGAGTATCTCATGGCGTTCTATGTGACTGATGGTCATTTTGTAGTCCGCTTTGGAAACAACTCGAAAATAGGCGTTTTTGACGCCAAGACAGTAAACGTCGAGTAAGATGACGCTGATGGCAAACTCCAGGTCGTTTATTCTTCGAGAAATGACGATGTTGCCCATGCCCTCACCCTCAAACAGCTCTTGGGAGACGAGGCATTCGTGGATGGGCGAGAGGGCTGATTGTTTGGCCGTGTGTAGGATGTTAGAAGGCCTCTGGGCTATCGCCGCAACGACCGCTTGTTTCATTTTTCGTTTTTGTTTTTTCTTGGCGAGCTGTTTTTGTCGCTTACTTTCGCTGATACCCATGATAATGTCCTCTCTTCAATGTTTTAGACAAAGGATCCTCGGGGGGGAATTGCCGAGTCAATGACTCCGAATCGACGGATTGGCTCTGCCGCTATCCCCCGTTGGCGTGAATGTTGGTAGAAATGCTGCGACCCGCTCCCGCCAAAGGACATGCCCGGTGGCGTTGAGGTGCAAATCGTCGTCGGTAAACAGCTCTTGGCGGGGTCGACCCCGGCCGTTGAGCATGGGTTTGAAGACATCGATATGGCTCACCTGGGGCCGCCGGGTGGCCAGGGTTTGCAGGCGGCGGTATCCCCAGGGTCATCAGAGATTCCGGGTTGTCCCGTATTGTCCCACGCTCTCCCGTCGTCCACACCCTTCAAGGCACCAGCCACTCACCTCGCCAGCCCGGGGACAATCGAGTAAAGACCGCCCGGCGGTGGTCGGGTTGGGTCAGGTAGAGCCATTCTAGCCGGTCGACGGCGATGTCGATGACGGCGAAATGGTCGGCGCCCGCCTCGGTGTCCCCATCGGCGTCCCCATCGGCGTCCCCATCGGCGACGTCGGGGGTGGGGCCATAGGAGGGCGCGGTGGGATCGGCGATCACCGTTCCCGGCGGGGGTTGGACGGTGTAGGGACGGCGGGTTTTGGGGGCCAAGGCCCCCCAGGCCCCCCGGGCCGTGGCGTCTTGGACATGGAGGGTCGCCACGCCTTGGAGGCGCAGCTGGATGCGCTTTTTGCCGTCCCAGAACAACAGGGCGAGGCGGGGTTCCCGGCGCAGTTGGGCGATCTTGCCGGCCCGCCGGTCGCTGTGGACCACCAGGCGGTGGGGGCGCACCACCTGGCGTAGCACCACGGTGCGGACACAAGGCGCCCCATCGAGCCCCGTGGTGGCCAAGGCGGGGTGGCGGTAGGGGGAGCGGTGATCGACGGCGCCTCGGCCCAATAGCCCCCAGGCTTCGGCCCAGGTGGCGTCGAGGTCGTCGCGAAACGGGGCGATGGGCGGCTGGGTCACGCCGGAGGCTCAAGCCCGCCCGGCGGCGTCCACCAGACCCTCGAACAGGCGCCGATGGAGAAGATCAGCCCCCAGGGGCGCCTCGGGGGCCACCCAGTACTCCGGGTGCCACTGGACGCCCACGGCAAAGGGGTGGTCGTCCAGTTCGATGGCCTCGATGAGGCCGTCCTCGGCCCACGCCCCCACCATCACCCCCGGGGCCACCTCGGCCACGGCTTCTCGATGGGCGGAATTGACCTGGACGATGTCCGTGGCCGCCAGGGCCCGCAACCGGGTGTGGGGGGTGACGACGATGGGGTGGCAGGGCCGTTCCGGGTGGGGCACCCGATGGTCGTTGGCCACCAGGGTGCGACAATCCCCCGTCAAACGGCAACCCAGCAGAGCGGCCATGACCTGCATCCCGGCGCAGATCCCCAGACAGGGCAGGGGGCGATCCAGGGCCTGTTGGGTGATTTGGGCCTCAAAGGCCGCCCGGGGGGAGGGCCCTTGGCCGTAGGGGGAGGGGGGATGCCCCTCGCCGTACCAGGCGTCGGGGAAGGGATAATCCCCCCCGGGGACCACCAGGCCGTCCAGGGTGTCCAGGAGGCGGGGGATGTACCCCGCCGGACCGTAGGGGATGGCCAAAGGCTGACCC
>JBHJHK010000424.1:0-2473 GCA_050330975.1 Candidatus Competibacterales bacterium | reverse complement strand
GCCACAACTGCCTGGCCTTAGCTGATGCCGCGGTCGTTGGCGGGTAGGGCCTGTGGGATCAGCAGCTGTCGCTTGGGATGGGCGAGCCGCTGCTGCAGCTACTGTTGCAGCAGGGCGTTTTGTACCACCGCACCCCCCAGGGCTATGGCCCCCACCCCCTGGTGATGGGCCAGTTCCAGGGCCAGCTCGGCGATGGCGTTGGCGAGCCCGAGGTGGAAGCGTTGGGCGATGCGAGCCGGCTCCACTTCGGCGGCCAGGTCGGCGAGTAGCGCTGGCCAAAGGGTTGCGGGATCCAGCAGCCAGCGCCCGCCCCGCCAGCGGCGGGTCAGGGGATAGCCCGCCTCATGGGGCAGCTGGTGGAAGGGGCCCGCCAGGGCCTCTAGCACCATGCCACACTCTCCCTCGTAGCTCTGGCCGTCGAAGGCGATGTCCAGGGCGGCGGCGACGGCGTCAAACAACCTCGCCGTGGAGCTGGCCAGGGGACAGTTGATCCCCCGTTTGGCGGCGGTCAGCAGGGTCGCTACCGGTTTGTTGGCCAGTCGCGCCCCAAGACCGGCCGCCTGGAGCTGGGGCGCCAGGTGCGACCACTCCCCGAGGGGTGCCAGCTGCGCCACCAGATTGCGCCAGGGCTGGCGCACCGCCGCTGCGCCCCCCAACAGCGGTCGCGGGGCAAGACCCCCCAGCCGGCGGTAGTGAGGGTAGCCACAGAGCAGTAGCGCTCCCCCCCAGAGGTTGCTGCCATCCCCCTCGTCGGGGCCGTAGCCGGTGCCGGCGAGGGCGATACCCAACACCGCCCCCCCCGCCAGGGGCCAACCCCGCTCCGCCATGGTGGCGGCGATGTGGGCGTGGTGGTGCTGTACCTCCACCAGGGGTAGCCGGCGAGCGGCGGCCAATTCGCGGCCAAAGCGGCTGGCCCGATAGTCGGGGTGGAGATCGATGGCGATGCCCCGGGGGGTTTGGCCAAAGAGCTGGCTGTAGTCGGCGAAGGCCTGGCAGTAGGCCTCGTGGGCCAAGGGTTCGGCGAGGTCCCCCAGGTGGTGGGTGACCAGGGCCTGGGGGCGCTGCTGGACGGCCGTTGGGATGGCGGGCTGGATGAAGGTGAGGGTGGCTTTGAGGTCGCCACCACAGGCCAGCAGCGCCACCTCCCCCCGTTGACGGTTGATGCCCTCCATGCCCGGCGGTAGCTCCAGGGTGGCCGGAGCGTAGCCCCGGGCGCGACGCAGCAGCTGGGGCTCGCCGCCCCACAGCCGCGCCACCGAGTCATCGAGGCGGCGGGCGATGGGGCGGTCGTGGAGCAGTAGCCCATCGGCGCAGCCCCCGGGGCCAGAACCCCTCGGGCCGTCACCCATTAGCTTTCGGCGCGCCTCGTCGTTGTCGATCACCTGGGGCTCGCCGGAGCGGTTGCCGGAGCTCATCACCAGGGGCAGGGGGTCGACCTGGGCCATGAGCAGCTGGTGGAGGGGGCCGTAGGGGAGCAGCACCCCTAGGGTATCCAGGGCCGGGGCGACCTCTGCCGCCAGGGGGGCGACCCCCGGCGGCGGGGGGCGGCGGCGCAGCAATACCACGGGGGCGGCGGGATCGGTGAGGAGCGCCGCCTCCCCGGGGCTCAATTCGCAGTGTTGGGCCACCCCTTGGAGATCTTTAAACATCACCGCCAAGGGCTTGCTGGGGCGCCCTTTGCGGTGGCGCAGGGTGGCGACGGCACGGCTGCTGGTGGCGCTGCAGGCGAGGTGGAAGCCGCCGATCCCCTTGACGGCCAGGATTTCCCCCCGGACCAGGGCCGCCACCGCCGCCCCTAGGGGCGCGGCGCGCTCCACCTGGATGGAAAGTGTCCCGCCCTGGCGCCGCTCCAACCAGAGGGTGGGACCACAGCGGGGACAGGCGATGGGCTGGGCGTGAAAGCGACGGTCGGCGGGGTCGTGGTACTCCCCGCGACAGTCGCTACAGAGGGCAAAGGGGGCCATGGTGGTGCCAGCGCGATCGTAGGGCATGGCGGTGACGATGGAAAAGCGCGGGCCACAGTGGCTGCAGTTGGTAAAGGGGTAGCCATAGCGGCGGGCGGTGGGATCGTCCATCTCGGCCCGACAGGCCACACAGAGGGCGGCATCGGGGGGTATGGCCGTGCGAGGTGGGCCCGCCGAGGTGGCGGCGATGCGAAACCCCGTCGGGGCATAGTCCTCCCCCAGGGGGAGTTGCTCCAGGGCGGTGACCTGGGCCAGGGGAGGCTGTTCGGCCCAGAGGGCGGCGATAAAGGGGGCGAGGTCGGGGGCGACGGCCCGGATCAGCACCCCTTCGCCATCGTTGCAGACCTCCCCCACCACCCCCAGGCGGTGGGCGAGCTGCCAGACGAAGGGGCGAAAGCCCACCCCCTGGACCCGCCCCCGAACTCGCAGGGTGGCCCGTTGCAGCGGTGCCCCCCCGGTCGCTTTCCCCATGGCGATGACCCCGTACCGGATTCTCCAAAGCGGCACCC
>JBHJHK010000423.1:0-20660 GCA_050330975.1 Candidatus Competibacterales bacterium | reverse complement strand
GGCCACAGGATTCGGCGTAGTAGAACCGGGAGATGCACTGGAGCACCTTGACCATGTCGGTGGTGTCGTCCATGACGATCACCGCCCCGGAACCCAGCATGGAGCCCGCCTTGGCGATGCCATCGTAGTCCATGGTGACATCCATCATGGCTTCACCGGGCAACACCGGCACAGATGACCCCCCGGGGATCACCGCCTTGAGGGGGCGACCACCCCGCATCCCACCGGCCAGGGCCAGCAAATCTTTGAAGGGCGTCCCCAGGGGCACTTCGAAGTTGCCGGGCTTTGCCACGTGGCCGGAGACCGAGAAGATCTTCAACCCCCCGGACTTGGGCACCCCGAGGTCGGCAAACCACTGGCCACCGTTTTTGATGATGTAGGGCACCGAGGCAAAGGTCTCGGTGTTGTTGACCGTGGTGGGCTTGCCGTAGAGGCCGTAGTTGGCGGGAAAGGGAGGCTTGAAGCGGGGCTGGCCCTTTTTGCCCTCTAGGGACTCCAAAAGGGCGGTCTCTTCGCCGCAGATGTAGGCGCTGGCCCCCAGCACGCTGTGGAGATCGAAGTCTATCCCCGAGCCCTGGATGTTCGCCCCCAACAACCCGGCGGCGTAGGCCTCGGCCAGGGCGTCTTCGAAGCGCCGGTAGGGCTCGTCCATCCACTCGCCCCGCATGTAGTTGTAACCCACGGTGCAACCCATGGCAAAGCCGGCGATGGCCATGCCTTCGATGATGGAATGGGGGTTGTAGCGGGTGATATCCCGGTCTTTACAGGTTCCGGGTTCGCTCTCGTCGGAGTTGCACACCACGTATTTTTGCCCCGGCTTGCTGCGGGGCATAAAACTCCACTTCAGTCCGGTGGGGAAACCGGCGCCACCCCGACCCCGCAAATTGGAGGTCTTGATTTCTTCGATGACGGCCTCGGGGGTCATTTCTCCCCGGAGGATTTTGCCCCAGGCCTCGTATCCCCCCAAGCCCTGGTAGGTGGCCAAGGACCACGGCTGCTCCAAACCCAAGGTCTGGTAGCAAAGGGAGTTGAGGTGGGGAACCGTGGCTTCAGTCATGGGTTTACTCCAAGTTGTCGAGAATCTCGTCCACCTTCTCCGGGGTCAAGTTCTCGTAATAGACGTGATCGATCTGCATCTTCGGGGCGGCTGCACAGGCACCGAGGCACTCTTCATCCTCTTTGAGGTAGAACTTGCCGTCAGGGGTGCTCTCGTTGAGGCCTATCCCCAACTTGCTCTGGATATACTCCCGCAGTTCTACCCCGCCACAGAGCATGCACGAGACGTTGGTGCACACCGAGATACTGTGGCGTCCCACGGGCTTTAGCTCGAGCATGGAGTAGAAGGTGGCCACTTCGTAGACGGCGATGCGGGGGATCTCCAGGTAATCCGCCACGGCGTCTTGAATGGGCCGGGTGATATGGCCCCCGTTGTCGTGCTGGGCCTCCCGGAGGGCGGCGATCACCGCCGACTGCCTGCGATCGGGGGGAAACTTGGCGGTCCAAAAATCGATGCGTTGCTTCAAGTGCTCCGACAGCTGGTAGGGCTGGTCGGGGGTGGCGGCGACGACGGCGTGGGGGCGGCTCATCAGCGGTCGATCTCCCCAAAAACGACATCTTGGGTGCCGATGATAGCCACCACGTCGGCGAGCATATGGCCCTGGGCCATCTCGTTCATGGCTGCCAAGTGGGCAAAGCCCGAGGCCCGCACCTTGACCCGGTAGGGCTTGTTGGCGCCATCGCTCACCAAGTAGATGCCCAGTTCTCCCTTGGGGTGTTCGATGGCGGCGTAGGCCTCGCCCTCGGGGACGCAGTAGCCCTCGGTGAACAGCTTGAAGTGGTGAATATGGGCTTCCATGCTGTTCTTCATGGCTTCCCGGGAAGGCGGGGCGATCTTGTGGTCGTCGAGCATCACCGGCCCCGGGTTGGCCCGCAGCCAGTCGACACACTGCTGGATGAGGTGGGCACTCTGGCGCATTTCCTCGATCCGCACCAAGTAGCGGTCGTAGCAATCGCCGTTGCTGCCCACGGGGATGTCGAAGTCCAGGCGGTCGTAGACCTCGTAGGGTTGCTTTTTGCGCAGGTCCCACGCCACCCCAGAGCCTCGGAGCATGGGTCCAGAAAAGCCCAGTTGTAGAGCCCGCTCGGGGTCCACTACCCCGATGCCCACGGTGCGCTGCTTCCAGATGCGGTTGTCGGTGAGGAGGGTCTCGTACTCGTCCACCCGCCCGGGGAAGCGCTCGACAAAGTCGGCGATAAAGTCCAACAGGCTGCCCTGGCGGTTGGCATTGAGGACGTCCACCTCGGCCCCACTGCGATAGGCGTTGTATTCATAGCGGGGCATTTGGGCCGGCAGATCCCGGTAGACCCCCCCCGGGCGGTAATAGGTGGCGTGCATCCGAGTGCCGCTCACCGCCTCGTAGCAGTCCATGAGATCCTCCCGCTCGCGAAAGCAGTAGAGGAACATGGACATGGCCCCCACATCCAAACCGTGGGCGCCCAACCACATGAGGTGGTTGAGGATCCGAGTGATCTCGTCGAACATCACTCGGATGTACTGGGCCCGCAAGGGCGGTTCGATTTGCAACAGCTTTTCGATGGCCAGGACGTAGGCGTGCTCGTTGCACATCATGGACACGTAGTCCATGCGGTCCATGTAGCCGATGCTGTGGTTGAAGGGCTTGCTCTCGGCCAGCTTCTCCGTGGCGCGGTGCAACAGACCGATGTGGGGATCGGCGCGCTGGATTACCTCGCCGTCCATCTCCAGCACTAGGCGCAACACGCCGTGGGCGGCGGGGTGCTGGGGGCCAAAGTTGAGGGTGTAGTTGTGGATCTCAGGCATTGGCGGCTTTCTCTTGGGCAGCCGCTGCCTCGCGGGCCAGTTCGGCCTCGAGGTAGCGATGGTCGCGACGGATCACCCGGGGCACCGTCACCCGTGGCTCGATGGACACCGGCTCGTAGACCACCCGGCCCTTGACGGGGTCGTAGCGCATCTCCACTTGGCCGATGAGGGGGAAGTCCTTGCGGAAGGGGTGGCCCACAAAGCCGTAGTCGGTGAGGATGCGCCGCAGGTCGGGGTGACCTTCAAAGACGATGCCAAACAGGTCAAAGGCCTCCCGCTCGAACCAATTGGCCGACGCCCAGATGTCCGTCACCGACGCCACCACGGGCAGTTCGTCGTCGGGGGCGTAGATCCGCACCCGCAACCGTTCGTTGTGACTGATGGACAGCAGGTGGTACACCACGGCGAAGCGCTGCTTGGAGTCGGCGGATTGCGGTTGGCGAATCACCCCCTTGCTGCGGCCGTGGCTGCGGGGCTCCACCGCGCGGCTGTAGCCGCGGTAGGTCTGGGTGTCACTGGTGGCCCACTCGTCCTTGCCGTAGCTCAGGTAGTCGACGCCACACAGGTCCATGAGCTGCTCGAAGGCCAAGGCATCCCGCAGCCGGGTAAAGACGTCTAGGGCTCCAGCGGCGGGCACTTCGATGGTCACTTGGTCGAGGGCCACCTCTACCTTGGTCAGGGCGTCGCCCAGGGAGGTTTTGAGGCGTTCGGTGAGGGGAGAGGGGGAGAGTTCTTCGGCCATGGGATTCGTCGGCGGGCTCAGCGGGCGATGGTATTGGTGCGCTTGATCTTGTTCTGGAGTTGGATGATGCCGTACAGCAGGGCTTCGGCGGTGGGGGGACAGCCCGGCACGTAGATGTCCACCGGCACGATGCGATCACAACCCCGGACCACGGAGTAGGAGTAGTGGTAATAGCCACCGCCGTTGGCACACGAACCCATGGAAATCACCCAGCGGGGTTCGGGCATCTGATCGTAGACCTTGCGCAGCGCCGGAGCCATTTTGTTGACCAGGGTGCCGGCGACGATCATGACATCCGATTGGCGGGGGCTGGGGCGAAACACAATGCCAAAGCGGTCGAGGTCATAGCGCGCCGCGCCGGCGTGCATCATCTCCACGGCGCAACAGGCGAGACCGAAGGTCATGGGCCACATGGAGCCGGTGCGCGCCCAGTTGACTAGCTTGTCGACACTGGTCGTGACGACGCTTTTCTCAAGAACGCCTTCTATTCCCATTCTAGAGCACCTTTTTTCCACTCGTAGATGAAGCCGACGACGAGAATCCCCAAGAAGATCGCCATGGCGGCAAAGCCGAACAAACCAATTTCGTCGAGGACCACGGCCCAGGGGAAGAGGAACGCGATCTCCAGATCGAAGATGATGAACAAGATGGCGACGAGGTAGTAGCGCACGTCGAAGCGCATGCGGGAATCTTCAAAGGCCTCGAAACCGCACTCGTAGGGGGATAGCTTTTCGCTGTCGGGTTTCTGGGGTCCCAGCACAAAGCCGACCATGACAGGCACGACGCCAGTGAGTATCCCAATGACGATAAAGATCAGGACGGGAAGGTAGTTTTCCAGCATGACGCCATCCTTAAGACCGGCCTTTGAGGAACGCAAGACGCACTTTACGCCGGCGTTGGTGAGGGGAACATCTCGGTGAATTTGACCGAAAGTATAGGGCCATGGCGGGGTTTGGGTCAACACAGACGTCGGAACTTATATAAAATATTCAGAGACTTATCGCCACTTCGATCATTTGCAGGACGGCGTTTGGCACATAAAAAAACCCGCATCAGCGGGTTTTTCTAAAGTTTGGATGGTGCCGATGGCCGGACTCGAACCGGCACGGCTTGCGCCACTACCCCCTCAAGATAGCGTGTCTACCAGTTCCACCACATCGGCTTTGAACAATACGTCGACAGAGACCTGTCCCTCAGGGTACCTCGCCCTCGGACACCGGGGGCGGCAAATCTGCCTGGGGAACATCGGCTCCAGCTCCACCACCAGCCGGCAACTCGGGCACATCGGCCGGCTGATCGACGGCGGGAGGTCCTTGAACCTCACCTCCGGGCAGAGCGGGTATCTCGCTGACCGGCGGCGCCTCTAGGCGTTCCACCACGCTGGTGGGGTCGGTTGTCTGGGTGGCGAAGTAGGCCAAAACCAGACTGGTGGTGAAAAACCCCGCCGCCAGGAACGTGGTTATTTTGCTCAGGAAGGTCGCCGACCCCCGAGAACCAAAAACCGTTGCCGAGGCACCGCTGCCAAAGGCAGCGCCCGCATCAGCGCCTTTACCCTGTTGAAGGAGCACAAGACCAATGAGCGAGATTGCTATGATGACATGGATGACGAGAAAAATCGAGTAGAGCATGGCGCTTTTTGGAGAACGATGGGCTTGAGACGTCAGCGGATGGGTTTAGGGCAAGCCCTCAAGGGGCATGGGCGATGGCGAGGAATTCGTCGGCCTCTAGGGAGGCACCTCCCACCAGGGCGCCGTCGATGTCGGCTTCGGCAAACAGGGCGGCGGCGTTGGCCGCCTTGACACTGCCGCCATAGACAATGGACAACTCAACGGCGCCGCTGGCGTCGAGGGTGGCCAGGTACCGGCGCAAGAAACCGTGGATCTCTTGGGCCTGGTCGGGGGTCGCCGTGTTGCCAGTGCCGATGGCCCACACGGGCTCGTAGGCCAACACACCCTTGACGAGGTCGGTCACCCCCACCCGCTGGAGCACCGCTTCCAGTTGGCGAATCAACACGGCTTGGGTTTCCCCCGCCGACCGCTGGGCGGCGGTCTCACCGATACAGAGGACGGGGATCAAGCCGGCGGCCCGGGCCACGGCGAACTTTTCTGCCACTTGTCCATCGTCCTCGCCCTGGTGTTGGCGACGTTCGGAGTGCCCCACGATGACGTAGCGACAACCCACGTCCAGCAACATCTCGGCGGCCACTTCGCCCGTGTGGGCCCCCGGGGGGTTATGGCTGAGATTTTGGGCCCCCAGGGCCACGGGGGTACCCGCCAAACAGCGCCGGGCCCGCTCGAGGTAGACAAAGGGTGGAAATACAACGACGGTACCCCGCCCTGGGGGCGGTGCTCCAGCGGCCAGGGCAGCCAGGAGGGTCTCCACCTGGGTCGAGGTGCCGTGCATTTTCCAGTTGCCAGCGACAAAGCGCGAACCCATAGGGTTAACCGCCCTCAAGAATTCAAGATTAAGCCAGCAATGATAACGCTGGAATCAAACATCATCAAGTCGCCTTAATGGCACTGATCACGCCACCCACCACCTCGGCCAATTCTTGCGCCAGGGAGGCCACCCGGGCCCGGTCGTCGCCCTCGACCATGACCCGCACCACGGGTTCGGTACCCGAAGGCCGCAGGAGCACCCGCCCCCGGCCACCCAGCTGGACCTCTGCATCCCGCACGGCCGCGACGATGGCCGGTTCGATGGCCACATCCACCCGGTGAGCCATGGGGACATTGACCATGGTCTGGGGCAGTTTGCGCATCCCCGCCTTGAGCTCGTGGAGGCTTTTTTGGCTGTGGACCATGGCCTTGAGCACTTGGAGGGCCGAGACGATACCATCGCCGGTGGTGGTGAGGTCGAGACAGATGATATGACCCGATCCCTCTCCCCCCAAGAGCAAATCCTCCGCCACCAACCGCTCCATGACGTAGCGGTCCCCCACCCGGGCCCGATGGAGCACCACGCCGCAGTCCTTGAGGGCCAGCTCCAACCCCAAATTTGACATCTGGGTCCCCACCACGGCGCCGAGGGACAGCCCCTGATCGAGACGGTCTCGGGCGATGATGTACAACAATTCGTCGCCGTCCACGATCTCGCCGCGGTGATCCACCATCAGCACCCGATCGCCATCGCCATCAAAAGCCAGCCCCAGGTGGGCCTGCTGGGCCTTGACGGCCTCTTGTAGGGGCCCGGGGTCGGTGGAGCCACAGTTGCGGTTGATATTGAGGCCGTCGGGGGCGGTGCCCAAGGTGGACACCCGGGCCCCCAGCTCCCGAAATACGCTGGGTGCCACGTGGTAGGTGGCGCCATTGGCACAATCCACCACCAGGTTCAAACCCGAGAGATCCAGACCGATGGGAACGGTGCGTTTGCAAAACTCGATGTAGCGACCCCGGGCATCGGGAATGCGTTCGGCCTTCCCCAGGGCGGCGCCATCGACGGTTTCCATATCTTTTGCCAGGGCGGCTTCAATCTCCAGTTCCAGGGCATCGGAGAGTTTTTTGCCGTCGCGGCCAAAGAATTTGATGCCGTTGTCGTAGTAGGGATTGTGGGAAGCGCTGATGACGATGCGGGCGCTGGCGTGGAGGGTGCGGGTGAGGTTGGCGACGGCGGGGGTGGGCATGGGACCTAGGAGGGCAATGTCGACCCCCGCCGCCGACAAACCCGCCTCCAGGGCGGACTCGAACATGTAGCCGGAAATGCGGGTGTCCTTGCCGATGAGGACTTTGCGAAATCCCTCACAGGCCAATGCTCTACCCGCCGCCCAGCCGAGTTTCAGCACGAATTCCGGGGTGATGGGCAGCTTGCCCACATGGCCGCGAATACCGTCGGTGCCAAAGTAGCGCTTTTCCATGGTGTGTCTCATCAGCGGGGAACTGGATATCCAGTTTAGCGAGGGCCCACGACAAACGGGGCGGTTCCATTGTCGGAACCACCCCGCGGGAACGGCTGGGGGTTGGTCCTCAACCCCGAGGCATAGGTCGACCGTCAGGCGGGTCCGCCCACCGGCGGGGCGCTGGGCGGCGTACCGGCGTTGCCCTGATCCAAGTCTTTATTCAGGTCGATGACGCCCACGTTGGGAGGAATATCGTCCTTATCCGTACTGGAGGGCTCTTGGTAGTCTTTGGGGGGCCTGGGCTCGCGTCCGGCCATGATATCTTCGATCTGCCCGGCGTCGATGGTCTCGAATTTGAGCAACGCATCGGACATGGCGTGGAGCTTGTCTAGGTTTTCCTTGAGGATCTGCTCGGCGTACTTGTAGTTGCGGTCGACGAGGGACCGAACCTCTTCGTCGATGATGTGGGCCGTCTCATCGGAGATATTTTTGTGGCGGGTCACCGAACGCCCCAGGAACACCTCGTCGTCGTCTTCCGAGTAGTACAAGGGCCCCAAGCGCTCGGAGAGACCCCACTTGGTCACCATGTTGCGCGCCATATCCGTGGCCTGGCGGATATCGTTGGAGGCACCGGTAGTGATGGCCTCGGGGCCAAAGATGATCTCCTCGGCGATGCGGCCGCCGAAGATCATGGCCAACTTGCACTCCAGCCACTGCTTGCTGTAGGACAATCGGTCGGCTTCGGGGAGCGCTAGGGTCACCCCCAAGGCTCGACCCCGGGGAATAATGGTGACCTTGTGGATGGGGTCGTGGTAGGGCAACAGCGTCCCGACGATGGCGTGGCCGGCTTCGTGGTAGGCCGTCAAACGCTTTTCGTCTTCGCTCATGACCATGGAGCGCCGCTCGGCCCCCATCATGATCTTGTCCTTGGCCTGTTCAAAATTGGCCATGGTCACTTCCCGCTGATTGGCCCGGGCGGCGAACAAAGCGGCTTCGTTGACCAAGTTGGCCAGATCGGCGCCAGAGAACCCCGGCGTACCCCGGGCGATGACCCGCGGCTCCACGTCTTGACCCAGGGGCACCTTGCGCATGTGGACCTTGAGGATCTGCTCCCGACCCCGGACGTCGGGCAGGGGCACCACCACCTGGCGGTCAAATCGCCCGGGGCGCAACAGCGCCGGGTCCAAGACGTCGGGGCGGTTGGTGGCGGCGATGACGATGATGCCCTCATTGCCCTCAAAACCGTCCATCTCCACTAGCAACTGGTTGAGGGTCTGTTCCCGCTCGTCGTGACCGCCCCCTAGCCCCGCGCCCCGGTGACGACCCACGGCGTCGATTTCGTCGATGAAGATGATACAAGGGGCGTGCTTTTTGGCCTGCTCGAACATATCCCGCACCCGCGAGGCCCCGACGCCGACGAACATCTCCACAAAATCCGAACCGGAGATGGTGAAGAACGGCACCTTGGCCTCTCCGGCGATGGCCTTGGCCAACAGGGTTTTACCGGTACCCGGCGACCCCACCATCAACACGCCGCGGGGAATCTTGCCCCCCAAGCGCTGGAATTTGGCGGGATCCCGGAGAAATTCCACTAGCTCGGAGACTTCTCCCTTGGCTTCTTCGACCCCTGCCACGTCGGCGAAGGTGATCTTGATCTGATCTTCGCTCATCATCCGCGCCCGGCTCTTGCCGAAGGACATGGCGCCGCGACCGCTGCCGCCACCCTGCATCTGGCGCAAGAAGAATACCCAAATGCCGATGAGCAGCAACATGGGAAACCAACTGATGAAAATTTGCATCAACAGCGACTGCTGCTGGGGAGCCTCGCCGCGGATCTCGACGCCGTTGTTGAGCAACTCGCCGATGAGGGTCTGAGGGGCGTCGCCGGGATTGTAGGTAATGAGCTTCTCGCCACCGCCGGTGAAGACCTCGATGGACCGATCGTCGGGGTCGATGATGACCCGCTCCACCTCGCCCTGGCGCACCCGTTCGAGGAACTGGGAGTAGGACAGTTGGGCGGAGGGCGTCGTCCGGGGGCCGAAGCTGTTAAATACCGACATCAGCACGACCGCGATAACGACCCACAGCAAAATATTTTTGACCATATCGTTCAAGGCGGTTACCTCTGCGCTAGTCTTGATCACAGCCGGCGGCAGCGCTGACCGTTCGGCGTAAGTCTATATTCAACTTGGACTTTTAGGAGATCGATAGTTCCTGGCCACCAGGTAAAGTTCGGGGCTTCTGGCCCTGGACGAACCGGGTTTGCGCACGGCGACGCTTTTGAAGCAACGGCGCAGGTCGCCAAGCAAGGCCTCAAAGCCCGCTCCTTGGAAGGCCTTGAGGGCCAACCCCCCTCCGGGGATCAGGGCTTGACAGGCGAAATCCAGGGTCAATTCCGCCAAGTACATACCCCTGGGCTGATCGACGGCTTTAATCCCGCTAATATTGGGCGCCATGTCGGAAAGTACAAGGTCGACGGGTCGGCCGGCGAGGATTTGCCAGAGTTGCTGCAACACTTCGTCGTCGCAGAAGTCCCCCTGGATGAACTCGACACCGGCGAGCCCATCCATGGGCAGTAGGTCTAGGGCCACCACTAGGCCCTTGGCACCGACTTCCCGGGCGGCCACTTGGGACCAGCCGCCGGGAGCCGCCCCCAGATCCACCACCGTGTCCCCCGGGCGCAGGAGGCGATCTTTTTGCTGCAACTCCAAAAGTTTATAGGCCGCCCGCGAGCGGTAGCCCTCCAGGCGGGCGCGCTTGACAAAGGGGTCATTGGCGTGCTCCCGCAGCCAACGGCCGCTGATTTTACTGCGGGCCACGATGTATCCATTCCAGTGGGTGGGGATCGCTCCCGCCATTGGTCTGGCGGCGACGCGACAACTCAGCAGTTACAACGCAAAATGGGGGTGGACTGATCATGTCAATCGAATTGACCGAGGGCCAACGGCGGCACCTCAAGGGGTTGGCCCACGGGCGCAAGGTCATCGTCACCGTCGGAGCCCGGGGGTTGACCGAAGCCGTTTTGAACGAAATCGACCTCGCCCTCCGCGACCACGAACTGATCAAAGTGCGCATCAATGCCCAAGATCGCCAACAGAGACGGCAAATGGTCCTCACCATCCAGGAAAGCCTTGGTACCCACTGGCTTCAGACGGTGGGTTTTGTCGCTACGTTCTATCGCCCCAGCCCCAAAACCCCCAGGGGGATAGTGTCGCAATGATTCCATGGCAACGGCGCCTTGCTCGAGCCTTCGATGATGGCGCAGACTCCATGGAGGTTGATTCATCCATGCCAAGGGTTGGATAGTGTAATGAAGCGCGAGGTGCCCGGGACCGGACTCGAACCGGTACGACCCAAAGGTCAACAGATTTTAAGTCTGTTGCGTCTACCAATTTCGCCACCCGGGCAGGGGTGGAGGCTGGGGTCGGAATCGAACCGGCGTCCACGGCTTTGCAGGCCGCTGCATAACCACTCTGCCACCCAGCCTTACTCTTAGAGTCTAGCAAATTGGAGACACAAAAAAACCTCGACACTGACGAGGCTTAGAACATGATGGGACAACAAAAAAGAAATGGAGCGGGAAACGAGGCTCGAACTCGCGACCTCAACCTTGGCAAGGTTGCGCTCTACCAACTGAGCTATTCCCGCTGAATGAGCGGTAACTATAGCAATGCCCTACCTCTTTGACAAGGAGGTGTCGGGTGGTTTTTTTACGGCTTGGGAGGCCTTGGCTCGAACCGTCAAGAGCCCGCGGGCTCGGTGGACATAGTGCCCCAGGGATAGCCAGGCGATGGCCACAGCCCCCCACAGCAACACCTGGCCGAAGACCACCAGCGACGGCAGGGAGGGATGGCCGTAGAACAGTAGCACCAAAGCGGCAAATTGCAGGGTGGCCTTGAGTTTGCCCCCCCACGAAACCGCCAGGGTGGCGCCAGGGACAGCAGTGGCCACCCACTCCCGCAGGGCGGAGACCAGGATCTCGCGGCCGATGAGGGCGCTACAGGCCACGGCCATTGCCGGAGTGGCCTGGGCTTGGACCAACAACACCAGGGCCGTACACACCAAGAGCTTGTCGGCCACGGGGTCCAAGAATGCCCCAAACGCCGTGGTCTGGCCCCAGCGCCGGGCGAGGTGACCGTCCAACCAGTCGGTGATGGCGGCGCTGGCCAAGATCAACGCTCCCCACCGCCCTCCCCCGGGGCCGGCCCCGTAGAACACCGCCACCAGCACGGGGATCAACCCCAGTCGCGCCAGGGTTAGCCAAAGGGGCAGTGACCCCATGGGATTGACTACTCGCCGCCCTGGAGGATATCGACGATGCGCTGGGCCAGGGCCTTGCTGATGCCCTCCACCCGGGCGATGTCTTCGACCCCAGCTCGGGCCAGCTGGCGCAGGCCGCCGAACTGCTTGAGGAGCCGCTGACGGCGTTTGGGCCCCACTCCGGGGATGTCCTCCAGGACCGAGCCTCGGCGGTTGGCGGCCCGGCGCTGGCGGTGACCGGTGATGGCAAAGCGGTGGGCCTCGTCGCGGATCTGCTGGATCACCTGGAGAGCCGGGGAATCGGCGGCCAACACCAACGGGGGCTGATCTCCCCTGTGAAGGCGTTCTTGACCCGCTCGGCGGTCGGCCCCCTTGGACACTCCCACCAGGGGCACCTCGAGGAGCTGTAGCTCGGCGAACACCTCCAGAGCGCAGCGCAGTTGGCCCTTACCGCCGTCGATCAACACCAGATCGGGGAGTTTGTTTTGCTCTTGTTTGGCCCGGGTATAGCGCCGGGTCAGGGCTTGGCGCAGGGCGCCGTAGTCGTCCCCGGGGGCGACGGCGTCGACGTTGTAGCGGCGGTAGTCGGACTTCACAGGGCCCTCGGCGTCAAACACCACACAGGCCGCCACCGGGGCCTCGCCTTGGGTGTGGCTGATGTCAAAACACTCCAGGCGCTCGGGGACATCACTGAGTTCCAGGGCGTCCCGCAGAGCCTCCAGGCGCCGGCGCATCCCGGCGCGGCTGGACAACCGCGCCGCCAGGGCGTGTTGGGCGTTGCGCTGGGCGAGATCCCGCCAACGGGCCCGCTCCCCCCGCACCTTGGCCGTCACCGCCACCCGCTGGCCGCTGCGCACCTGGAGGGCCTGGGCCAGGAGTTCCCGGTCTTCCAAATCGCGATCCAGGAGGATTTCCTCGGGAATGGCCCCATCGGCGTAGTACTGGGCGACAAAGGCCCCCAACACCGCGTCGGGGGTCTCTTCCCCGGGGGGCAGTTGGGGAAAGAACGCCTTGTTGCCCAACAGTTGGCCGTTGCGAAACACAAACACTTGGACACAGGCGACCCCTTCCCCCTGGGCCAGGGCCACCACATCCAAATCGCCCCGCTCGCCGCTGACGTACTGGCGGGCCTGGATGCGCCGCAGTTGGGCGATTTGGTCCCGCAACCTAGCCGCCACCTCGAACTCGAGGGCCTCGGCGGCCCGCTCCATCCGCGCCACCAACGCCTCGATTACCCCGTCGCTCTTACCGGCCAAAAACTGGGCGGCGTTTTCCACGTCAAACCGGTTGTCGGCGGTGCTGATCATCCCCGTACAGGGCCCCGAACAGCGGCGAATCTGGTATTGGAGGCAAGGGCGGCTTCGGTGGGCAAAGAAGCTGTCGTCGCAGGAGCGCAGGCGAAAGGCCCGCTGGAGTTGGTAAAGGGTATCCCGCACCGCCGAGGCCGAAGGATAGGGGCCGAAATAGCGGCCATCGCCCCGTTTCGGTCCCCGGTGGAGGGTGAGGCGGGGAAAGGTACCAGCGCTCAAGTGGAGGTGGGGATAGCTCTTGTCGTCCCGCAACAACACGTTATAACGGGGCCGGTGTTCCTTGATCAGGTTGCTCTCTAGGAGCAACGCCTCTCCCTCGGTGTTGGTGACGGTGATTTCCATCTGGTGGATATGGCTCACCAGGCTCCTGACCTTGGCGGAGTCGGGATTGGCCCGAAAATAGCTCGCCACCCGACGCTTGAGGTTGCGGGCCTTGCCCACATAGAGCACCTCCCCCTTGGCGCCGATCATCCGGTATACCCCGGGCCGGGTGGTGAGGGTCTTGAGGAAGGCCTGGGGGTCGAAGTCAGCGGCGGGCGGTGGGGCGCTGGAATCAAGGGCGGTCATGGCCATGGGGACGTTGCGGGAACTCACAGCTTGTGGTCGACTAGCGCTAGTCTAGCAGCGCCCCCGGCGCTGTCGGTATGGTCCATTGAGGTATCCCCATGGCGGTCCTGCGCTGTTACTTTCACTTTCGCAGCCCCTACAGCTATTTGGGGGTCTTGCAGCTCCTAGATGCCGCGGTGCCGGCGACCTTTATCCCCCTGTGCCTACTCCCCGGGGACATCCCCTTCGCCGACCCCACGGCCAATCCCTGGAAATGGGCCTACATCCGCGGCGAGGCGCTCCAAGGCGCCATGGACGATCCGGCTCGCCACGGCGGAGAATACCTGGCGGCCATCGGCCGGGATCGCGCCTTTGGGGTGCCGTTTTGTGCCGTCGAGGACGACGGGGGAAATGTCCAGCGCTTCTGGGGCCACGAGCGGATCCCCGGGGCCATGGCCGCACTCCAGAAGGCCTGACACCGCCGTGAGCGTCGATGTCCCCCCGCCGTGGCCCGGACTGCGGCTACTCCAAGCCCTGCCCCCCGAAGCCGCCCACCGGCTGGCTTTGCTGGGGTTATCCCAGCTCGGGCGCGGCGCCCGCTGGCTGTTTCCACCGCCCCCCCCGGCGCCCTGTCGGGTCGTGGGGATCGATTTTCAAAACCCCGTGGGGTTGGCGGCGGGCCTGGACAAGGACGGCCGCTACGTCGACGCCCTGGGGCAGCTCGGCTTTGGCTTTGTCGAGGTGGGCACCGTCACCCCCCGCCCCCAACCGGGCAACCCGCCGCCGCGGCTGTTTCGCCTGGCCGAGCATCGAGCCCTCATCAACCGCCTGGGGTTTAACAACGACGGCGTGGATTGCCTGGTGGCACGCCTGGCCAGCCGCCGCTACCAGGGGGTGCTGGGGGTCAATATTGGCAAGAACGCCGACACGCCCCTGGCCGCGGCCGGCGATGACTACGGCTACTGCCTAGAGAGGATATATGGCTTGGCCGACTACGTGGCGGTCAACCTGTCGTCCCCCAACACCCCAAACCTGCGGGATCTCCAACGGGCGACGGCCCTGAGGCGCCTGGTGGAGCCCTTGGTTGAACAGCGGGAACAGCTGGCGGCTCGCCACCGCCGCCGGGTTCCCCTGGTGATAAAACTGGCACCGGATCTAAGCCCCGCCGAAGTAGAGGCCATCGCCCAAGTGTTGCTGGAGTGCGGCATCGACGGTGCCATTGCCACCAACACCACCGTGGCGCGACCGGGGCTGGAGGAAGAACCCCGTGCCCGCGAGTCGGGGGGCCTCAGTGGCGAGCCCTTGGGGGCCCAGGCCACCGCCGTGGTGGCCCAACTTCACCGGGCGACGGGGGGACAGTTACCCATCATCGCCAGCGGTGGAGTCATGACGGTGGCAGACGCCCGGGCCAAGCGGGAGGCCGGGGCCAGCCTGGTCCAGCTGTACACCGGGTTGATCTACCGCGGCCCCGGCTTGATCGACGCCATCGTCCGCGACTGGCTCGCCCTGGGGGCGGGGGCCGCCGACAGCCCCCGCCCATCACCGTCCCCTCAGGCATCCACCTCTTCGGGGTCGTAGGCCAGCACGGGTGCCAACCAGCGCTCGGCGGCGGCCACGGGCATGTTCTTGCGCCGGGCGTAGTCCTCCACCTGATCCCGCTCGATCTTGCCCACCCCAAAGTAACGGGCCTGGGGATGGGCGAAGTACCAACCCGACACCGCCGCTGTGGGCACCATGGCATAGCTCTCGGTGAGGGTGATTCCGGCGCGGCGCTCCACGTCCAACAGCTCCCAGAGAAGCTCTTTTTCGGTGTGGTCGGGACAAGCAGGGTAGCCGGGAGCTGGCCGAATGCCGCGGTAGCGCTCGGCGATGAGTTCCTCGTTGCTAAACTGCTCACCCTCAGCGTAGCCCCAAAACTCCCGGCGCACCCGCTCGTGGAGGTGTTCGGCAAAGGCTTCGGCTAGGCGGTCGGCCAACGCCTTGAGCATAATGCTGCGGTAGTCGTCGTGGTCGCGCTCGAACTCCGCCAACTTGACGTCGATGCCCTCGCCGGCGGTGACGGCAAAGGCGCCCAGGTAGTCCGCCACCCCCGGGGGACCGATGAAGTCCGCCAGGCACTGGTGGGGGCGCCCCTCGGGCTTTTGTCCCTGCTGGCGCAGGTGGTGGAGGTACATTACGGGCTCGCGGCGGGCCTCGTCGCCGTAGATCACAATATCGTCGTCGCCGTGGCGGTTGGCGGGGAAAAACCCCACTACGCCCCTGGCCTTGAGCCAGCCTTCGGCGACGATGGCCTCCAGCATGGCCTGGGCATCGGCGTAGAGCTGGCGGGCCTCCTTCCCCACCACGGCATCGTCGAGGAGCTTGGGAAACCGGCCGTGGAGCTGCCAAGACGTGAAAAACGGCGTCCAGTCGATGCGCTCGATGAGGGCGTCGAGGGGGTAATCGTCGAGGGTGTGGATGCCCACCGTGGCGGGTCGGGGGGCGGCGTAGTCTTGCCAGTCGACGGCCGTGCGGTTGGCCCGGGCGGCGGCGATGGGCGCCGCGGCGCCCAGGCTCTGGCGGCCGCGGTGGAGTTCGGGCTTCTTGGCGTTCTCGCCGCGGAAGCGGGTGAGGTAATCCCCGCGGCCACCGCCGATGAGGTGCTGGGCCACCCCCACCGCCCGGGAGGCGTCTTTGACGTACACCACCCCGTGGTCGTACTGGGGTTCGATCTTGACGGCGGTGTGGAGGGCCGAAGTGGTGGCGCCGCCGATCAACAGCGGCGTCTCGAAGTTCAGCCGCTTCATCTCCTTGGCCACGTGGACCATCTCGTCCAGGGAGGGGGTGATGAGGCCCGACAGGCCGATGATGTCGGCGTCCTCCGCCCGGGCCGCCTCGAGGATCTTTTGAGCCGGCACCATGACCCCCAAATCCACCACCTCGAAGTTGTTGCACTGGAGCACCACGCCGACGATGTTTTTGCCGATGTCGTGGACGTCCCCCTTCACCGTGGCCAAGACGATTTTGCCCTTGGAGGAGCGCCCCCCACCGGCCTTTTCCGCCTCGATAAAGGGAATCAAATGGGCCACGGCCTTTTTCATCACCCGGGCCGACTTCACCACCTGGGGCAAGAACATCTTGCCGGCGCCAAACAAGTCCCCCACCACGTTCATGCCGTCCATCAACGGCCCTTCGATGACCTCCAGGGGCCGGACGGCCTCCCGGCGCGCCACCTCGGTGTCGTCCACCACGTATTCGTCGATGCCCTTGATGAGGGCGTGCTCCAGGCGCTTGGCCACGGGCCAAGACCGCCAGGCCAAGTCCTCTTGGGCGGTCTGGGCCTTGCCGCTGCCCCGGTAGGTCTCGGCGGTCTCCAACAGCCGCTCGGTGGCATCGTCGCGGCGGTTGAGGACGACGTCTTCCACCCGCTCCCGCAGCTCGGGGGGGATTTCCTCGTAGATGGCCAGCTGGCCGGCGTTGACGATCCCCATGTCCATCCCCGCCTGGACGGCGTGGTAGAGGAACACCGAGTGCATGGCCTCCCGGACGGGTTCGTTGCCGCGAAAGGAGAACGAAACGTTGCTCACCCCCCCCGATATCATGGCGTGGGGCAGGGTCTGTTTGATCTGTCGGGTGGCTTCGATAAAGTCCAGGCCGTAGCCGTTGTGTTCTTCGATGCCCGTGGCCACGGCGAAGATATTGGGGTCGAAGATGATGTCTTCGGGGGGAAATTCCACCTGTTCGGTGAGGATGCGGTAGGCCCGGCTGCAGATCTCCACCTTGCGCGCCAGGGTGTCCGCCTGGCCCTGCTCGTCGAAGGCCATGACCACCACGGCGGCGCCATAGTCCCTGATCAGCTGGGCCAGCTCCACAAAGCGCGCCTCGCCTTCCTTGAGGCTGATGGAGTTCACCACCGGCTTGCCCTGGACGCACTTGAGGCCGGCCTCGATGACGTCCCAGGCCGAGGCGTCGATCATCACCGGCACCCGGGCGATGTCGGGTTCCGCGGCCACCAGGTTTAGAAACGTCACCATGGCCTCGCGGCTGTCCAGCATGCCTTCGTCCATGTTGACGTCGATGAGCTGGGCGCCGTTTTCCACCTGGAGCCGGGCGATATCTAAGGCTGTGTTGTAGTCGCCGGACTTGATGAGCCGGCGGAACTTGGCGGAGCCGGTGACGTTGGTGCGCTCGCCGATGTTGACGAAGTTGGACTCGGGGCCGATGGTGCAGGGCTCCAGGCCCGCCAGCCGACAGCGCACCGGCAGGGTCGGCCGCTGGCGGGGTGGATGGGGGGCCACGGCGTCTTTGATGGCGGCGATGTGCTCGGGGGTGGTGCCACAGCAGCCGCCGACGATGTTTAAAAACCCCTCCCGAGCCCAATCGCCGATCTCGGCGGCCATGGTGGCGGGGTCCAGGTCGTAGCCCCCCATGGCGTTGGGCAAGCCGGCGTTGGGGTGGGCGGAGACGTAACCTTCGCTGATCCGGGCCATCTCCTCGACGTAGGCCCGCAGTTCATAGGGTCCCAAGGCGCAGTTGAGGCCCATGGACAACGGCTTGACGTGGCGCAGGGAGTTGTAAAACGCCTCGGTGGTCTGGCCCGTGAGGGTACGCCCCGAAGCGTCGGTGATGGTCCCGGAGATCATCACCGGCGGCACGGCCACCCCGCGACCCTGGAGCCGGCGCAGGGCGAACAGCGCCGCCTTGGCGTTGAGGGTGTCGAAGATGGTCTCCACCAAGATCAAATCCACCCCCCCTTCCAACAGCCCCCGGGTGGCCTCGTCGTAGGCGGCCACCAACTCGTCGAAGGACGTGTTGCGGAACCCGGGGTTGTTGACGTCGGGAGAGATGCTGGCCGTGCGGTTGGTGGGGCCCAACACCCCGGCGACAAACCGCGGCGACTGGGTTTCCCCGCTCACCTGGTGGGCTGCTTCCCGGGCTAGCCGGGCGGCGGCGGCGTTGATCTCAAAGGCCAAGGACTCCATGGCGTAGTCGGCCATGGCGATGGAGGTGGCGTTGAAGGTGTTGGTCTCGACGATGTCGGCACCGGCCCTCAGATAGGCCAGGTGGATGTCGCGGATCACCTCGGGCTGGGTCAAACACAACAGATCGTTGTTGCCCTTGAGATCCGAGGGCCACTGGGCAAAGCGATCTCCCCGGTAGTCGCTCTCACCGAGGTCGTGGCCTTGGATCATGGTGCCCATGGCACCGTCGAGGATCACAATGCGCTGCTCCAGCAGCATCTGCAAGGCGTCGGGAGTTTGGCTGTTCATCCGAGTTAGCCCACTTGGTGAATAATTGACTTTAATGCTCGATTTCCCCTTGGACGACCACCGAGGTTGTATGGCCAAAGGAGCGCAAGACGGCACCATGGGTAAGCGATCGGGCAATCCACTGCCACAGCCCTTCATGAAAACCCATGGCGGTAGTTGAAGCAAGCTTAATAAATTCAATAGCAACTTGAACTGCGCTCAAGTATTCACGGTGATCCTCAGGGGGGCGATCCTCGAGGGTCGGCGAGACGGCGCAGGGCTCGGGCCAGGTCTTGACTCAATTCCCCCAACACCCGATTCATCGCCCCCACCAGGGCGCCGTAGTCCCACTCGCCGTCCGTGGGGGGGACGAAGGCGGCCCCCAACAGGGCGTTACCCCGCTGGAGCTCTTGCCCCTGGAGATCCACCAGCTGCCAGCGGGCCACCAGGGAGACGTTGCCGTCGCTATCCCCCTCAAAGCGGCTAATGGTCACCCGAATGCGGTAGTCCGGGGTAGTCTCCGCCGGCCAGGGGAAAGCCGCCACGGTGGTGCCGTCGAGGAGGGCGGTGAGATTCTGGGCCAACACTGCCGCCACGTTGACCTCCAAGGGCTCGGCCCAGCGGTGAAACTCCGCCAACGTCAACTGGTTTTCCCCGGCGCGGGTGACGATTTGGGGGCGGTTGAGGTATTGGGGCAAATCCACCGGCCCCACGCCGACCACGCGATCCAGTCCTTTGCTATTGGAGCCGCTGGGCAGGGGTGCCAGGACGTAGTACTGGACGTCGGGGCCAGTGGTGGCACAGCCCCCCAACGCGGCCAGAACCCACAGGGCCAGGGCCGGAATACCCCCTCGCCGCCAGGGGAGGCCACGGCGGGCGCCACCGACCAGCCGGGCCCAGGGCTTCCCGAGGCGCGGTGACCTCGTGGTGTGGGGCACCATGGTCAACGCCGCTTGCCGTAGATCAAGGCGTTGGGATGGCGCTCCAGGTAATCCGCCAGGTTGCGCAGGGCGGTGGCGGCGGCGGCAAAATCGTCCAGGGCAACCGCCAGGCGGTATCCCAAGGGTGTCTCCCGGGACAGCACCCCGTCGAGGCTGTCCTCGACGGTGGCCAGGGTTTGCTGACCCTGGCGGGCGGTGGCCTCCGCCGCTGCCACCGCCCCTTGAATCCCCTCCAGGGTGGTTTCCACCGCCGCCACCGCCGTCGTCAACTCGGCGGCCAAGCCCTGGGCTCGGTCGGTTAGGGTGTCGGCGAGGCCTCGGTAGGCGTCCAGGGTCGCTTCGCCGGCCCCCAAAGCCGCCTCGGCCCGGTCCATGACCCCCCCCACTCGCCCTTCGACGGTGGTGAGTAGGGCGCGCAGATCCGCCAACAGGGCATCGGCGCGCCGGAGCAAGGCGGGCACTTCGGGCCCCGACACCAGACGATTGACGGCCTCCACCGTCGACGAGGCGTCGACCACCAATTGCTCTAGGGGCAACTTGTCCAAGGTGCGGCTCAGCTCGTTAAACGTGGAACGAATGGAGGGTAGCTCTGGGTAGGGAATGTCGCTGCCCACCAACTTGATTTCGGTGCCGGGGTAGAAATTCAGTTCGATGTACAAAAGGCCGGTGACAAAGCTCTGGATCTGGAGGCGTGCCCGCAGGCCCTGGTCCACCAACCGTTGGATGCTCTGCTGGGGATTGGCGGCACCGTCGGTCTGTTGAATCCGGTCGGGGTCGAGTTCCTCGTAGACCGGGATGCGAAGGCTGGCGTCTCGGGGGTCATAGCGGACGATGATATCCACGACTTGCCCCCCCCGCCCCCCCCGCGGGCTACCCGGGGCGCGGCGGCGCCGGCGGGGGGGGGGCGCGGGGGTGGGGGGGCGCTGGGGCGGGGGGGGCCGCCGGCGGGGGCGGGGGCG
>JBHJHK010000422.1:0-8971 GCA_050330975.1 Candidatus Competibacterales bacterium | reverse complement strand
CCCTGGGTCAGGGCTTCGATGAAGGTCAAGCGCTGGCGGGCATCGTCGATGCCCTGGGACAACAAGTAAAAAAAGTCATCGGCGCTCTTGGCCTCCCGCAGGGCCGCGCGCATCTGCTCTTGGGCGGCGGTACCCACATAGCGCTCCAGAAGCAATTCCGCCCGCAGCAGCATGGAGGTGTCCCATTGGATCGGCCCTTGAGCATCCTCCCCCGACATCTTTGTGACGGCCACCGACGAGGGGGGCGAAACCGGCAGTTCCCGCCCACCCAACTGAGTGTCGAGACGCACCTTCAAGGATTGAGGACCCTCTGCCGTCGACCCGGGGTCGGGTACAGAGGCTTGGGCGATGGCTTGGAGCCACTGGTCGACGCTTTGGAAGCGCACCTCCGGCTTGAGGGCCATGGCCCGCTCGACGGCGTCCACCAATGCCTGGCTGTAGCGCTGGCGCAGGAATCGCAGGGGCTTGGCCAGGCGATCGTCGATCAAGCGCCCCGAGGCATCGGGGGGGGCCTCGCCCAACATGCAAAAATACAGCACCGCCCCCAGGGCGTAGAGGTCGGTCCAAGGTCCCAGCAGAGATTCCCCGTCGGCGTACTGCTCCGGTGGAGAGTAACCCCGGGAGATCAACACCGTCACCCCCGAGGTGCGCTTGTTGAGGGCTGCCCGGGCAGAGCCGAAGTCGATGAGCATCACGCTGCTATCCCGGGCCCGAATGTATAGATTGCTGGGCTTGATGTCCCGGTGGAGATAGCCTTGTCCATGGACGGCCTGGAGAGCCGACAGGGCGTCTTTGAGGAGGTGCCAAACATCGGCTTCGTCGAGGATGCCCCCGGCCAACAACGTGTCGAGGGTGGACCCCGCCTCGTAGTCCATGACGATGTAGCCCGTACCCTGGGCCCGGAAATGACGGTTGACCCGCACCACATGGGGATGGCGCACCCGGGCGAGGACCCGGGCCTCCTGGAGAAAGCGTTCTAACCCCCACTGATAATACGACAAATCGCCACTCACGCCCCGCTCATCCCCCTGGGGACTGGGGGCGACCTGGAAGCCGTCGGCTTCGCGCACGGCGAACTCCAGGGGAAAATACTCCTTGAGCACCACGGGGGCATCGAGTTCGCGGTCCTTGGCCAGGTAGGTGATGCCAAAACCACCACTGCCCAGGACCCCTTCGATGATGTACTCCTCCAGGGTAAAGCCCATGGGCAGGGCATACTTGGGGGTCGCTAACTTTTTCATGGCGCTTGGAACATCTGGCGTAGGGGTTCGCCCGGGCGCGGCGGCTATCCCGCCATCCGGGGTAGTTGTCTTTGTCAGGGCAGCAGGCGCCGATAGCGGGCGGTGGTCCCCTGGGCATCTGTCAGGGCCAGACGGTCGCCGTCCAATTTCATCTGGAATACCAGCTCGGGAGCTTCTGTGCCCAGGGCTTGTTGGAAGTTCAGCCCCAGGCGTCCGGGTTCGGGGAAGCGGTAGCGGCCCTGGTAGCGATCGTCGCCCAACCGCCCCACCACCAATCCGTCGCGGCGGAATACGAGGGTTTCGCCGTTGTCGGGGTTGCGCCAGCGGCCGATGAGGGCGTCCTCCATCTGGCGTTGGGTGAGGTAGCTGTCGGCAAGGGCGGCAAAATCCTCCTGGAGGCGGCCCACCACGCGCCGGCTGCGACGCTCCCTTGGACTGGCGACGACGAAGTGGACCAGGCCTTGGTCGCCGTAGCAGCTAATGGCGGCGGTGAGGTTGTTGCCACTGGCCACCACGGCCACCTCACTGCGCTCTAGGGCTTGGGCGAAGCGGCGTTTCTGCAACACCTCTTGGGCCAGGGTCAAACAGACGTCTTGGGGCAGTGAGACGACCTGGGCCCCCAGGTCGAGGGCGGGGGGATCGCCCTGGGCCAGGGCTTGGGGAAGCAAGACCCAAAAGCCCAACAGCCAGCCCAAAACGGCCTGGGGGCACCTTTGTGGTGGGCGACGGCGGATGTTGGCGTTCACGGGTGACCTCTTTTGATCGATTGGCATCCATTGGTGTGGCGACAACGACGAGCGATAAAGGTGCTGCCATTGTCGCACGGCGACGGCGAAACCCCTAAGCCGTGGTGGCGAAAACCCCGCCCCGTCAAGGTGCCGTCAAAGACGGCGTCCCCAAACGCTGGATAAAGGCTTCGATGCGAGCCTCTAGACCCGTGGCCAGCTGGTCGAGGATCCCCTGGCGCACGGTGAAATTCACGGTTCTCTCCACCCCCATGACCTCTTCGGCCACCGAGCGCACGCTTCCCGGGGCATCCACCAGACCCATGTCCAAGGCCTGCTGGCCGGTGAAAAACAACCCGGAGAACACCTCGGGGTGGGCGGCGGCGTCGAGGCGATCCCCCCGACCGGCCTTGACGGCGTCGATGAACTGCTGGTGGACGGTGTCCAAGACCGACTCGATGTAGTCGACCTGGCCGGGTTCCACGGGGGTAAAGGGGTCGAGGATGTCTTTGTTTTCGCCGGCGGTGTAGAGGCGCCGCTCCACTCCGAGGCGGTCCAAGGCCTCCACAAAGCCAAAGCTGCCGAGGATGACGCCGATGGAGCCCACCAGGCTGGCCCGATTGGCGTAGATGCGGTCGGCGGCGGCGGCGACGTAGTAGCCCCCCGAGGCACACAGATCGGCGGCCACGGCATAGACGGGAATGTCGGGGTGCTCGCCCCGCAGGCGGCGGATTTCGTCGTAGATTTGGCTGGCTTGAACCGGGCTGCCCCCGGGGCTGTTGATGTCGAGGATCACCCCGGCGGTGTTGCCGTTTTCAAAGGCCCGTCGCAGACCCTTAATGACGTTGTCGGCACTGGCCTCGGTGCCGCTTGCGATGACGCCCACCACCTCCACCACAGCGGCGTGGGCCCCCCCGGCGGTGCGGGTGGCCAGGGGCACTAGTGCGGTGATGAGCACCCCGAGGGCGACGGCGAGGAACAACAACCGGAAGAACAGGTTCCAGCGCCGGCGGCGGCGCTGTTCGGTCACCGACGCCAAGGCCAGTTCCCGCAGCACGTCGCGGGCAAAGCGCTCATCGGCCGACGGGGAGTTGGGGGAGGACGGATCAGTCTGGGTCATGGCACATCAGTTCCTAGAGGTTGATAAAACCGCAACGGGCCAGGGCGCTGGGCAGCTCGGCCAACTGGTCGATATGGGCCGCGGGACGACAGCGGGCGAGGCGCTCAAAGCCGTGGACGCCGTAGTTGGCCGCCACGGCCACCAGGCCCGCCCTCGCCGCCATGGTCAAGTCGTACTCGCTATCGCCCACCATCAAGGCCCGGTGGGGCGGAGTGTCCAGCGCCGCCAGGAGTTCGACCAGCATCTTGGGATCGGGTTTGGGGGCGGTTTCGTCGGCGGTGCGACTCGCGGTGATCCAGGGGCCGAGGCCCGTTTGCGGCAATTCTCCGTCGAGTTCGGTCCGGGGCTTGCTGGTGGCGACGGCCAACCGACACCCGCAGTCCCTGAGGGACTGCAAGACGGTGTCAGCCCCGGGAAAGGGGGCGGGCGCGGGGCGCTGGTGGTTGTGACGGCGGGCGGCCTTGGCCAGGGCGACGTGGTCAGCGGGGCTTTGGTCGGGATAGAGCACCCGACAGGCCCCCTGCCAGTCCAGGCCGATGAGGGTGGCGATGGTCTCGTCCTCCCGGGGCGGCCAGCCCAGCTCGGCCACGGCGGCCTGGACGCTGGCGACGATCCCGACGATGGAATCCACCAAGGTGCCATCCCAGTCGAAGATCACGAGCTCCACGGGCTCGCGGCGAGACGGGGTTGGGGAGGTGGTCATGGGTCGGCCTCCAGGGCGTCTAGGACTGGGGTCAAGTCGTCGTCTAGGGGGGCGCTGATGCTGAGTTCGCGGTTTTTCGCCGGAAAGCTCAGGGCGTGGGCGTGGAGAAATAGCCGTTTTAGGCCCCGCTCTGCCAGCTGGCGGTTGAAGGCGGGGTCGCCGTATTTGGCGTCGCCGGCCACGGGGTGACCGGCATGGGTGGCGTGGACGCGAATTTGGTGGGTGCGCCCCGTGGCGATGGTGGCCTCCACCAAGGTGGCGCCCGGGTAGGTAGCCACGGGCACCAACGCGGTGTGGGCGGCGCGGCCCGTGGGATCCACTTGCACCAGGCGCTCCCCCCCCCTGAGGACATTTTTCCTCAGGGGCGCATCCACGGCGACGGGTCGGACCACGCAGCCCCGCACCAGGGTCAAATAACGCTTCTCCACCTCCCGGGCCGCCAAAGCCCTTTGGAAGTCGTGGAGGGCAGCGGCGCTCTTGGCCAGTAAAAGGCAACCGCTGGTGTCTCGGTCCAGGCGGTGGCCGAGTTCTAGATAGCCCGAGCGGCGGGTGCGCAGGGCCTCAATGACGCCAAAGGGCAGGCCGCTGCCGGCGTGGACCGCCAGGCCCGCGGGCTTGGCCAGCACCAGCCAGTGCTCGTCTTCGAACACCACCCGTTGTAGCAGGCGCTGCACCATGGCCTCGGGGGGATGGACCCCAGGATCCTCCCCCTGGCGCAGGGGGGGGATGCGCACTAGATCTCCGGCGCAGAGCTTGTGATGGGGGGGAATGCGGCCCTTGTTGACCCTCACCTCGCCCTTGCGCAGGATCCGATAGATACGGCTCTTGGGCACCCCTTTGAGGGTGCGCTGGAGGAAGTTGTCCACCCGCTGTCCGTGGTGCTCCGGGTCGACTTCGACGACGCGGGCGCGGGGGGTGTCGGTTTCAGCCATGGGAACGGTTGACCTTGGGAAAGTTGGGCTCGAAGGCCCTTGCGTGGCAGTCTGGGTACAACGGAAAAGACGCGGGCGAAGACAGGCCCCCTCGAGGATCATTGTTGAGGCGGTGCACCATGGGACAACCCGGAGAAGACGTCCTGGAGGATACGCTCATTGAAGGGCCGTTTGGGGCTTGCTATATTACTACGCGCTGTGGCTAAAGCGCCCGCCCCCGGGGCCGGCTAGTCAACAGCGTTTGAAGATTGCGGTTGATAAATATTGCGATTGACAATGACGCGATTGACAATGACAAAGTGATCCACGGCGCAGGTATTCCATGTTCCAGTATTTATCCCGCGTCCACTGGGCACTCCTGTGCAATTGGCCATCGCTCGTGGTAACAATGTGGGATTTTTCCCCAGGACATCGCCCAACTTGAGACGATTTCACCCGTCGCTCCCTGAGGCTTCCGTTCTTTGACACTGCATTGTAGGTGGCAACTCTCGGAGCGGCGAGTTCATTTTCAGTACCAACGACACCAGGTGCGCTCCCGCACCCGCCCCAGACGCATGAACTGCGCATTGGGTGGCCGACCGCTCCGGTTGGGTGTGTTAAGCGCCCCAACCGTTGTAGCGGCACTCCCCTTGTCCCTGCACCTCATCCTCTGGCGACAACGGGCCGGTTGAGCGCTGGAGCCTTAGATGAAAAGAATGCTGATCAACGCAACTCAGCGCGAAGAGTTGCGCGTCGCCCTCGTAGACGGTCAAAGACTCTACGATCTCGACATCGAAACCCCCGCCCGCGAACAGAAAAAAGCCAATGTCTACAAAGGCCGCATCACCCGCATCGAGCCCTCCCTCGAAGCGGCCTTCGTCGACTACGGCGCCGAGCGCCATGGTTTTTTGCCCTTCAAAGAGATCGCCAAGGTCTATCACAGCCGGGGCAACGGCAACGGCAACGGCAACGGCAACGGCAACGGCAAGCCCTCCATCAAAGATGCCCTCAAAGAGGGGCAGACGGTCCTCGTCCAAATCGACAAAGAAGAGCGGGGTACCAAGGGCGCGGCGTTGACCACTTACATCAGCCTCGCCGGTCGCTACCTGGTGTTGATGCCCAACAACCCCAAAGCCGGAGGGGTATCACGGCGCATCGAGGGGGAAGATCGCCAGGAGATCCGCGAGGCCATGGCCCAGCTGGAGATTCCCGACGGCATGGGCCTCATCGTCCGCACCGCAGGGGTGGGGCGCTCCAAAGAAGAGCTCCAGTGGGACTTGGACTACCTACTCCAGTTGTGGAGCGCCATCACCCAGGCCAGCGACCAAAAAAAGGCGCCGTTGCTCATCTATCAAGAGAGCAACGTCATCATTCGGGCGCTGCGGGATTATCTTCGCTCGGACATCGGTGAGATCTTGGTGGACGACCCGGAAGTCTACCAACAGGCGCGGGATTTCATCCAGCAGGTGATGCCCTACAACCTGAACAAGCTCAAGCTCTACCAAGATTCGACCCCCCTCTTCACCCGCTTTCAAATCGAGAGCCAAATCGAAACCGCCTACCAGCGGGAGGTGCGCCTGCCGTCGGGGGGCGCGGTGGTCATCGACTACGCCGAGGCGTTGGTCGCCATCGACATCAACTCGGCGCGGGCCACCAAGGGCAGCGATATCGAAGAGACGGCCTTGTCCACCAACCTAGAGGCCGCCGACGAAATCGCCCGCCAGATGCGGCTGCGGGATTTGGGGGGGTTGATCGTCATCGATTTCATCGACATGAGCGCCCAACGCCACCAGCGGGAGGTGGAAAACCGCCTGCGGGAGCTCCTCAAGATGGATCGGGCCCGGGTGCAGATGGGGCGCATTTCCCGCTTTGGCCTCCTCGAGATGTCCCGCCAGCGTCTGCGACCTTCCCTGGACGAGGCCAGCCACATCGTCTGTCCCCGCTGCCAGGGCCAGGGCACCATCCGTACCATCCCCTCCCTGGCGTTGGCGCTGTTGCGCCTCATCGAAGAAGAGGCTATGAAGGAGCGCACCGCCCGGGTGCTGGTGCGGGCCCCCGTGGCGGTGGCCACCTTTTTGCTCAATGAAAAGCGGGATGCCCAGGGGGCCATCGAAGCCCGCCATCGGATTCGCACGGTGTTGGTGCCGGACCGGGACCTGGAGACGCCCCAATTTTTCCTCAAGCGCCAGCGCAGCGACGAGTTGACGGCGGCGGACGAGACCCCGAGCTATCGGCTATCTGAGCTCGTCGAGGAGCCCGTCGACGACAAGGCCACCCCCGCGACCAAATCCCCCCCGCCCCGGGCACCGGCGGTGAGCGAGGAGCCCTTGGTCAAGAGCGTTCGCCCCTTGACGCCGGCACCCCTGCCCACGGCCATGCAGCCCAACACCGACACCAATCCCGGCTTCTTGCGCTGGCTGTGGCGCAGCCTCTTCGACCAACCCCCCGAGGAGGACTCGGTGGAGGACGAGTCCGTGGCGGAGTCGACCAGCATCTCTGACGACGTCGAGGGCGGTTCCCAGCGGACTGAACGGGCCGCCCTACTCCAGGGCGGCGGCGATGGTGCCTCCGAGGCCTTTGAAGGCGGTCGCCGGCGCTCGCGCCCGGGCAACAAGCGCCGGGAAGGTCGCAACGGCAGGTCCCAACGCGCCGAGCGGATCGACGACACCCCAGCGGTGGTGGGGGAAGATAACGTCTTTGACGACGACGAAGGAGATGGCCAAGTTGTAGGGGCGACCTATGGGGCCCCCGAGATTGCAGAGGTGGACGACGGCGGCGACCTGAAACCAAAAGAGGGCTTTGTGGGCGAGGTCGGGGCCGACGACGAGGTCGAGGTCGAGGTCGAGACCGAGACCGAGATCGAGGCCGACGACGACGGCGACGTCGAGGCCGACGACGACGGCAGCCAACGCAGTCGTCGGAGTCGTCGCGGCGGCCGCCGCCGGCGCCGGGGTGAGGGCAGCGACGACGGCGGCGACGTCGTCGAGGAGGTGGCGGCGCCGGAGCCAGTGCCGGCGGCGATACCCGCGGCCGCCCGGGGCCAGACCATAGCCGTCGAAGTCGACGGTCAGCGCGTGGAGCGCCAGATCCGCACTGGACGCCCCCGGGTACCCCCGGGCACCCCCATTCCCCGGATCCGCCAAAACGCCGACAAAGAGGCGGTCATGGATATCGCCCGCACCCTGGGCTTTGTCCGCTTGGAAGCCGACGGCTCGGTGATCGTGGTCCCCAATGCCGCGGAGGCGGTGGCCACCGAAGACCCTGGGGATACGGCACCGACGCCAGCGGCCCACAGCGACGCCGCACCGCCCCCTGGGAGCCAAGGAGAAGCCGCCACCAACGGCGATGACCCCACGCCCCCCTCGCCGCCGCGCATTTACTTTGAAGCCCCCCTGGAGAGCGACACCGACTCCACACCAGCGGCGGCCACGGCGGCGGACTCGGGTGAGGCCGAGCCCCATCACACTGCGGGAATGGCCACCGACGCCGAGGCACTACCCGAGCCTCCGGCGACGGCGGCGGCGGGCCCGGAAGCATCGGCAGAGACCCCGCTGGGCGACCTCGGTGGCGAGGCTCGTTCGGCGACCACAGCCCCCCAACCCAGCACCTCTCCCGTCCCCACCGATGCCGTGGATACGCCCCGGCCCGGGGACGCAACGGCGTTGGACGGCGCTGAAGACGCCCCTGAGACTGCCACCGCGGCAGCGGAAACGGTTCCTGGAGACATGGCCTCCCCGGAGGCCTCCCCGACTTCGGCGTCGACCCCGGGGAACCAACAACCCGACGGGGCACCTCCCCTCCCTGCCGCCGAAGCGCTACCCATCACTCCCCCGGGCGCCGACACCCCCGCCGCAGCGGGGTCGACGCCGGAGTTCTCGGATGCCGTTGGCCAAGCATCGCTCCCCGAGGTCCAGGACACACCACCCGAGGGGTTGACCACCGATGAGGCAGGCGCCCCCCAGCCGGTGGAGGCCCCGACGACACCAGAACCCTCCCCCGCCATGGAGCTGTCCCCTGGACCAGAGGCCGCCCCGGCGACGGATGGGGCGGGCCCAGCCCCGGAGGAAGACGCTGGGGCACAGGTCCCGACCCCAGACGAAGCCACGCCAGCGCCCCTCGACGGCGGCGAGGAAACCCCACCGCCGTTGGCGCAAAACGCCGAGGCAACCGAACCCGACCCAGAACCGGCCCAAGCGGTGGAATCCCCCGAGGTGCCTCCCCCAGAGCCGAACCAGCCCGACCCAGAACCGGCCCAAGCGGTGGAATCCCCC
>JBHJHK010000421.1:0-5820 GCA_050330975.1 Candidatus Competibacterales bacterium | reverse complement strand
GTGGGCTCGTTTTTCTGCTGTCTCGCCATCGTGGGGGTGTTTTCCTGGCGCGCCGGCGCGCCCCTTTCCTTCGTCTTGCCCGTGGGGGTGCGGGCCTCGGGGGACGCCTTGGCGGCCCGGGGGGGGCGGCGTTGGGGGCGCTGGCGCTACCGGGTGCTGGGGGGGGACCCCAAGAGCTTCCAGGGCAGCGCGGCGTTTTGGCTCTGCGCCTGGCTGTGGGCTACCGCGGCGTTGTCCCTGTGGCCGCCGGCGGTGGCCTGGTCCCCGGGGCTGTTGGCGTTGCTCATCGCCAGCGGGGGGACGGCGTTGGAGGCCGCCGCCCGGCGGGGGTTTGACAACGCCGCCATCCCCTTGGGGTTGTGCGGCCTGCTCCAGGGGCTCACGGCCAGTCACTGGGGGGCGCCATGGAGCCCTTGATCCTCCACTGGGGCGGGGCGGAGGCCCGCCTGTGGCCCCGCACCGCCCCCCTCCACGCGGCGGCCACGGCGGCGGTGGGGGCGCTCCGGGGCTCCCCGGACCACTGGGTGCCGCTGTTGAGGGCCGCGGCGGCGGCCGCCGGAGACCTGGGGGCGCGGTTTTTGGTGGGGCCCCTGGCGGGGGACACCTGGCACCGCTACCGCTGTGTGGTAGCCGGCGACGCCACCCCGGCGTTTTTCCTGGAGCCCTTTGATGACGGGGCCATGGCTGCGGCCTTTGGAGCCGCTGGGTTGGTGCCCCTGGCCGACTACGTCTCGAGCATCGCCCGGCCGCCCTTTGCCGGGGTGGGGCCGGGGGACGATCCCAGCCTGGTCCGGCGGGGGATCGCCATCGCCCCCTTCGATCCCCGGGACGCCCTGGCGACCCTCGCCGAGGTCTATCGCCTGACCCTGTGGGCGTTTCGCCGCAATCTGCTGTTTCGCCCCCTGGGGTGGCCGGCGTTTTTGGGACTCTACGGGCCGTTGCTGGGGCGCTTGCCCCCCGAGGGGTTGTGGCTGGCCCGGGACGCCCGGGGGGCGCTGTTGGGCTACGCCCTAGCTATGCCCGAGCCCCTGGGGCTGGCGCAGGAGCGGCGGTTGATCTTCAAGACCTACGCCACGGTGCGGGGCGGGGTGGGGATTCACCTGTTCAACCGGGTCCATCGCTGGGCGGCGACAGCGGGGTTTGACGCCGTGGTCCACGCCCTGATGCACGTTGATAACGTATCCCGTCGCCACAGCCGCCGCTGTGGTCATCCCTTTCGCCGCTATCGGCTGTTCGTTCGGGAGTTGGCCCCGTGAATCTCCCCATGAATCTCCCCATGAATCTCATAGAACCCTTTTTGCACCAGGTGGCCCGCCGCCCGGCCCAGTTGGCGGTGGTCACCCCCCGCGTCGGGGTCAGCTTTGGCGAGCTGGCCCGCCACTCGGCCCAGTTGGCCCGGGAATTGGGGCGGCGCGGGGTGGGTCCGGGCCAGCGGTTGTTGGTGCTCCAGCCCCTGGGGGTGGAGCTCTACGCCGTCCTCATCGCCCTGTGGCGTCTGGGGGCCGTGGCGGTGTTGCCCGCCGCCGTGCCGTGGTCTTGCTGGCGCCAGACCCTCGTTCCCTTGGGCTTGACGGCCGTGGTGGGGGACTGGCGGGCCCGGCTGGCCACCGCCGCCGTACCGGCCCTGGGGGCGTTGCCCCACTGGGGGGCGTCGCCAGGGGGGCGAGGTGGTGGGCTGGTCGGGGAGTCTTGGGTTGACCTGGACCCGGCGGCGCCGGCGTTGATCACCTTCACCAGTGGCTCCACGGGACTCCCCAAGGCCATCGTCCGCAGCCATGGGTTTTTGTCCCACCAGCACCGCCAGGTGACGGCGGCCATGGCCCCCGAGCCGGGGGCGGTGGAGTTGACCGCCCTGGCGGTGTTTGTGTTGGCCAACTTGGCCAACGGGGTGACCAGCGTTTTGCCCGCCGGGCTTTCCAGGGGCCCCGACGCCCTAGGGCCGGCCTCCCTAGGCCGCCAGGTGGGGCGCCACCGGGCGACGCGCTTGGTGCTGCCCCCGGCGAGCCTGGCCCGCTGGGTGGCGGCGCCGCCCCCCGGGGGCGAGGGCATCGAGCGGGTGTTTACCGGCGGTGGTCCGGTGTTTCCCGACCTCTTGGCCCGCCTGGAGGACCAGTGGCCCGGCGAGGTCACGGTGTTGTACGGTTCTTCGGAGGCCGAGCCCATCGCCCATATCGCCACGGCGCAACTGGGGGACGCCGACTGGCGGGCCATGGCCCAGGGCCGGGGGTTGCTGGTGGGGGCGCCCGTGGCGGAGGTGGGGTTGCGCCTGGTGGACGATGAGATCCAAGTGAGCGGCCCCGGGGTGGTCCAGGGCTATGGGGACCCCCGCCGGGACCGGGAGACCAAGGTGGTGGCGGGGGGGGTGGTGTGGCACCGCACGGGCGACGCCGGTCGTTTGGATGGCGCCGGGCGGCTATGGCTGCTGGGCCGCCACAGCGCCCGGGTGGCGGGGTACTATCCCTTTGCCGTCGAGGCGGTGGCTCGGCAGCTTCCCGGGGTGGCCCAGGCGGCGTTGGTGGGGGATGCCCAGGGGCGGGGATGGGTGGTTTTACAACCCGAGGGCGGCGTTACTCCTCGGGGGCGCAGGGCCATTGTTCACAGTCTTGGGGCGCGGTTTCCCGTTTTGGGGGTGAGGTGGCTCAGGCGCTTGCCCATGGATCGCCGCCACCGTTCCAAGGTGGACTATCCGCGACTGAGAAAACGCCTTTGTGGGCCCTTTTCTGGAAACCCATGGGCATTTGTCCAGGGGGCGTGCTCATTCCCACGCCAGGTGTGATGGGTGCCTGGGATGCTGCATCCCACAAAGGAACTGCCTTGAAGACCATGGCGCGTTGGCCGAGGTGGCGCTTGGTGTCCAGCGCTTGCTGCCCGGCGCCCTGCAGTGTCTCCAGCTGCTGCCTCACCTGGGGTGAGGGCTGGGGGGCGTTGTCCCCTGTGCTCATGGATGGGCAAGGGGCCTTAGGCGCACCACCAATATAGTCACCAAGGTCGTGAGGGCGATGAGCACCACACTAAAGCCGAGCTGGTTGAGCCAGCTGGGCTCGAAGACCAGCGCCAACCCCAGTCCCAACATCAAAAGCCCCGCGGTCAACTTGAGGATGCGCCCCTCCCGTTCGCCGAGCTTGCGGGCCCCCAAGGTGGCGGTAAACACCGCCACGATCACCGCCAGGGGTATGATGTAGATGAGGTTGTAAAGGGCCAGATAGCCGTAGTAGGCCGGCGTCGACAGCTCCGCTAGGGTTAAAATGCGGGTGTAGACCATGGGAAAACCGGCGGTGCAGAGGAGCTCATAGCTGTTGGCGGCTGCGGCCAACACCACCGTGCCCACCAATAGGGCTGGGATCTTCTCGGCGCCCATGAGCTTGCGCATGCGGGCAAAGAGCCCCGGTTTGGCCTCCTCGGGGATGGTCAAAGAGGGTCCCACTTTGAAGTAGAAGTAGTCTTTGATGTTGAGGGTCGCCACGGTGATGGCCAACAGCCCAGCCACGAGGGTCAGGAGTCGCAGTTCCCCAAACCAGGCAAAGACGTTGAGCCAAGCGGCCATAAAGGCGAAATACCAAATCCCAGAGAAGGCGACGAAAACGCTTCCCACCAAGGCCATCCGCAACCGGCTGCGGGCGTGGACCAGTAAACTCAATAAAAACAGCAACACGAAGAAGGCACAGGGGTTAAAGGCATCGACCCCGGCAATCAACAGGGTCAACAGCGGCAGCGACCACTGGCCGCTATCCAGGGCCCCTAGCCCCGGCAAGCGCACGGGCTGATCACCGGTGGCGACCTCCCCGGCCACCGCCACCCCGCCACAGCGATCCAGGGCTGCTCCCAGCCAAGCTCCCATCCCCTGGGCGTCGTCAAAGCCGATCATCAGCTGATCGCAAAAGGCAAAGGCGGGTACGCCCCGGGGCTCTTCCCCCAACTGCTCAGTCATCTCCAGGTAGGCGCGGCGATTCTCGGCGCTTTCGCTCAGCTCTCGACTGTCGAGGATGACCCAGGGACGGGTGGCCAATAATTCGGGCAAAAAAGCCCGAGCTTGTTGACAGTGGGGGCAGCTCTTGGACCAGTAAAAGTGCAAGGTGACGGCGTCGCCTTGAGCTTCGGGAGCCGCTACTGCGGTCCAGCCCATGAACCCGAGCAACACCCCCAGGACCAGTTGTCGTCGCACCATGACCAGGCTCCTGTTGTAACGGGATGGCCCCATTGTGATGCCTCGGACGCCGGGGGGCATTGATCGCCGTCACGGGATAGCGTGAAGGTGCATCCACCCAGCCGCCGGCCAGATTCCCCGAGCTGATTTCCAGCTCCATCGATGGGCAAACTGAGGGCAATGATCTGTCTCCAAAGCACACCATTCACTAGGACGCCTGTATCATGTGTTGTGCGCCAAATTACACTACTTCATAAGAGATATAGTGTACCAGGATCTTATCGCTAAATTCCTCATTGTTCGGTAGATAAGGATGGGGTTCAGAGATGCGTACGCGTTCGATCTGGCCCTCGTCGGAGAGCTCTTTAAGTATGCTCCGTAAATCATGCTTTGCAAATAAGTCGGTTCGCTGCGTAAAAACGATACTCCCCTTCGGTCTAACTATTCTGTTGAATTCCCGCAACGTGCCAATAATGTCAGTTAAGTACGTCAAAACACCCACACAAATCAATCCTTCATATTGATTATCTTGAATGGGGAAAGGGAGATTTTGCATGTCCACCAAACATAGAGTGTTATAGGTGCCGGACATTGCGGCTGTTTTTAGGGAATGGCTGGAAACGTCAATTCCGTCAATGGTTTCAAATCCCACTGAACGCAATGCTTTACCACTTAGTCCAGTACCACACCCCGCATCTAGAATCACCGACTGCGGCGACAGTTCAGCCATAAGTATCGAAGCCACTTGTTCAGGTGCATCGTAACGCCATTGGGCAAGCGTCTCATCATAATCACTAGACCAGTTGTCGTAGTATTTGGCAATATCTTCGCTGTTGTTGGATAGATTGCTAAGGCCTTTATGTTTTAACAGTTTTTTTGGTTCCATGATATAGATCCTGTGTTTGTCGTCACTGTAAAAATAGAAAATAAAAGCCTTAAAATCAATGGAGCAACTCTCGGGGGTGCAACCTTTAATAGGATGAATTCTATTGTTACAGAGTGATGGGAAAGCCGTAGCGATCGAGTTCGTTCCAAAACTGTGATCAGCGAAGGTCACTCATCACCAGTGGGCGCAAGGTGATCACCCCATCAGCCTCCGGCACCGCTCAAGCGCGCGAAGAAGGTGGCCTTGCCCGGTTCTGGGGCCGCCCCGGTGTAGATCGTGTGTAGTCGCTCGCCCTTGGCATTGTACAAGGCGATGGGGCCGGTCATCGCCTCGCGATAACCCTCTTCCTCCATCATCACCCACGTCCCATCCAACCCGATACTCACCGTGCTGACGACGTCCTCTCCCGCACCACCTCCTAGGGGGGAAGTGCGGGACACTGGGCACTCACTTGGCATCGCAAGCTTTGAGGTGGCGGTGAGCACAAGCCTGGCCTCGCCCTCCAGGGGGCAATAGGTCTTGGGGGACGAGATCACCATGAGAGGGCGGGGCGATCCTGTCCCGGATGAGCCGTCCTCGGGCTCGGGGGTTAGGGGCCCTGATTCAGCAGCACGCTCACATCCACGTTATTCGCGGTGACGATGTCGAGTCGCCCATCGCCATTCACATCCCCTAGGGTGACGGACTCAGGAGTACGGCCTACGTCAAAGTTCGTCTGGGGCCCGAAGGTGCCGTCGCCCCCCCCCAACAGCACGCTCACATCATCGAAACCCAAATTCGCTGTGACGAT
>JBHJHK010000420.1:0-7460 GCA_050330975.1 Candidatus Competibacterales bacterium | reverse complement strand
AGCGACCGCCTCGATGCTCTTACCCTCGCCGACCATTATCGCGACCGCTGGCAACTCGAGACAGCCTTCAAAAGCTTGACCGTGGAGCTGCGTTGCGAGGTCGAGAGCCTGGCTCAGCCGCTCGCCGCTCTCTTTGCCTTTGCCGTGGCTTGTTTAGCGTACAATCTGCTCTCATTAATGATGACCGTCATGCAGCAGGCTCACCCCACGGTCGATATCCAAGAAGACCTTTCGCGCTATCAACTCGCCGGGGAGATCGCCTCGACCTATCGGGTCATTGCTGAGCTCCCGGACGATCTTTGGATACCGTCTCTTCAGCAGACCGAACCCGCCTTCAACGCCGGGTTGATCGCCTTGGCCGAGCAGGACCCTCTTCACCGCTTCCACAAAGCCCAGCGCGCCACACCGCCCAGACCGCCTCCCAAGCGCCAGCACAATCCCAAACAGCCCCATGTCTCCGTCGCCCGGCAACTGGCGGCACGAAAATCCCAGACCCAATAGTGAGCATCCTTACACGTTTAAATCACTGGGGTGCTCCCCTGTCCAACCCCGGCTCGTCGTCGGGTTCGCCATGGGGCTGAACGATTGGCGTTCCATATCGAGTCAGCAGTTTGGCGAGCTGTCGGTCCAGCCGCTGGAACTCGCCCGGCGAGGGGGCAATACACGCCGTCATTGCGCCCCTTGACCCGATGCGGTCTTGCCGGAGAGTCGGGCCTCGTGGAGGGCGGCCACCGCGCAAGAGGCCAAGCGGGAGCGCTCGTCATCTGCCCGGGAAGTGAGGATGATCGGGACCTTGGCGCCCATGACCACGCCGGCCCCCTCGGCTTTGGCGATATAGGAGAGCTGTTTCGACAACATGTTGCCAGAGTCGAGGTTGGGCACTACCAGAATCTCGGCCCGTCCCGCAACCTGGGAAGAAATCCCCTTGGTTCGCGCGGCCGAGAGGTCAACTGCGTTGTCCATGGCGAGGGGGCCATCGACCAGGCCCCCCTTGATCTGACCCCGTTCCGCCATCTTCGAGAGCAACGCAGCGTCCACCGAGGAGGCGATCTGGGGATTGACGGTCTCCACGGCGGAGAGAACCCCGACCTTCGGCTGGTCGATCCCCAGGGAGATGGCGACGTCGATGGCATTCTGCACGATGTCGATCTTGGTGGTCAGATCGGGCTCGATATTGATGGCGGCGTCGGTGATCAAGAGCAGGTGGGGCAGCCCTGGAACATCCATCACAAAGACATGGGTGAAGCGGCGTCCGCCCCGCAGGCCGCCCTCGCGCTTCAACGCCGCGCGGAGCAGGTCATCGGTGTGCAAATGCCCCTTCATCACCGCCTGGGCTTGGCCGTCATTCACCAAGCTGACGCCGGCGGCCGCCGCCGCCGCGTGGCCGGGGGCGTGGACGATTTTCACTCCCTGGAGATCAGCGGCGATCTCCGCCGCAGCGGATTCGATCTTGGCCTGGTCCCCCACCAGAATCGGTTCGATGATGGTGTGTTCCCGGGCCAACAGGGCACCGCCGAGGGAATTCGGCTCCTCGGGGGCGATCACCACAGTTTTGATCGGCGGCAGGGGCGCGACCCGTTCTAGAAGCGCGTCGAAGTGGCGGTGGCGTTGGACCACGAGGCCCGGCACCTCCAGGTCGTCGAAGGTCATCTTCTGCCGGGGTGCGGTCACGACGGCCTCGCCGGTCACAATGGTCGCCTGATCTGAAACCCGCGTGACGGTGGTGGCCAGTGAGACGTCGCCATTGGCGTGCTTCTCTATGACCCGGACCTTGGCGATCAGATCCTCGCCGGCGTGGGCGCGGTCGAAAAACTCAAAGGTCTGCTTGCGGTAGATGGTCCCAGCCCCGGGTAGGAGATTGCCCAGGACCGCCGATATCAGCGAGCCGACCCAGATCGAAGGGGCAATGGGCTCCTGGGCACCGTCGGCGGCATCGTCGTGGCGTATCAAGTGGAGGGGATTGTGGTTCCCGGACGCGTTGGCGAAGACGTAGAAATCATCCTCGGTGCAGGTGCGCGGTAGTTCCGCCTCGTCACCGACTTGCAGCTCATCGAAGGGCCGGTTTTCCACAACCTTCATTTTGCTCTTCACGTTGCAGCTCCTCAGGCTCGGCAATGCCGGACGTGGCCCGGCTCTGCGGCGGCCCGGGCGTCAAGGGTTGGACCGAGATGGCTTGGGGTCCAAGCTCGCAGGCGGCGCAGCAAACGGCGGCTTCGAGCGCTGCCACTGCGAGCCGTGTAGGACTTTAAGGGAGGGGTGCAGCCGTTGACAAGGCGCAGTTGAAGGCCGTAAGGAGGAGGGTATGCCCCAAACACCACCACCGGCGGGCAAGACAGCTATAGCTTAGGAGCTGTGGTCCGAGATTTCCAAGGTGAAATCCGCCCGGTGGTAGCTCGCTGCCGGGTCTTGCCACCACACCGTGGCCCGCCACTGGCGGCGTTGCCAGCTGCAAAAGGGCAAGATGCCCTCGCCGCGCCAGGTATGGGGTGCCTCCAACCCGCGGGTCAGGGCAAAGCGGTTGTCCCCCATATACATGCCCTCCATGGTGAAGGCCACCGCCACGGCCGTCGCTCCTCGACCTTCTGGGTTGGGATCCAGCTGGACTTCGATGGCAAAGGGGGACAGAGTGGCCACCCCGCGGCCATCCCCCAAGGCCAAGGTCAAAGTGCCCGCGGCCCCAAGGGCGCGGCAGGGGTTTTGGCTGGGATCGCAGTCGGCATCCACCACCTGCAGTTGACTCACTTCCGAGGGTGGGTCGAAGGATGACGTGAACGGCACCGGGCCCCCAATCCCCGAACCGCCACCCCACTGGAGACCCAACCACACCCCCAGCCCCACCAGGGCCAACCCGGCCCCGGCCCCACCGAGGCCCCCCAAGATCCGACCGCGCACCTTAGCCATCACAAGGAAGCCTCCTGGAGAGCTGCGACGATGGGGGCGTTGGCGGCGGGAAAGTCCGCCGCCACCAACTGGGCAATGGGACGCCACGCCAGGGGCTGTCCCTCCAACCCCCGGGCCTCGCCTTTGAATCGGCTCACCCAAAAGATGTGGAGGGCCACTTGCCGGTCGCCGTAGTCGTGGGTCAGGGTGAACCAGGGCTTTGCCACCACCACCTCCAAGGCCACTTCTTCCAATAGTTCCCGGGCCAGGGCATCCTCCACGGGTTCCCCCGCCTCCACCTTGCCCCCGGGAAATTCCCACAACCCCCCCTGGTGGGCGGTGGGGGCCCGGCGGGCGATGAGGACCTCGCCGCACGGGTTCACCACCACGCCGACGGCCACCTGGAGGACGGCATTGGGGGACATGGTTACCTTACGAGCGATACTCGGCGTTGATGCGCACATAGTCGTAGGACAGGTCGCTGGTCCAGACCGAAGCTTCGGCGCTGCCGCGTCCCAGGGCGACGCCCACGGTGATTTCGGGGGCCGCCATGACCGCCCGACCGGCGGCCTCGGTGTAGTCGGCGGCGCAGCCGCCACCGCGGACGATGCAGACGTCGTTGAGGTGGATGGTCATCCCCGCAAGATCCAACCCCTCGAGACCGGCGCGCCCCACGGCGGCCAAGATGCGACCCCAATTGGGGTCGGCGGCGAAGAACGCCGTTTTTACCAGGGGCGAGTGAGCGATGGTGTAGGCCACGCGCCGACACTCTTGCCGGTGGCGGCCACCCCTCACCCGAACCTCAATGAACTTGGTGGCCCCCTCGCCATCTCGCACCACCGCCCGGGCCAACTGGCCACACACCTCCCCCAACGCCGCCTCGAGGGCCGTGAGGCCATCTTGGTCGGCGGCGGGGTCGACACCGCTTTGCCCCGTGGCCAACAGCACGCAGGCATCGTTGGTGGAGGTGTCGCCATCCACGGTGATGGCGTTGAAGGAATTCGCCACCGCCCGCTCCAAGGCGCCCTGGAGCCAGGCCCCCCCCTTGGCATCGGTGGCCAAAAACACCAACAAGGTGGCCATGTCGGGGCAGATCATCCCAGCGCCCTTGGCGATCCCCGTGAGGCGCACCTCGCCCCCCGGCAAGGCCACAGTGCAAGACTGGCCCTTGGGACGGGTGTCGGTGGTGAGGATACCCCAAGCGGCCTCCTGCCAACCGGTGGGTTCCCGGGCGGCAAAGGCGGCGGGCAAGGCGGCTTCTAGGGTGGCCACGGGCAACCGTTCGCCGATGACCCCGGTGGAAAAGGGCAACACCGCTTCGGGCGAGCAGCCCGCCAAGGCGGCGGCAGTCCGGCACACCTGGAGGGCGTCGTCCACCCCGGCCTGGCCCGTCCCGGCGTTGGCGTTGCCGGCGTTGATCACCAAACAGCGGGGGGCCGCTGTGGCCAAATGGCGCCGGGCCACCTGGACCGGGGCGGCGCAAAAGGCGTTGCGGGTGAACACCGCCGCCCCCACCGTGGCGGGGTCGGCACTGATGACCACCAGGTCCCGCCGGTCCCGGTAGCGCACCCCCGCCGCCGTGGTGCCCAAGGTGATGCCGGGGATGGGCGCCAGCAAAGGCAGAGCCCCCTCGTCCCCGGGGGCGCCTGGGGGCGCGCTCACTCCAAACGCCCGTGACAGTGCTTGTACTTGCGCCCCGAGCCACAGGGACAGGGCTCGTTGCGACCGATCTTGCGGTCGCGGACAAAGGGCGTCCCCGAATCCGCTGGCGCCGCCGCCGCCGCCGATCGAGGGTTGGGGGCCGGGCGGCGCAAAGTGCCCGCCCCCGCCACCGCCGCCCGCACCGGGGCCTCGGTGGCCACCTCCGCTTCGGCCTCGGCGGCGAGAAGATCGGGGGCCTCTTGGTGTTGGAAGGCCAACTTGTCCAGCTGGGGCGTCGGCCTGGGGGCCACCTGGGGGGGTGCCTGGGTCTGGAGCTGGACCCGGGCCAACAAGCTCACCACGTCGAAGCGAATCCGCTCCAGGAGCCCCTGGAACATCTCAAAGGCCTCCCGTTTGTATTCCTGCTTGGGGTTCTTCTGGGCATAACCCCGCAGGTGGATGCCCTGGCGCAGGTAGTCCATGGCCGCCAAGTGCTCTTTCCAGTGGCCGTCCAGGACATCCAACACGATGCGCTTTTCCAAGTAGCGCATGGCGGTGGGCCCCACCAGTTCCTCCTTGTTGGCGTAGGCCTTTTCCAACGCATCGAGAATCCGCTCCCGCAGGGGCTCTTCGTGGAGTTCTTGTTCTTCTTCCAGCCAGTGCTGGATGGGCAATTCCAGGGCGAAGTCCTTGGCCAAGGCCACCTCTAGCCCCGGGACGTCCCACTGCTCCTCCAGACTCTGGGGGGGGATAAAGCGGCTGATGGTGCCGTTGACCACCTCGGAGCGCCACTCGGTGAGGGTCTCGGTGACGTCCTCCACCTCCATGAGTTCTTCCCGCTGGGCGTAGATGAACTTGCGCTGCTCGTTGGCGACGTCGTCGAATTCCAGCAGGTTTTTGCGCATGTCGAAGTTGTGGGCCTCGACCTTGCGCTGGGCGTTTTCGATGGCCCGGGTGACCCAGGGGTGCTCGATGGCCTCGCCCTTTTCCATCCCCAACCGCTGCATCAGCCCCGACACCCGCTCCGAGGCGAAGATCCGCATTAAATTGTCCTTGAGGGACAGGTAAAAGCGGCTCGACCCCGGATCCCCCTGGCGCCCCGCCCGACCCCCGAGCTGGTTGTCGATGCGCCGGGACTCGTGACGCTCGGTGCCGACGATGTGCAGGCCCCCCGCTTGAATCACCTGGTCGTGGCGCTGTTGCCACGCCTCCCGCACCTTTTGTTTTTCCGCCTCGTCGAGGTCGGGACCCAGGGCGTCGAGCTCGGCTTGGAGGTTGCCCCCCAGCACGATGTCGGTGCCGCGGCCCGCCATGTTGGTGGCGATGGTCACGCTCCCCGGACGACCGGCCTGGGCGATGATCTCCGCCTCCCGCTCGTGTTGCTTGGCGTTGAGCACCTGATGGGAAACTTTCTCTTTGGCGAGGCGCTTGGCGAGGAGTTCCGAGACCTCGATGGAGGTGGTGCCCACCAGCACCGGCTGACCCCGCTGGTGGCAGTCGCGAATGTCCTCCACTAGGGCGTCGAATTTTTCCTCCACCGACAAATAGACCAGGTCCCCCCGGTCGTCCCGGACCATGGGTTTGTGGGTGGGGATAACCACCACTTCCAAGCCGTTGATCTGCGGGAAAACGTAGGCCTCGGTGTCGGCGGTGCCGGTCATCCCCGACAGCTTGTCGTAGAGGCGGAAGTAGTTCTGGAAGGTGATGGAGGCCATGGTCTGGTTTTCCGGCTGGATGGCCACCCGCTCCTTGGCCTCGATGGCCTGGTGGAGGCCGTCGGACCAGCGCCGCCCGGGCATGGTCCGGCCGGTGAACTCGTCGACGATCACCACCTGCCCCTGGCGGACGATGTATTCTTGGTCCCGGTGGAACAAGGCGTGGGCCCGCAGACAGGCGTTGAGGTGGTGAAACAGCGTCAAGTGGGCCGGGTCGTAGAGGCTGTCCCCCTCGGGGAGCAGCCCCTTTTCCACCATGAGCTCCTCGACCTTTTGGTGCCCTTCCTCGGTGAGGAACACTTGCTTGTGCTTCTCGTCGACGGAGTAATCTCCCGGCCCCTCCTCTTCTTGCTGGCGGACAAGGCCGGGCACTAGGACGTCGATTTTCTGGTAGAGCTCGGCGCTGCCCTCGGCGGGGCCGGAGATGATCAACGGCGTGCGGGCCTCGTCGATGAGGATGGAGTCCACCTCGTCCACCACGGCGAAGTTGCGGGCCCCCTGGACTCGGGCCTCGGGGCTAAAGGCCATGTTGTCCCGCAGGTAGTCAAAGCCAAACTCGTTGTTGGTGCCGTAGACCACGTCACAGGCGTAGGCCTCTTTGCGGGTGCAGGGTCTGAGCCTGGAATGGCCCGGTTCCCCTTCGAGGGGCGTGAACTCGGGGTCGAAGCAAAACGAGCTGTTGTCGGGTCCCAAGCCTCCAGAGCCGTTGATCACCCCGACACTCAAGCCCAAGAAATGGTAGAGCTGCCCCATCCACTGGGCGTCCCGGCGAGCCAGGTAGTCGTTGACCGTCACCACGTGAACGCCCTTCTCCGCCAGGGCGTTGAGGTAGACCGCCAGGGTGGCCACCAGGGTCTTGCCCTCCCCGGTGCGCATCTCGGCGATCTTGCCGTCGTGGAGGACCATGCCGCCGATGAGCTGGACGTCGAAGTGACGCATACCCAAGGTGCGCACTCCCGCCTCGCGCACTACGGCAAAGGCCTCGGGCAACAGGACATCCAAGGCGGTGCCCTCGCGCGCGCGGGCTTTTAAGGTGGGGGTCTTCGCCGCCAACTCGCCGTCGTCCAGGGCCTGGAGCGTGGGCTCCAAGGCGTTGATCTGGCCGACGACTTTGTACAGCCGCTTGAGCACCCGCTCGTTGCGACTGCCGAAGACCTTGTTGAGGAGTTTGCTCACCATAACGTAGACAGCCTAAAGGTAATCATCGGGGGGTGGGGCGAGGCG
>JBHJHK010000419.1:0-4010 GCA_050330975.1 Candidatus Competibacterales bacterium | reverse complement strand
GGCCCGGTCCGGCGCGCCGGCGGGGGCGGTCGCGAGCACCTCGTAGCCGCCGAGGTTCATAGGGGGGAGGATCGCGATCGCGGCGGCCCACAACAGGAAACCGCCCCCCCATGCGACGGTGGCGCGCCACAGATGCAGCGTTGGCGACAGCCGATCCGGATCGAACAGCGTCGCCCCGGTGGTGGTGAGCGCCGAGACCATTTCGAACCAGGCATTGGCGAAGGTCGTCGTGGGCAGGGCGGCGTGGAACGGGACGGCGAGGACGGCCGGCAGCACGAGGAAAGCGGCGAGCAGCCACAGCAGGCGGCCCGGCGCGCCGCCCCCCCCCGCCCCGGCCCGGGGGGGGGGGGGGGCCCCCCCCCTCGGGGCCGCCCCCCCCCGGGGCGGGGGCAGCGGGGGACGGCCAGGTGAGGGTCAACGTCAACACCCCCTCGCTGACCCCCCGGAGCAAGGCCAGGGCCCGGTGGGAGGGGATTTTGTCAATGGGCTCCTCGTAGGCGAAGTAATCGGCGAACTTGGCCCCCTCGGCGGCCTTGTCGGCCACCACCTTGGCCACTAGGACGCCTTCGGCCCAAAGGGCGTCCCGCAGTTGGCTGCGGAGTTCGGCGCTTTCGGCGAAGTGCTCCATGAGGATGTGGCGCGCCCCCTCCAGGGCGTCTTTGACCTCAAAGACCTTGTGATCGGGGTCGACAAAGGACACCGCCAGGGCCTCGGGGTCGCGGCTCGGGTCCTGGAGCAGGGTCATGGCCAGGGGTTCGAGACCGGCCTCCCGGGCCTGTTGGGCCTTGGTGCGGCGTTTGGGGCGATGGGGTAGGTAGAGGTCCTCCAACCGAGTCTTGGTGTCGGCGGCGGCGATGGCGGCCATCAGATCCGGATCGTCCACCCCTTGGGCTGTGAGGGCGTCGAGAATGGTCTGGCGCCGGGCCTCTAGCTCCCGCAGATAGTCGAGGCGCTCGGTGAGCTGGCGCAGTTGGGTGTCGTCTAAGCCGCGGGTGGCTTCCTTGCGGTAGCGGGCGATGAAGGGGACCGTGGCGCCATCGTCGAGGAGGGCGATGGCGGCCTTCACTTGATCGACGCCGACGTTCAATTCCGCGGCGAGGCGCTGGGGGATGTTGCTGGGATAGTCCATGGACACTAAACGGGTTAAATTGACCAGCCAAAGGGGTTGTGCAGGTGCGACAAGCAGTTGTCGATCTCGCAAGGCGCGGTTTGGAAGGTGGGAGTTGGGGGCGATCTGCGTTGTGCAGTCTACGGGTGCTTGGCTCGACGTGTCCACGGCCACCCCATGAGACCGTCGACGGGGTCCGTCGAAGCCCTTTGTTGCGACGAGGTGTGACCATGATCTACACGCTTGAAAACCGCCGCGTGGAATGGCGCGGTACCAGCTTTTACATCGCCCACAACGCCACTCTCATCGGCTCGGTGATCGTCGAGGACGAGGTCAGTGTGTGGTTCAACGCCGTGGTGCGGGGCGATAATGACGTCATTGTTTTGGGGGCCAAGAGCAATGTGCAAGACGGCGCCGTGCTCCACACCGACCCCGGTCTGCCATTGCAACTGGGGGTGGGGGTCACCGTGGGCCACCAGGCCACCCTCCACGGCTGCATCGTCGAAGACTACAGCCTAGTGGGTATCCACAGTGTGGTGTTAAACGGCGCCCGCATCGGCCGGTTTTGCCTCATCGGCGCCAACACCCTCATTCCCGAGGGCAAGGTCATTCCCGAAGGGTCTTTGGTGCTGGGTTCGCCGGGGCGAGTAGTGCGCACTTTGGACGCCGGCGAACGCCAGCGCCTGGTGCAAAGCGCCCAGGGCTACATCGATAAACTCTACCGCTACCGACAGGGGTTTGCCACCCAGACCCGAGGCCAGTGACGGCCCGCTGACCAAAGCCGCCCCGGGGCGGCAAAGGGCGAACCATAGCAGGGCTTTGCGGTCGCAACAAAGGTCCTGCAGCCGACGCCACGGGGCCGTCGGCTAGCTCGAGCCCTGGTCTGTGCCCAACCCCCGCCGTTCGTCGCTCTCTCATATCGTGGAGGATAAGGATGACCGCCATCTTGCCCAAGCCCCCCTCGGTGGGCAAAGCCCAGGCCCTCGATGGGCAACTCTCTTCCATAGAGGCTGCCCTTGGCGAAATCAACCGCGTCATTCTCGGTAAAGATCGCGCCGTGCGCTTGGCCGTGAGTTGCCTCCTGGCCCGGGGCCACCTCCTCATCGAGGATTTGCCCGGCATGGGCAAGACCACCCTGGCCCACGCCTTGGCCCGGGTATTGGGGCTCCAGTACCAGCGCATCCAGTTCACCAGCGACCTGTTGCCGGCGGACATTGTCGGTGCCGCCATCTTCGAACGCGCCAGTGAAACCTTCGTCTTCCACCCGGGCCCGGTCTTCGCCCAAGTGATCCTGGCCGACGAGATCAACCGCGCCACCCCCAAGACCCAGAGTGCCCTCTTAGAGGCCATGGAGGAGCGCCAAGTCACCGTCGAAGGTCAAACGCGGCCGTTGCCCGAGCCGTTTTTCGTCATCGCCACCCAAAACCCCGCCCACCAGGTGGGGACGTTCCCTTTGCCCGAGTCCCAGCTCGACCGCTTCGCCATGCGCTTGACCCTGGGCTATCCCGACGCCCAGGCGGAGCGGGCCTTGCTCGCCGGCGTCGACCGCCGGGAAATGGTGGACACCTTGGAGGTGTGTTTGACCCCCGAGGGCTTGGTGGACCTCCAGCGTCGTGTCCCCGAGGTCCACACCGCCCCGGCGCTGTTGGACTACCTCCAGGCCCTGTTGGCCCACACCCGCCAATCGGGCTGGTTTCAAACCGGGTTATCGCCGCGGGCGGGCTTGAGCGTGTTGCGGGTCGCCAGGGCCTGGGCGTTGCTCCACGGCCGCCAACACGTTCTACCCGAGGATATCCAGGGGGTGTTGCCGGCGGCCATTGGCCATCGACTCCAAGCCGCCGAACTGGGGGGGGAGGGCCACGACGCCCTCATCGGGCGCCTCATCCAATCCGTCGAGCTCCCCTGACGGGGCCAGGTGATCATCGTGTTGCCCTTGCGCCGCAGTCTCGACCATTGGTTTGACAGCTGGATCGACCGCCGCCATCCCCCCGTGGATCGCCAGGTCATCCACCGCCGTCGCCTCTACATTCTTCCCACGGGTTCCGGCTACACCTTCGGGGCGTTGTTGCTGGTCTTGTTGTTGTGGTCCATCAACTACAACAACAACTTGGGTTTTGTGCTGACCTTTCTCATCGCCGCCGTGGTGCACAACAGCATGTGGCGGGTCCATCAAAACCTGGTCAACATCCGCCTGTCTTGTGGCCGCTTCGAGGCGGGTTTTGTCGGCGACCTCATCCCCTTTGAATTTCGCCTGGAAGAACTGGCGGGCCGCCGCCGGATGGGCATCGTCCTCGAGGGAAGCCAAGGGGCGGTTTCGACGCCGGTGGCCCTGGCCCCCGAGGGGGATACCAACGCCACCCTGCTCATCAAAGCCGAGCACCGGGGTTGGTTATTGCCCGGCCGGCTGCGGGTGACGACCCGCTATCCCTTGGGTCTGTTCCGCGCCTGGAGTTGGGTCACCTTCCAACGGGCCGCCGTGGTTTATCCCCGTCCCGCGGGGCGGTTGCCCCTGCCCAAGGCGGCCCCGGCGGTCCCCTTCGAGGGGGCGGCCGCAGGGGTGGGTCGGGACGACTTTGCCGGATTGCGCAGCTACCGCCCCGGGGATTCCCCTCGCCACATCGCCTGGAAGGTGGCCGCTCGCCACCGGGAGTTGCCGGTGAAGTACTTCACCGGTCAACACCGGCCAGAGCTCACCCTGGACTTCGCCGAGGTGCCGGGGGATGTCGAGACCCGGCTCAGCCAACTGTGTCGCTGGGTCCTCCAAGCAGAAGCGGTGGGGCTGAGCTACGGCTTGCGTTTGGGAGATCAAAAGGCACTTTCCCCCGCCAGCGGCGGGGGGGATAGCCGCCGCCGCCGCCCGGCCCGGGCGTGGTTGGGGAAATCTGAGCGTCGCTGAAGGTGG
>JBHJHK010000418.1:0-3360 GCA_050330975.1 Candidatus Competibacterales bacterium | reverse complement strand
GGGTCGCCCTCACCCCCGACCGGCGCCCCTCGCTGGTCGCCCGGCTTGCGCCTTCGCTTGGGGTGGGGGTGCTGGGGGGGGCCCTGGGGCTTTTGGCGGCCCAAGGCCTGGTGCTGCGTTGGAGTCTGACGCCCCTGCGCCAAGTGGCCCGGGAGATCCAAGATATCGAGGCCGGCCGCCAGCTCACCCTCGCCGGCCACTACCCCGCCGAACTCCAGCCCTTGACCCGCAACCTCAACCAACTGGTGAGCCGCAGCCGCGACCATCTCGAGCGCTACCGCAACACCCTAGGAGACCTCGCCCACAGCCTCAAAACCCCCTTGGCGGTATTGGGATCGAGCCTGGAGACCGGCGCCGACGACCTCAAGCACACCGTGCGGGAACAGGTGGTGCGCATGAACCAGACCGTGGACTACCAACTCCAGCGGGCCGCTGCCGCCGGGCGCATCGCCCTGACGGCGCCAGTGCCAGTGAGCGCCGCCGCCCAGCAAATCGTCCATTCTCTGGCCAAGGTCTACAGCGACAAGGGGCTGGACTTCCAGTGGCAGGTGGCCGACGAACTGGTGTTCAACGGCGACCGGGGGGATCTGTTGGAGGTGCTGGGCAACCTCATGGACAACGCCTGTAAGTGGGCGGCCAAGACGGTGCGCCTTCGGGCCTGGCCATTGGCCACCTCGGGGGATGTGGTATTGGTGGTGGAGGACGACGGCCCCGGCATTCCCGACCACCGCCGCGCCACCATTCTCCAGCGGGGAGTTCGCGCCGACCCCCACACCGCCGGCCACGGCATCGGCCTGGCCGTGGTGCGGGAGTTGGTGGAGGACATCTACCGGGGTCAGTTGACCATCGACGACAGCCCCTTGGGGGGGGCCCGCATCCGTGCGGTCCTCGCCATGGATCCTTGAGGGCGACCGACGGCGGTGATCAACGCCCTCGCCAACCCTCGGCATAGAGCACGGCGCATACCACCCGCAGCTCGGGGTGGGGCCCGCAGGCGACGGCCACAAAGCGAAAGGCCCCATCAAACAGGGCGCGGCGGTGGCTGCGGGAAGCCACCCCGTCGTCCACGACCAGGCCGGTGACGACGCTCACGGCATCCCTGGGACCGTAGCTCAGGCTTTCGCTCCAGGCTCCATCAAACCTGCCGACCCGCAATAGCCTTTGCCGAGGGGTGCTGCCGTCGTTGCCCCGGTGGCCCACCCCCCCAAAGCGGCCTTGATCCGCCACGTGGGCGGCGGCGGCCCGGCGCAGGCTGCGGGAGCGAACCAACCCCCGGCGCGGCCTCAAGGGGGCCACGTAACCAATGGCTTCGTCGACGGCGGCCAACCCTTCTCGGGTCTGCACCCACAACCCCGATGGCCGCTTGAGTCTAGAACCCCGGTAGTGGCGCCGGAGGGCCACCAGCTCAGCCACAAAGTCCTGGGGCGTGCGGCGGGCGCGGTTGATCTCCTGGACGATGCGCCGTTCCAGCTGCCGGTAGTCCAAGCCTTGGGGGGGGGCGGCAAGGCCGGGCGCCACAACGCCCCCTAGGGCGATCACCACCGCCCACCACCATGGAGATGCCACGTTCCCTCAGCCCCCCAAAACGGGGCCGGGACCGCCAAAATCATCGACGTAGACGGTGTGGTTCACCAAACACCTTTCCCCCGCCAACCACACCAACAGCTGGATGGCCGGGGGCTCTAGGGTCAGACTTTCCCCTGCCCCCTGGAGACTCAGGGCCACCTGGTGGCCGGTGGCCGGGGCGATGCTCACCAGGGTATTGGCCCAGCGCCGCTGGATGGGGCGGTGGCAGTGGCCACAGATCACTCGTTCCACCTGGGGATGGCCTTCGATGACCTTTTCCAGGGCGCCGCCGTTGACGCAGCCAATGCGGTCCATGGTGGTCCCCACGGCGAAGGGGGGGTGATGCATAAAGATCACCGTGGGTCGCCCGGGGGCAGCGGCCAACTGGGCGGCCAGCCAGGCCAATTGGCCGTCGTCGATCAAGCCGTGGCTGGCACCGGCCACCACGGTGTCCAGGGCCAACAGCCGCACGGGGTGGGTGTCGACGACGTAGCACATGGGCCCGGTAACCGGCCAGTAGGCCTGGTCTTGAAACGCCGCCCGCAGGGCGGCGCGGTCGTCGTGGTTGCCGGGAATCAAATAGTAGGGCATCTGAACCGCGGCGAGGGCGCGGCGCAATACCTCGTACTCGGCGGCGGTGCCGTGGTCGGTGAGGTCGCCGGTCATGAGCACCACGTCGGGGGCGGGCACCAGGCGATTGAGGGCCTCGATGGCCGCGGTGAACATGGCGTTGGTGTCCACCCGTCCCTGGAGGCGCTCACCGGGGGCCACCAGGTGGAAATCGGTCAATTGGGCGATGATCAAGGTCGCAAACCTCGAGGGGTCGACAAAAGGGGATTGCTCAAGGGCCTCTCTCCTCCGGGGGCAGCGCCGCCAACGACGGGGATCTCAGGGCTGCGGCCACCTGGCGCTCGGCCTCGCGAGCCAGGTCGGTGCGCCCTCGGTCGGCTGGATCCAGGGGAGGATGGTAGATCAACTCGGCGTGGATGCGGCGCTCCCCCATCAAGCACCACAAATTGCCGACCAGCGTGTCATCGCCCACAAAGGGCACCGCCGAGTTGACCTCGCCATCGGCGGTGAGATAGCGCACGGTCAGGGGCTGTACGGGGCACTGGACGTGGATCGCCGCCTGGAAGAGCCTGGGGTGAAAGCGCTTGACACCCTCCCCCGACGTGGAGGTGGCTTCGGGAAACGTCACCAACCGCTCGCCGCGGACCAAGCGCCACACCAATTGCTCGGTGGCGGAGGCAGCGGCGTTTTTTTCGCCGCGGTTGATGAAGATGCCCCCGGCGCGGTGGGTGAGCCAACCGAACACCGGCCACCGGCGCACGGCACTCTTGGCCACAAAATAGCTGGGACCGATGGCGTTGATGACGGCGATATCCAACCACGATATATGGTTGGCCACCACCAGCACCGGTCCCGGCAGTGGCTGGCCGCGGGTGGTGATCTGGACGCTTAACAGCCGACACAGGACGCAAAACCACCACTGGACGGGACCCAAGGGGGGGCCTTGGCGGGGGCGGGGCCTGAGGGCGACCAGGGCGATTACAAGGGCCGTGGGGATGTGGAATCCCAAGGCCAACCCCTTGACCAATCGCCGCCAGGTCCGCAAAACCAGCTCTAGGGGGGTGAGCTGGAATCCGGCGGGTTTGACGTCGGCCACGTCAGAGGTCGATGGAATTGGGTTCGACCCCGTCGGGGACGACGCGGTCGATGAAATGCCGGGCGTAGCGACGTTAGATGCGCTCGGTCGGCAAAAAGATCAGCCCGTCGGCCACGTTGAAATACGGG
>JBHJHK010000417.1:0-7423 GCA_050330975.1 Candidatus Competibacterales bacterium | reverse complement strand
CCCCCCCCCACCATGACCCCCGCCCCCACCCGCAACGCGCCGCGGCGCGCCGCCAACCCCGGCCCCAAGGTCGCCCCAAAACGGCCGCTCAACCAGGGAATCCCCAGGCCCGCCACCAGCCAATAGCCCAGCACCACCGCCCCCAAGGCGGGATCCCACAAGGCCAATCCCACCCCCAGGCAAGCGGTGGCCAGCAACGCCACCGCCGACGGGGACAACACCCGTACGTAGAGGGCGTCCAGGGCGTCGATATCCGCCACCAGGCGGTTGAGGAGGTCGCCGCTGCGAAACGCCATGAGCCGCGCCGGGGCCAAGGGTTCCAGGTGGCGATAGCACCACACCCGCAACGTGGCCAACAGGCCCAAGGTGGCCGAATGGCTGTAGAGGCGCTCCCCGTAGCGGGCGGCGGTGCGCACCAAGGCGCAGAGGCGCACCGCCGCCGAGGCGGCAAACAGGTTGAGGGTGGCCGGTGGGGGCCCGGCACCGGCGATGGCCGCCGCGGCGATGAGCCAGCCGGCGGTGGCGAATAGCCCCACCCCGGCGGCGAGGGTCAAAAACCCCAACAGCATCCCCAGCCCGGCCACGGGGAGGTGGGGTTGCAGCTGGCGGATAAAGGGCCACAACTCCCTCATGGCACCTCATCCATCGCCGCCGGCGCTGCGACTAAACTGCCCTGGGCCAGCTGGCGGTAGAGGCCACCGGCGGCCATGAGCTCCCGGTGGCTGCCCTGCTCCACCAGACGGCCGTCTTCTAGGACCAAAATGCGATCACAAGTCAAGAGCTGGCGGTAGCGGTGGGTGGCGTTGATCACCGTGCGCCCGGCCCCCAGGGCGTCGAGGCCCGCCGTCACCACCGCCTCGCTGGCGGCGTCCAGACTGGCAGTGGGCTCGTCCAGCAGCATGAGCCCGGCGTCCCTCAACGCCATGCGGGCCAGGGCCACCCGCTGGGCTTGGCCGCCGGACAGCCCAGCACCCGCCTCCCCCAACACCGTGTCAAAGCCGTGGGGCAGGTCGCGGACAAAGTCCAGATGGGCCGTGGCCGCGGCGGCTTCCAGTTGCGCCCGGGTGGCCGAAGGATCGCCCAGGGCGATGTTGTCCGCCAGGGTGCCGTGGAGCAACACCGGGCGCTGGCCCAGCCACGCCAGGTGGCGGCGCCAGGCCTCCAGGTCGAGTTCGTCCAAGGGTATGTCATTGATCCATACCCGACCCCTTGAGGGGGTGACAAAGCCCAACAAAAGCTGCAACACCGTGGTCTTGCCCGCCCCCGACGGCCCCACCAGGGCCACGTGTTCGCCGGCGCCAACTTCGAAGCTCAGCCCCCGGAGGGCCGGGCGTTGGCCGTCGTCATAGGCCACCACCACGTCCTCCAGGCGCAGGGCGATGGCACCTTTGCCCGCCAGGGGGCGGGGGTTGGCCGGGCGCGGCGGCTTGGGTGTGGCCAGGACCGTCCCCAGCCCCTCGGCGGCGGCCAGGGCCTCGGCCCGGGCGTGGTAATGGGTGCCCAATTGGCGCAACGGCAGGTAAAAATCCGGCGCCAACAGCAGGATAAACAGCGCCGTCTCCAGGGTGAAGCCGGCCCCGTAGTGGCCAAAGTCGAACTGCCCCAACAGGCCAAAGCCCAGATAGACCGCCACCATGGCGATGGAGACGGCGCTGAAGAACTCCAACACCGCCGACGACAAAAAGGCGATGCGCAACACCCCCAAGGTGCGGTGGCGGTACTCGTCGGCCACCTGGGCCACCGTCGCCAGCTCCCGTTGGCTGCGGTCGAACAACTTGAGGGTGGTGAGGCCCCGGAGGGTGTCGAGGAAGTGGGCGCTCATGCGGCCCATGACCTGGAATTGGCGCTGGCTCGCCGCGTTGGCCCCCATACCCACGAGGGCCATCATCAAAGGAATCAAAGGGGCTGTGGCCAACAACACCAGCCCCACCACCCAGTTGAGGGGGGCGACAAAGGCCAGGATGGCCAGCGGGATGGCCGCCGCCAGGGCCAGTTGGGGCAGGTAGCGGGCGAAGTAGTTTTCCAGGGCGTCCACCTGCTCCAACAACCCACTGGCCAGGGCCCCCGTGGCCTGGCGCTCGGTGTAGGTCGGCCCCAGGTCTGCCAAGTGGTCCAGATATTCCAGCCGCACCAAGGCGCGGACCTGGGCGCCGGCGCGAAACCCGGCCCATTCTTGACCGACGGCGGTCAGGGCCCGCATCGCCAGCACCACGGCGACGGCCAACGCGGCGGGCAACAACGCCTCACCTCGGCCCTCCATGACCAACCCGTGGACGGCGTGGGCCAGGAGGCTGGCTTGGAGGATCAATAACAGTCCGTTGGCGAGGCCCAAGCCCACCGCCAAACCCAAGGCGCCCCGCACCCCGCGGGCGCAGTGGGTGAGCCAGGCTTTGGCATCAGTGGTGGCCATGGGTTGGACCCAGGGCAAAGGTGAGGGGCATGGCAGGTCGAGACTGGGAAAATTGGCCCCGGGCGGTGGGGTAAGGGATCGTCGAGGTTCCGTTGTGGAGAGGTGGAGGGGGGGTGATATCATGGCGCCCCGCGCTGCGCCTATCCTAACTGGCTCTGTAAACCCATGTCGACACCCGCCGACCTCGCGGTGGCCCTCGCCCGCTACCGCCCGCTGTTGGCCGATTGGCCCGCCCTCATCGACACCATGGCCAAGCCCCTGCCCGGCTGTCTGTGGGCCAACCCACTGCGGATCACACCCACGGCCCTGGCGGCGTTACTGGCCGAAGAGGGCCTCGCCACCACCCCCCTCCCCTGGCAACCCCAGGCCTTGACCCTGGCGCCCAAGGTGGCCATTGGCCACCGCTGGTGGTATTTGGCGGGGCTCGCCCACAGCCAGGAGGCGGCGTCCCTGGTCCCCGTGGCCCTGCTGGCACCCCGCCCCGGGGAACGGGTCTTGGACCTCTGCGCCGCCCCCGGGGGCAAGGCGGCCCTCATGGCCCTGGCCTTGGCCAACCGCGGCACCTTGGTGGCCAACGACGTCACCCCGGGTCGCCTCCAACCCCTGCGGGCCAATCTCGAGCGGCTGGGGTTGGTCAACGTCACCACCACCTGTTACGACGGCGCCAATTACCCGGGGGCGGCGGGGCCCTTTGACGCCGTGTTGGTGGACGCCCCGTGCTCCTGTGAAGGGACCCTGCGCCGGGGGGGCAGAGCCACGGCCTATGGGGCCGACTACCTCGAGGCCCGCTTTGCCCGTCTCCAGCGGGCCCTCCTGCGGCGGGCCGTGGCATTGTGTCGTCCGGGGGGGCGCATCGTCTACGCCACCTGCACCCTGGCCCCCGAAGAAAACGAGGCGGTGGTGGACGCCGTGCTGGCGGAGAGCCAAGGGGCGGTGTCCCTGGTGCCGGCGGCCATCGAGGGTCTGGTGACCCGGCCGGGGGTCATCGCCTGGCGAGGTCAGCGCTTTCACCACAGCCTTGGCCACTGCCTGCGCCTGTGGCCCCAGGACAACGACAGCGGTGGCTTCTTCGCCGCGGTGCTGGTCAAAGCCGCCGCCACCCGGGCCGCCACCCCCCGCTGGGGTACGGCGGAGGCGGCAGCCCCTTCTGAGCCCTGGCGTTTGGCCCTCCAGGGGCGCTTTGCCATCCAAGACCCCTGGTTTGAAGACTTGGCCGTGGCGCGACGCAACCATCGGGGGCTGTTCTTGAGCGCCGCCGACCACCGCCCCCCCCAACATCCCCCCCCCCAGTCCATCGGCCTGCTGGCGGTGAAGACCAATGGCGTCGACGTCAAGCCCTCCACCGCCGGGGCCCTGCTCATGGCCAGCGCCGCTGGAACCAACGGCGTCGAGCTCGGGGATGGACAAGTGGCGGACTACCTCCACCGGCGGTCTGTGACCTTGTCCCCCCGCCAACACCGCCCCTTGGCCGAGCGGGGTTATGTGGTGGTTTACCACCGGGGCTATGGCCTGGGCACCGGCGTCCTCGACGGCAGCGGGACCCAGCTCCAAAGCCTGTTTCCCAAGCGCTGGGGCGTCCTCAATCCCGGGCAGACCCCAAGGGATCCCCCGGGGGACTAGGGGTCTGCTACACGGCGCGCACAACCCTGCAAAACGCCAAAAAATGTGTTGTAATACAGAGGTGCGACCCGCGGTGTCACCGCCGCCAACGCCTTGGTGTTGCATCGGTTTTTCCCGGTGATCGGCGGTGGCTGCGGGCGCTGAGTCTCGACCACTCCCACTCACGTCGACTGTCATGATCGCCGCCCGTCACCTTTCCATGCCCCCCGAATGGTACCCCCACACCCGCTGTTGGATGGCTTGGCCCTGTCGCAATGCCACCTGGGGAAGCTTTGAAGCCATGGGCAAAGCCAAGCGCACCGTGGTGCAGTTGGCCCACACCATTGCCCGCTTTGAGCCGGTGACGGTGGTCACCCGCATCCAAGACCGGGGCGAGGCCAAAACCCTGTGTGGCCCCACCATCGACATCCAGTCCTGGCCGTTGAGCGATTCTTGGCTGCGGGACAGCGGTCCGACTTTTGTTCACCGTCCCAACGGGCGCCTAGTGGCCCTCAACTGGCGCTTTAACGCTTGGGGGGGACGCTACAGTCCCTACCGAGAAGACGTCCAGATCACCGAGCGCATCGCCCACTACCTCCAGACGGAGCACATTCCCGTGCCGTTGGTGCTGGAGGGGGGGGCGATCCACGTGGACGGGGAGGGCACCCTGTTGACCACTGCCGAGTGTCTCCTGGACCCCCGGCGCAATCCCAACCACAGCCGCGGGGATCTAGAGTCTTTGTTGGCCCAGTACTTGGGGGTGGCGAAGGTCATCTGGCTGGAGCGGGGCCTCACCGACGACGCCGCCCGGGGCCACATCGACAATTTGGCCTGTTTTACCCGTCCGGGGGAGGTATTGATCCAGGTGGCCAGCGACCCCGCCGACCCCGACTATCCCGTGACCCAGGAGGCCTTGGCGTGCCTGGCGGCGGCCACCGACGCCCGGGGGCGTTCTCTGACCATCACCACCGTGGAACAACCCACCCCCCGCCACTACTCCGACGGCCGGCGCTTGATGCAGTCCTACACCAACAACTACCTGGCCAATGGCGCGGTGTTGATGCCCACCTACCGCGATCCGGAGCGGGATGCCGCCGCCAGGGAGGTCTATGCCCGGGTCTTCCCCGAGCGGGAGGTGGTACCCTTCCCCGCCGGGGCGCTGATCCAGGGGGGCTGGGGCCTCCACGGAGTCACTCAGCAACAGCCCGCCGGGGGGTTTGCCATGGCGCCGGCGGCTTGACTCCCGATGACGCCTATTCAATGGGGCATCATCGGCTGTGGCGACGTCACCGAGGTCAAAAGCGGCCCCGCCCTCGCCAAGGCCCACGGTTCGGCGTTGGCCATGGTGATGCGCCGCACGGCATCCCTGGCGGCGGACTACGCCCGCCGCCACGGGGTACCCCGGTGGACGGTGGACGCCGCCGAGTTGATCCACCACCCCAGCGTCGATGCCGTCTACATCGCCACGCCCCCCGACAGCCACCGCCACTACGTGGAGCTGGCGGCGGCGGCGGGCAAGCCCATACTGGTGGAAAAACCCATGGCCACCCGCGCCAATGATGCCGCGGCCATGGTGGACGTTTGCCGCCAGGGGGGCGTGCCGTTGTTTGTCGCCTACTACCGCCGGGCCCTGCCGCGGTTTCTCGCCGTCAAGACCCTGCTGGACTCGGGGCGGTTGGGGGCGATTCGCCTGGTCACCGTGCGCCACACCCAGCCCCCCCCGCCCTTGGGCTTCGACACCCACGGCCCGCCCTGGCGGTTGCGCCCCGAGGTGGGGGGCGGCGGCCTGTTCTGCGATATGGGCAGCCACACGCTGGATTTGCTGGATTTTTTGTTGGGTCCCATCCAGTCGGCCACGGGCCTCGCCCGCAACCAAGGGGGCCTCTATCCCGCCGAAGACACCGTCACCGCCCACCTGGAATTTGCCAATGGCCTGGAGGCCCTCTGCGCCTGGTGCTACGTGGTCCACCGCCCCCTGGACCGCATCACCCTCATGGGCGACCGCGGCGAATTGAGCTTTGCCTGCTTCGACACTTCGCCTTTGGAGGTCACAGACGGCCAAGGCCACCACGCCATCGAGGCCCCCAATCCCCCCCACGTCCACCAACCGCTGATCCAGACCGTCGTCGACCAACTCCGCGGTCGGGGCCGTTGCCCCAGCGACGGAGCCTCGGCCCTGCGCACAGAGGTGGTCATGGAGACCCTGTTGGGGGCGTGGCGCCAGCGGGCGGCGGCGACCGATCCAGCCCGGCGCTAGCTGTAGTCCTCCCCCCGGTGGGCCTCGTCCCGCTGTTGGAGGAGGTCCTTGAGGTGGTGATAACTGGCCAGGCGCCGGGGATCCACAGCACCCCTGGCCATGGCCCCCTGCACGGCGCAATCGGGCTCCTGGCGATGGCTGCAGTTGGCAAAACGACAGTGGCCGGCAAAGGCCTGGAGGTCGGGAAAGCCCCGGTTGAGTCCTTCGGGGGTCAGGGGTCCCAGCTCAAAGCCCCGGGCGCTGCGCACCCCCGGGGAATCGATGAGATCGCCACCGGCGGGCAAGTGGTAGAGGGTGGCGGTGGTGGTGGTATGGGTGCCGCGTCCCGTGGCGGCGGACACCGCTTGGACCCGCACCTCCCGATTGGGCAGCAAGGCGTTGACCAACGACGACTTGCCCACCCCCGATTGTCCCACCAAGATGCTGGTGCGGTGCTGGAGGGCTGCCGCCAGGGCGTCCATGCCGGCGACGGCCTGGGCGCTGAGCCACAGCACGGGGCACTCGATGGCCCGGTACACCTCGAGCCGCCCCTCCAAGGCGGCCCGGGCCTCGGCGGTGAGCAAGTCCACCTTGTTGACCACCAGCAACGTCGTCGCCGCCAGCTCGGCGCTGGCCACCACGTAGCGGTCGACGAGGAACTCGTCCAGCTCGGGGACGGGGGCCACCACCACCACCAGCTGGTCGACATTGGCGGCCATGGGCTTTGGAAAACCCTGGGCGTCCAGACGGGCCAAGGCGCTGTGGCGATCGGCGATGGCCACCACCACACCGCCCCCCGTCCCATCGACCTGGAACACCACCCGATCGCCACACACCGCCAGTCCCAAATTCTGCCGCAGGGCGCAGTGGTACAACGCCCCAGCATCGTCTTCCACCACCAAAGCGGCGCCGAAGTTGGCGATGACCAGCCCCTGTTGTTCGGGCCGCAGGCCCGCCTCGTCCCCCACCCCCGGGGCAGAGGCCACTTTGGCCCTGCGACGGGCCTGGATCTGGGCCACCCGATCTCGCTGGCGCTTGGTCAACCGCCGGCGAGCCACGACCACCTCGCGCCCTTGAAATCCGCCCTCGGGGCAGCCCCGCCCCCGCCCCTGTACTCCCCCGATCGCCTGGCATAAACTGAAACTTCGGGCATTTGACAGCCGCGCCCCCCCGCCCCC
>JBHJHK010000416.1:0-12233 GCA_050330975.1 Candidatus Competibacterales bacterium | reverse complement strand
GGCCCGAGGGAACTCCCGTCCACCGCCAAGTCCAGGCGATAGCCCCCCATGGCGCGATCGATAAAGCCCACCTGCTGGAGGCGCCCGGTGTCGATGGCCCCGATCCCCCCCAGGAGCAGTCCCACCACCAAGCCCGCCACTCCGCCGGCCCCCAGACCCAGCCCGGCATAGGCCGCCAGGGTTTGGCAGCTTCCCAAGGCCCGGCGCAACTGGAGCCGCTGGCGATTGAGGAGGGCGATGGTGCGCTTGAGGGCGGCGACCTCGCCGTCGTCCACTTCGGCGGCTCGCTCGGCGGTTTGTTCGGCCCGCCGCAGAGCCGCCTCGAGGGCTTGCTTTTGAGCCAATAAATCAGCCACGTCCCCGTCGTCGGCGGCGGTTTGGCCAGCCGCCATCCGGGGCCAGTGTTCGGTTTCCAAAAAGGTCCAGAAACTCAGGCCATGGCGCTGGGAAAGTTGGCGAAACAGCCCTTCGACGGCCGCCTCAAAGCCGGGGTGCTCGGGGTCAAAGGCGTCGAGGTAGGCGGCAAAATGGCGGTATTCGGCGTCGCTCAGGGCCATGGGGAGTCGTCGGGGCGATGTCGATGGATCAAGGGGGGGGGCAGTTGGGCGGCCAAAGCCCGGCTGGCGCCGCCTTCCCGCCGGGCCAACCGGTCTAGGGCATCCCGTCCCCCCGTGGCCAACGCCCCGGCCGAGCGCAGCAGGGTCGCCAGGGTCTGGGGAGACTCCGGGGAAAACGGCACATAGGCCCCGCCAGTGATGAGGGCCAGGCGCTGGAACACCTGGGCCGTGGCGGGGTTGACGTAGACCTTGGATCCCCCCACTGCCCCCGGCCCCTCCTGGGGACGTCGATCGTGGAACAACAGCATGGGCACCCCCTGCTCGGCCAACCCGCAGGCCTTGTCTTCCAACACCCCCAGGGGCTCTTCGCAGGAGTCGCCGATGTACACCAAAGCCCGCACCTCATCGGAGACGGCCAACCGCTGGGTGTGGGCCATGACCCGCTGGAGCTGGGTGCGGCCGGCGCGGCAGTGGATACCCGCCATGAGCCGCTGGAGTTCGGCGGCATCGGCCAGCCATTTCGAGGCCTTGCACTCGGCGGGATAGGCCGTGCCACCGCCCCGAAAGTAGACCAACTTCACCGCCAGGGCGTCGATGGCGTCGGCGCCGGCGGCGAACAGCGCCGCCGCCAGGGGGGCGGCGGTGGCGAGGCTCGCCTCCCGGCTCTCGGTGGCGTCCAGGGCGTAGACCAACCGCGCCACACCTCAACCCTTTACCGGGGTTCGACGCCTAGGCGCCCATCCCCCAGGCGGCGCCCTCGCCGTACACCGGCAACCGACGACACAACGCCGTCACCTCTTCTGCCACCTGGGCCAGCTTGGCGGCGTCGTCGAGGTTGTCCAAGACATCGCAGATCCAGTGGGCCACGGTCTTGGCGTCCTCTTCCACCAATCCCCGGGTGGTCATAGCCGGGGTACCGATGCGCACCCCGCTGGTGACAAAGGGGGACTGGGGGTCGTTGGGAACGGCATTTTTGTTGACGGTGATGTGGGCTTGTCCCAGGGCCTTGTCGGCGGCCTTGCCGGTGAGGCCCTTATCCACCAGGTTGATGAGGCACATGTGATTGTCGGTGCCGCCGGAGACGACGGCGTAGCCCCGGGCTAGGATCATTTCCGCCATGACCTGGGCATTTTTGACCACCTGGGCCTGATAGGTCTTAAACGAAGGCTCCAGGGCCTCTTTGAAGGCCACGGCCTTGGCGGCGATGACGTGCATCAAGGGCCCCCCCTGGTTGCCGGGGAACACCAGCGAATTGAACTTCTTGGTGAGTTCCGGGTTGTGCCGGGCCAAGATCACCCCCCCCCGGGGGCCCCGCAGGGTTTTGTGGGTGGTGCTGGTGACGGCGTCGGCGAAGGGCACGGGGTTGGGATAGTGGCCGCTGGCAACAAGACCCGCCACGTGGGCCATTTCCACTACCAAGTAGGCCCCTACGGCGTCGGCGATGGCCCGAAAACGGGCGAAGTCCAGCACCCTAGAGTAGGCCGAGAAGCCGGCGATGATGACCTTGGGACGGTGGGTGCGGGCCAGCTCTTCGATCTGGTCGTAGTCGATAAAGCCCTGGGCGTCGATGCCGTAGGACACGGCGTTGTAGAGCCGCCCGGAGAAGTTCACCTTGGCCCCGTGGGTCAGGTGGCCGCCGTGGTCAAGGCTCATCCCCAAGATGGTGTCCCCGGGATTCAGCAGCGCCATGAATACGGCGGTGTTGGCCTGGGAGCCGGAGTGGGGTTGGACGTTGGCAAAGTCGGCGCCAAACAGCTGCTTGGCCCGCTCGATGGCCAGGTTTTCGGCGACGTCGACAAACTCGCAGCCGCCGTAGTAGCGCTTGCCGGGGTAACCCTCGGCGTACTTGTTGGTGAGGACCGAGCCCTGGGCGGCGAGGACCCTGGGGCTGGCGTAGTTTTCCGAGGCGATGGGCTCTAGGTGGTCCTCTTGGCGGCGGTACTCCGCCGCCATGGCTTGGTAGAGTTCGTCGTCAAAACCTTTGATCGTGGTTTCTGGGCTGTACATGGGACCTTCCGGCCTAAATCAGCGGTGGACGTGGAATGGCTGCCCCAGGGGAGCAATACCTTCTCGCTGTGACAAAGCGACCCCTCGCTCGACGGGCAGGGCGGTTTGGGGCGTAAAGGAGAAGGGAGCCGCGGTCTTCGGGCCTTGTCGCGGTGGATACCGCGAACTAGTTCACCCTTGGCTATACCACGGACCGAGGCACCAGGGCTTGGCGCAACCTGGACCCAACGCACCAAAACAGCACTTTGAAACAGTAGCTTAGAATAACTCAGCCGCCTTGGGGATCAACCCTCACCACACCCCTGACGACAATTTTTTAATCCCTCCCGGGCAGCTTTGCTCTCCCCGTTCCCCCAACGGGGCGAAATGGCTTATCCTTGAGAACTGGGGAAGGCTTTTCCGCCGGGGGAGCGCCGTCCACGGCAATGCTCCCCCCAAGACCTTGGGGCCGAAGACCAGACACCAATGAACGACACGATCGCTTCCGCCTTTGGGGTGCTGCTGCTGGCAACCCTGTGGGTCCTCCCCGCCAAGGCCCAACTGGACGCACCGCCTTCCCCCCGTCCGTCGACCGCAGCTCAGGCAACGCCGAGCCTTGAGGACGACCCGGCTCCGACCAAGCCCCCGACCCCCGAGGAGCTCGCGGCCTGGATGAGCCAAATCACCGCCCGGGTCAGCGACCTCGAAACCGCCAATGCCGCCCTAGAAGACCGGGTGGCGGAACTCACCACCCGCAACCAGACCCTGAGTGGCCATGTGGAGCGGGCCAACACCCGCCACGCCAGCGCCCTAGAGCGCCTCGCCGATGTGGAGGCCGGCAACGCCCAGCTGCGCGCCCAAGCGGCGGAACTGGAGACGGAAAACTTTATCCTCCAGATGCAGCTCATCGAAATGGAGCGGGTGGAGGGTGAGCTCTTGGCCCGGATCGACGACCTCGACGACCGTCAAACCAGCGTCAACACCCGCCTCAACCACCTCTATGGCCTGAGCAATGGCCTGCGCAGCGACCTGGTCCGCCAGCGCCAGACCAGCGGCGAGCTCCACCAGCGCCTGGACGAACTCCAGGGGCAGAACACCACCCTGCGGCGCCAGGTGGTGCATCTCGACGCCGGGGAAGACGCCATGGAAAAGCGCATCGACGACCTGACCCGCCAATCCGACGACGACTTCCAGATCCTCGACCAGCGCCTTGAGGCCCTCGCCCTTTCCCTGGACCAATTGGACGAGAGCAACCTCGTCCTCCAGAACCGCTACGACGCCCTGGGGAGCAATTTGGCCTGTCTGTCCGCTGACAGCAACGCCACCCAGATGATCTTCGAGGGGTGCAACGTGTGGGTTCGCAACGGCACGGGGGCGACGGACACCGCCAACGGCCTGGGCAACCTCATCATCGGCTACAACGAGGCCTTCACCACTCCCCCCAACGAATTGGACAAGTCGAGGACGGGTTCCCACAACCTGGTGATCGGCGACGACCACCATTACACCAGTGTCGCCGGCGTGGTCACGGGCCTCAGCAACACCATTTCCGGCCCCTATGCCAGCATCGTCGGCGGCAGCTACAACGCCGCTAGCGGCCCCTTTGCCAACGTCACCGGGGGCAGCGACAATTTGGCCGCAGGGGAGTACACCAGCATCGTCGGCGGCGCGGCCAATCACGCCGCCGACCACCAAACCACCATCACCGGCGGCCGGGGCTACACCATCAAATCCTCCCAGTACCCCCTGCCCGTCCAACGGCACGAGGGCGATGGGCGCAACCCGGCCCCCTGAGCCATGCCTCGACGGCTCTTCCTCGACAACCTCGACAACCCCTCGAGCGTCGCCCGGCTGTTTCCGGGGGTTGGCCGCCCCTAGCGGGCCGCCGCCGTCACCTGGCAACGCAGCCGCCCCGAACTCACCAAGGCGGCGATGAGCTGGGGCAGTTGGTGGTGATTGGGGGAGAGGACGAAGGGGACGTACTCCCCCCGACCGATGAATTCGATGATGCCCTGGGCGTCGTCGTAGGCCCGGGGCAGCTCCACCCCCATGACCAGTTCGGGCCGCCCGGCACTGGATACCAACAGCGACACGTGGCGGCCGTTGGTGGCCCGGCGGATGACGCAGCTGTCGTAGTTGGTGATATCCAAGGCCAGGGCACCCTGGGGGGCCGGAGGGGGGCTGTCGATGGGAGACGGCGCCGCCACGGGCGTCTGGTCGCCGTTGAAGGGAATCCCTCCACAGCCGGCGGCTAGAACAAAAGTCATTGCCGTCAGGGCAGTGGAGCAAAGGCGGGCCTTGGGCCACCGCAGATCATCCATCGAGGGCGTTCCTCCCAGCCATAATCGCCGCCAACTGTCGGGCGATCTCATTCCAACCAGCGGCGGGCATTGCCAAACAGCCGCAGCCAAGGACTATCCTCCCCCAAGTCGTCCGGCCGCCACGACCACTGGACGCTGCGAAATACCCGTTCGGGATGGGGCATCAAGGCGACGATGCGCCCATCGGGGGTGGTCAATCCGGTGATGCCATCCCGGGACCCATTGGGGTTGGCGGGGTAATGGCTGGCGGGTTTGCCAGGGCCATCGACGAACCGCAGACACGCCAACTCGGCTCCCCAGACGGTTTGCCGGTCTTCGGGGCGGGTGAATTCCGCCCGACCCTCGCCGTGGGCCACGGCGACGGGCAACACGGAACCGGCCATGTCGCGGAAGAACAGGGCGGGGGATTCCAGCACCTCCACCAGGCTCACCCGGGCTTCGAACTGTTCGCTTTGATTGGCCACAAACCGCGGCCAGGCCTCGGCGCCGGGGATCAGCGCCTTGAGACCCGCCAGGAGCTGGCAGCCGTTGCACACCCCCAGGGTAAAGCGGTTGGGGTCTTGGAAAAAGGCGGCAAAGGCCGTGCGCAGGGGCTCCAGGTGGAGGATGGTCTTGGCCCACCCCAAACCCGCCCCCAGGACGTCGCCGTGGGAGAAGCCGCCGCAGGCCACCAGGCCCTGGAAATCCCCCAGGGCGAAGCGCTTGGCCAGCAAGTCGGTGGTGGTGACGTCGAAGGCCTCAAACCCCCCCCGGTGGAAGGCCGCCGCCATCTCGACGTGGCCGTTGACCCCCTGTTCCCGCAACACCGCCACCTTGGGGCGGACGCCTCGGTTGAGATAGGGGGCGGCCACATCGACGGCGGGGTCAAAGGTCAGGTCCATGGTGAGCCCCGGAGCAGCGGGGTCCAAAGACGCCTCGAAGGCCTCCTGGGCGCAGCCGAGATCGTCCCGGCGGGCACAGAGGTGGTAGCTCAACAGCGACCACTGGCGACGCCAGGCGCTGCGGCTGTCGTCCAACAGGGTCTGCCCCCCTTGGCTGACGCGGATGCGGTCTCCGGCCACAGGGTGTCCCAAGGCGTGGCAACAGGCCCCGAGGCCCAGAGCCGCCAATTCCGCCACTACGGCCTCGGCGTCGGCCTCGGCCACCTGGAATACCGCTCCCAGCTCCTCGGCAAACAGCCATCCCCGGGGATCGCCCGGGGGCAGCTGGATCTCCAAGCCGCAACCGCCGGCAAAGGCCATTTCCACCAGACAGGCCCACAGACCGCCGTCGCTGCGGTCGTGGTAGGCCCACAACCGCCCCGCCCGCTGAAGGCTTTGCACGGCGGCAAATAGCCCGGCCAAGTCGTCGGGGCGGTCCAAGTCCGGGGGGGGCCCCAGGGGTAGGCCAAAGGCCTGGGCCAACACCGACCCCCCCAACCGCTGGCGACCGCGCCCCAAATCCACGGCGATCAACACCGATGGCCCCCGATCCAGGCGCAGCTGAGGGGTCGTCGTGGGGCGCACGTCGGCCACGGGGGCAAAGGCGGTGACCACCAATGACAACGGCGCCGTCACCGTCCGGGTCGAGCCGTCGGCTTCTCGCCAGGTGGTGGCCATGGACAGGGAATCCTTGCCCACGGGAATGGCCAGTCCCAAGGCGGGGCACAGCTCCAGGGCCACGGCTTTGACGGCGTCGAACAACGCCGCCCCCTCCCCTTCGCCGTTGGCGGCCGCCATCCAATTGGCCGACAGCCGCCCCCTCCCCAGGTCCCCCACCGGGGCACAGGCCAGGTTGGTGATGGCCTCGGCCACCGCCAACCGCGCCGCCGCACAGGGGTCCAGGAGGGCCACGGGGCAGCGCTCCCCCATGGCCATGGCTTCGCCGCTGTAGCCCTGGTAGTCCGCCAGGGTGACGGCGGCATCGGCCACGGGCACTTGCCAGGGCCCCACCATGGGATCCCGGGCCGACAGCCCCTTGACGGTGCGGTCGCCGATGGTGATGAGGTAGGTCTTGTCGGCCACACAGGGAAAGCGCAGTACCCGCCGGGCCGCCTCCTCCAGGGCAATGCTCCCCCGGGGAGCGGGGATGGTGGGGGGGTGGCGCTCGGCGATGCGGTGGAGAGGGGGCAAACCGCCGAGGATCACCTCCAGGGGCAGGTCGATGGGTGGGGGATTGGGGTGGTCGGTCAAGGTCAAATGGCCATCGTCGGTGACGTGACCCACCACGGCCACCGGGCAGCATTCCCGCTGGCAAAGCCCCAGGAAAGCCTCCAATTGGGGGCCGTGGACGGCCAAGACGTAGCGCTCCTGGGCCTCGTTACACCAGATTTCCAGGGGGGACAGGGCGGGGTCGGCGCTGGGGATGGCCCGGAGGTCGAAGTGCCCCCCCCGGGGACGGCCGTCATCGTCTTTGAGGTCCACCAGCTCGGGCAAGGCGTTGGCCAGCCCCCCGGCGCCCACGTCGTGGATGCTCAAGATGGGGTTGGCACCCCCCAGGGCCCAGCAGCGGTCGATGACTTCCTGGGCCCGGCGCTGCATCTCCGGGTTGCCCCGTTGGACCGAGGCGAAGTCCAACTGGGCGCTGGAGGTGCCCGTGGCCATGGACGAGGCCGCGCCCCCCCCAAGGCCGATGAGCATCGCCGGCCCCCCCAACACCACCACCGGGGTACCGGGGGGCGGGACCCGTTTGGCCACGTGCAAGGGGCGAATATTGCCCACCCCACCGCAGATCATGATGGGCTTGTGGAAGCCCCGGTAGTGACCGGGAGGATCGTCCGCCGCGCGCTGCTCAAAGGTGCGGAAAAAGCCCCCCAGGTTGGGGCGGCCAAACTCGTTGTTGAAGGCCGCGGCGCCGACGGGGGCCTCCAGCATGATGGCCATCGGCGAGGCGATGCGCCCGGGTCGCCCGGGGTCGTCGGCCTCCCAGGGCTCGGCTGCCTCGGGGAGGCGCAGGTGGGAAGTGACGTAGCCCGTGAGCCCGGCCTTGGGGCTGGCCCCCCTTCCCGTGGCCCCCTCGTCGCGGATCTCCCCCCCAGCGCCGGTGGCCGCACCAAAGAAGGGGGAAATGGCCGTGGGGTGATTGTGGGTCTCCACCTTGATCACCCCGTGGGCGGGTTCGTAGCTGTGGATGTAGCGCCCCGTGGTGGGGTCGGGAAACAGCCGCACCGCCGGGTAACCCGCCAGCACTGCGCCGTTGTCCCGGTAGGCCACCAAGGTGCCCTGGGGGTTTTTGGCGTGGGTGTGGCGGATCATGGCGAACAGCGACTGGGGCTGGTGGACCCCGTCGATAGTCCAGCGGGCGTTGAAGATCTTGTGGCGGCAGTGCTCCGAGTTGGCCTGGGCGAACATCATCAGCTCGACGTCGCTGGGGTCCCGCTGGAGGGCGGTAAACCGGGCCAGGAGATAGTCGATTTCCCCTTCGTTGAGGGCCAGGCCCAACTGGCTGTTGGCCGCCATCAACGCTTCCCGCCCTCCCTCCAACAAGTCCACGGTGGCCAGGGGCCTGGGGGCTTGGGAGGTGAACAACACCCCGGGGTCGGCGTCGGCCGCCAACAGCGTCTCGGTGAGGGGATCGTGGAGCTCCCGGCCCACAGCCTCGAAGGTGGCGGCGTCCAAACCCTCGACCCCCGGCAGATAGATGAGTCGTCCCCGCTCCATGCGGCGCACGTTCGCCAGGCCACAGCGGTGGGCGATGGCGGTGGCCTTGGAGGACCAGGGGGAGACGGTGCCCAAACGCGGGGCGATGAGGAGCAAAGGGGCGACGGGGGGCGGTGGCTGGTCCTTTGGGCCATAGCGCAGCAACTCCGCCACCAAATCCCTTTGCCGGGGGTCGAGGCCCTCGGGGGTATCCACCCAGTGGAGGTATTGGCTGTAGACAACCCCTTCTAGCGGGGGCAACAGGGGGGCCAGGCGAGCCGTCAGACGATGGCGACGGCTCGGGGACAGGGCAGCGGAACCGGGGTAGGCGTCGATCATGGCGCCATGATAACCCAACCCCTTTGCGGTGAGCAGCGCCCAAGTGGGAGAAGCTGCGGGAGATCCGCGACGGCAACGGCGACAGCGCCGCAACCCGTGGCCACCTTTCCCCCCCTTGACAACATCATTAAGTTGTCACCGTCTCTGTGCCATGATCGCAACCGCCCTGCCCCTTTTGGAGTCCTGCCATGGAAACCATCCGTCTTCGCGCCCTGCTCGGCGGCACCGCCCTCGCCCTGGCCTCGAACGCCTAGGCGGCCTGCCCCCAAGCCACCGTCGCCGATATGAAGGGCCTCGAGTCCGAGTATCCACAGCAGTTCGAACTGATGGCCTTTGAGGAAGCCGCTTCCTGTGAGCTCGGCTTCAGCCAGAACCCCGACATCGGCGCCCTGAACAGCCGCATCCTGGGCAATGACGACTTGCCACCGGTGGAAGAGCGGCTGCCCCAAGAGCCTTTGGTGGTGGCGCCCTACCAGACCATCGGCAGCTACGGTGGGGTCCTCACCGGCCTTTCCAAGGCCACCGAGGCCGGCACCTCGGATCTGCTTTCCGTACGCCACGTCAACTTCGCCCGCTACGCCGACGATCTCCAGACCGTCGTCCCCAACATCGCCAAGGCCTGGGAGTGGAACGACGACTACACCGAGCTCACCATCACCCTGCGCCGGGGTCACAAGTGGTCTGATGGGGCGCCGTTTACCGCCGAGGACGTGGCCTTTTGGCACAACGATCTCATCCTCAACCCCGACGTCTACCCCAAGACGCCCGATCGCTGGGTCTTCGCCGGCTCCCCCGCGACGGTGGAAGCCCGCGACGAGGTGACAGTGGTGTTCACCCTGCCGGTGCCGACGCCGGGCCTGTTGAATCGCTTTGCCGTGGACTACGGCCAGCCCGTCCAGCCCAAGCACTTCCTCGGCCAGTTCATGGCCAAGTACAACCCCGACGCCGAGGCCCTCGCCAGCGAACACGGCTTTGAGAGCGCCGCCCAGGCGGTGGATTTTTACTACGGCGGCTCCGACTGGAAGGACGTCCCCTCGCCGCTCCTCAAGGACGCCGCCAAGGCCGAACGCATGGGCCGCGCCGTGGTACCCACTCTCGAGAGCCACATCCTGGTGGAGGAGAGCGCCGAGGGCCGCAAACTAGTGGCCAACCCCTACTTTTTCATGGTGGACACGGCGGGCAACCAACTGCCTTACATCTCGGAAATCCACGAGAGCGACGTTGATCTTGGGCCTGTTTGGCTGGCCGACCCTGGCGCGACGCATCCGCTCCCAGCTACTGGCCATCAGGCACGAGGACTACGTGGTGGCGGCCCGCCTGGCCGGTGCCAGGCCCCGTTGGATCAGCCGATCCCTACGGGGAGGCGCGGTGATGGCGCCGCTGCTCAGGGTCGAGGGGCTCTCCATCTCCTTTCGCACCGACGAGGGACCCGTCACCCCGGTTCAGGGGGTGAGTTTTGGGGTGGCCAAGGGCAAGACCTTGGGCCTGGTGGGGGAATCCGGGTCGGGGAAGTCCATCTCCACCAAGGCGTTGATGGGGCTGCTGCCCGCCACGGCCACCCTGGGGGCCGAGACCCAGATCCACTACACCGCCAAGGACGGGCGCACGGTGGCCATTGAGAGCCTCAAACCCTCGGGGGCGGCGATCCGGCGACTGCGGGGCGGCGAGATCGGCATGATCTTCCAAGAGCCCATGGCCTCCTTCAGCCCGGTCTACACCATTGGCAACCAGATGGTGGAGGCGATCCAACTCCACCGGGCCCTGGGCCGCCGGGCGGCCCGGGCCTTTGCCGTGGAGATGTTGGACAAGGTGGGCATCGCCAACCCCAGGGCCCGGATCGACCAGTACGTCCACGAGATGTCCGGTGGCATGCGGCAGCGGGCCATGATCGCCCTCACCCTGGCCGCCGGTCCCCAGTTGTTGATCGCCGACGAGCCCACCACGGCGTTGGACGTCACCATCCAGGCCCAGGTGTTGGAGCTCATGGCCGGACTCCAGGGGGAGCTGGGCATGGGGATGATCTTCATCAGCCACGACCTGGGCGTCATCGCCCAGATTGCCCACGAGGTGGCGGTGATGTACCTCGGCACCATCGTCGAGCGGGGTCCCACTCGGGAGGTGATCCGCAACCCACGCCACCCCTACACGATGGGTTTGCTCCAGGCGATCCCCAGCCTCGACCGGCTGACGGCGCGACTCTCGCCGGTGCCCGGCGACATTCCAAGCCCCCATGCCCGCCCCGCCGGGTGCGCCTTCCACCCCCGCTGTCCCCGGGCGATACCGGGGCTGTGTGACACCCGCGACCCCTTCGAGCAGGCCGAGGCCGGGTGCGCCGTGCGTTGCTGGCTCTACCACGACGCGGGGCGGAGATCGTCAACTTGCTCAAGGACCTCCAGGGGGCCATGGGGGTTTCCTTTTTGTTCATCGCCCACGACTTGTCGGTGGTGGCCCAGATGAGCCACCGGGTGGCGGTGCTCTACGTGGGCAAGTTTGTGGAGTATGCGCCGACGGAACAGCTGTTCTTCACCCCCCGCCATCCCTACACCCACGCCCTGCTGTCGGCCATTCCCTCGGCCGATCCCGATGCCTCCTTTGCCCCCATCCGCCTCCAGGGGGAGATTCCCAACCCCCTGGCTGCGCCCTCGGGCTGCCGCTTCCACACCCGCTGCCCCTTCGCCGAGGCCCGCTGCGCCGCCGAGGAGCTCGAGTGGCGGGAGATCGCCCCCGCACACTTTGTGGCCTGCCACTTTGCCAAGGGGCTCGACTTCTCCCGGCGGCGGGAGGTGTCCCCATGAGCCGGTTCAAGGCTGTGGTTTTCGACTGGGCGGGGACCATGATCGACTTTGGGTCCTTTGCCCCCATGGGGGTCTTTGTCGAGGCGTTTAAAAAGTTCCAGGTGGAGATCTCCATCGAAGAGGCCCGGGGGCCCATGGGCATGGCCAAATGGGACCATATCGACGCCATGCTCCAGAATCCCGCCATCGCCGCCCGCTGGGAGGCCGTCCACGGCGCGCCGCCGAGCTGCGGTGATGTAGATCGGGTCTACGAGGTTTTTGTGCCCATGAACGAAGGGTTGGTCGCCCATTACGCCACCCTTGTCCCCGGGGCCCAGGAGACCGTCGAGGCCCTGCGGGCCCGGGGCATCAAGATCGGCTCTACCACGGGCTATACCCGCTCCATCATGGCTCGGGTGCTGCCCCTGGCCGCCCAACAGGGCTATGCCCCCGACAACCTGGTTTGCGCCGACGACCTCGCCGAGGGGCGGCCGGGTCCTTTGATGATGTACCAGTGCTTGGTAGATCTGGCGGTTTATCCGCCATCGGCCGAGGTCAAGGTTGACGACACCGCGCCGGGGATTGCCGAAGGTGTCAACGCCGGCTCTGTCACGGTGGTGTTCACCCTTTCGGGCAACC
>JBHJHK010000415.1:0-7403 GCA_050330975.1 Candidatus Competibacterales bacterium | reverse complement strand
CCCCACCTATATTCTTGCGTCTGCCTAGCGGCCAAGCCAAGCCGCGCCGCCCCGAGCGAACACCCTAGACGCCCTCCCGAGGCTGGTCCAACCCCACAACCGTGTTGCCACAACCGCGCTGGTTGTGCCAAGTGGACACTGGGAGGTGGTCTGATGGATTGCCCTCCTGGCCCCTATCCCCGGTTGGGTCGCCGGGCTGGGGTCACGCTCCCCTCCCAACCGCTCCTTGGCTTTGGGAAGGAGCCCAGTTCCCTGCTCCAGCTAAGGGAGGGTTAGGGTGGGGGAGGAAGGGGGACCGAGATGACCGTGCCTTTGTCAGACGGTCTTGGAGCTGGGCAGCAGTTGGGCAGATGTGGATTGCAGAGGGCAAATCCACCTTAGCACATCACTTCACGTGTTTAGCGACAAGCTGTTGACAGCGAGGTCTTCTATGTCCCGAACAGCTGACAAACTCGTCGATGTCATCCGGGCGGACATCTTGGGCGGTGTGCTCAAGCCGGGTGATCGTCTTGAAGAAAATGACTTGGCCGATCGATTTTCTGTTTCGCGTACGCCAGTTCGCGAAGCGTTACGCACCTTGACTAACAATGGTTTGATCGAAATAAGGCCACGCCGCGGGGCGTACGTGCGACAGCTATCCGCCAGCGAAATTATTGAAATGTTTGAAGTTGCAGCAGAACTTGAAGGAATGGCTGGGCGGTTGGCGGCAAAGGCCACGACTAAGACACAAGCTCGGGCCATCGAATCGGCCTGCCAAGCTTGTCGTGGGGCAGCGGACGCCAATGACGCAGCCACCTACGCAGCACTCAACGAGCAATTTCATACTACGATTCACGTGGCAAGCGGGAATAGCTATTTGTGCAAGCAGCTGGAAGTGATAGAGGCGCGTCTTCAGATTTATCGGCGCCTACCTTTTGAGGTGCATGGTCGATTACAAGTATCGGCTGGTGAACATGAGGCGATTACCGCAGCCATTCTTTCAGGAGCCGATAAAGACGCCGACGATCTGCTCCGGGATCATATGATGCTACAGGGGCAGCGATTGCCTGCATTATTAAAGATTCTTTAGATTCCATCAGAAGAATTCGACCTTCCAGAGCGTAATCCAAAGGGCTGGGTCTTGTGCTCCCATTACTCAAAAGCCCGAGCAAACCGTCTTTCCACCAGCCGACTATAGGCGGTGATGACCGCGATATTGGCAATCAGTAATACCACGGCGATAGCCGCCCCCAGGGGCCAGTTGAGGGTGTTGAGGTATTCGTCATAGGTGGCCGTTGCCGCCACCTTGAGGCGGCGGCCACCCAAAATCGACGGAGTGGCAAAGGCACTAGCGGCCAGGGCGAACACGATCAGACTCCCCGACAAAATCCCCGGCATGGCCTGGGGCAAGACGATGCGCCGCAACACCGTAAACGACGACGCCCCCAAGGCCAGGGCTGCTTTTTCCGTGGCGGGGTCGACCTTTTGCAGGGCCGTCCACACCGCCAACACCATAAACGGTACCAGCACATGGACCAGGGCGATGACCACCCCAGTGGTGGTGAACATCAAACTCACCGGCTCTGTCACCAGCCCCAGACCCATCAGCGCCTGGTTGATGGGGCCATCACGGCCGTAGAGCAACGCCCAGCCCAGGGTTCGCACCACCACCGAAATCAGCAACGGCCCCAAGATCACCAGCAAAAAGATCGACTTCCAGGGGTTGGCCATCCGGGTGAGGATATAGGCCTCGGGGGCGCCGATGAGGACGCAGATCGCCGTTACCCCCAAGGCCATGGCGAAAGTGCGGAAAAAAATCTCGTGGAAGTAGCTATCCCTCAGCACTTCCCAATAGTTTGCCCAAGAAAACCCCGGGGTGATGCCACCGTAGAAGTCAAAGCTGTAAAAGCTCAACAAAAAGGTCATAAACAGGGGCGCGGCGAACAACCCCAGATACAACAATAGGGCGGGGCCGCTCAACAGGTAGGGGTGGTGGGAGGCCTTCATGAACCCAACACCCGGGCGGCGTCCGAAGACCAAGTGATACCCGTGGTCTCCCCTTCGGCGGGGCCGGGGCAACCGCTGTTTTCTACGCTCACCAACAGCTCACCCGCCGCGCTGGTGAGTTGGTAGAGCCAGTGGTTGCCCAAAAATAGCCGGGCTCGCACTTGCCCCTGGAGCATCCCCTGCTCCGAGGGGACAAAGGTCAGCTTCTCGGGGCGCAGGGCCAACTGCACCTGGGCATCCCCTGGGAGGTCTGCCACCAGGTGGGGGGGGATGGCCACGGGTCGACCGGCCAACTCCAAAGCCGGGGTGCCGTCGGACCCCTGGATCAGCCGGCCCGCTAGCAGGTTGGTCTTGCCGAGGAACTGGGAGACAAAGGGGTCGCGGGGAAATTCATAGGTGTCAAAGGGGGCCCCCACCTGGACCAGCTTGCCCTGGTCCATGACCGCCACCCGGTCGCTCATGGACAGGGCCTCGGTCTGGTCGTGGGTGACCAGCAAAGTGGTGGTGCCCAAGGAGCGCTGGAGCCCCCGCAGCTCCATTTGCATCTCTTCGCGGATCTTGGCGTCCAGGGCCGACAAGGGTTCGTCGAGGAGGAGTAGGGCGGGTTGGATGGCCAAGGCCCGGGCCAGGGCCACCCGCTGGCGCTGACCCCCGGAGAGTTCCCGGGGAAAGCGCCCGGTCAATGCTCCCAGCCCCACTAAATCCAGGGTCTCTCCAACGCGCCGGTGCCGCTCGGCGCCCTTGATGCGCCGCATCTCCAGGCCAAAACTGACGTTTTGTCCCACGGTCATGTGGGGAAATAACGCATAGCTTTGGAACACAATGCCAATGCCCCGGCGGTTGGCGGGCAGTTCGGTGACATCCTGGCCATCTATGATGACCTGGCCCACGTCGGGGCGCTCAAAACCGTCGATGAGCTGGAGGGAGGTGGATTTGCCGCAGCCCGAAGGGCCTAGGAGGGAGAAAAACTCCCCCCGTTCCATGGCGAGGTCCACCCCCGCCACTGCGGCGACGTCGCCGAAGCGCTTGTGGAGGGCTTTGAGTTCTAAAAAGGCCATGGGGGAGTTGGGATCAACGCTCCACCTGGCGGTTCCAGCGGTTGGTCCACTCGGGGCGCTTGGGGTTGATGACGTTCCAGTCCACGGCGATGAGGTTGCCGATGCGCTCGGGGCCGTAGGGCAGAACCTCGGCCAGTTCCGGGGGCAACTCGGCGGTTTTATTGGTGGGGCCCCAGCCGTTGGTCTCGGCCAGCTGGACTTGGACCTCCGGGGACATGACGTATTGCACCAGTTTTTGGGCCAGTTCCGGCACGTCGCTCCCCACCACCGGGCAGGTGGCCACCATCAGCGCCACGCCCCCTTCCTCGGGGTAGGCAAAGCCCCCGGGGAAGCCGGTGTTGGCCAGGGCCATCAACCGCCCAGAGCCCCACACCGACAGTGCGATCTCGCCGCTTTGGAACAGCTCCGACATCTTTCCCGACGACGGCTCATAGGTGAGGACGTTGGGGCCCACCTGGTCGATAAAGCTCTCAAATCCCGGGTCGATGTTCTCTTCGCCACCGCCGTTGAGGCGGGCCATCATCAACAGGGCGTGGAGGCCATAGGTGTTGGAGATGGGGGGTACCACCAACAGGTCTTTGTACTTGGGGTCGGTGAGGTCGTTCCAGGAACTGGGGGGCTCCCAGCCCTTCTCTTCAAACATCGCTTTATTATAGGACAAGCCCGTGGCCACAAAGCCCACCCCAACGGCGTTGTCGGTGCCCATCTGGGCGATGTCGTAGATGTCGCCGAAGATCTCCGCGTCTTCGATGGTGTCGCAAAACCCCAGGGCGATGGCCTGGTACATGGGGCCGTCGTCGAGGAACACCACGTCCAACTCGGGGTTGTTGCGCTGGGCCTGGAGCTTGGCCAAGGTGGTGGTGGAGTTGCCGGGGACAAACACCACGTCGACGTCGTTGGCCTCTTCAAAGGGGGGAAGGATCTTCTCCTTCATCAGGGTCTCGTGGGAGCCGCCGTAGGAACCAAAGTAGAGGGTGGGACGGTCGGCAGCCTGGGCGAGGCCCGCCACGAGGGCGAGGGCACTGGGGATGACAAGGGAACGCATCGTGGGAAACTCCATGGCAATGGCGTGGGGAGGTGTGGTTTTGCTGGGGAGTTACCAATGTAATAGCAGGGTTTTGAGGCTTTGCAACGTCCCTTTGGAGCGGAATTCAGGGGCTTTTTTCCACCGTTACCGTCAAGGCTTGTGCCCCCCGGTGGACCATGAGGGGGTCGGGGCCGTGGGCGATCATCGCCGCCTTTTTCCGTTCCGCCTCCAGGCGAGCCCCCAGCCACAAGGTGGCCTTGCCGGTAAAATGGGCCTTTAGCATCAGCCAAACGGCCTTGGCTAAGCTGTAGCCAAACACGGCGCGGATGACCTTGGTCACATACTCCACGCTGTTGAAAGGGTCGTTGTGGAGCACTACGGCGAATTTGCCCGCGCGGTCGTCTTGGGTGATCTCGTCGAGCCAGTCTTTGAGGCAGGATGCCGCGGCAGTGCCGTCGTGGTCGACGGGGTTGGGCTTGCGCAGCAGGGTGGCGATGAGGTGGTCTCCCCCGTCCACGGGAACCTGTGCCGTTGCAAAATAAAAGGTAACCATAAATCGCGGTGCAAACTTCCAGTAACGCCCTGAATCAATAACAACGCCTACAACAGTGATTATTGTACCCGAGGCCTTTTCCCCACAGAACGGCCATCTACGACACTGTGGCTGGGGATTTTTCCGACACCGAGGGGACATCTTTCTGTCATTAAAGGGTCACATTAAGCCCCGACACTACAGGCCTTTATGTGAGCCACGTGGGAGTCGGCGCTACCGCTGATGTTACCTCCATGACAGCCGTCGCTATCGATGCCCTGCCCAAGACCTTCGGCAAGCGGGTAGTTCTCAACCGCGTGAGTTTTGCCATTCAACCCGGCGAGATGGTGGCCCTCATCGGCGCCTCGGGCTCTGGGAAATCCACTTTGATCCGCCACTTGGCGGGGCTGGTGGACGGGGACCGCACCAGTGGTGAGATTCGGGTGGGAGATCACCTCATCCAGAGCCACGGCCGCATCAGCCCCGATATCCGCGCCCAGCGGGTCCACATTGGCGTCATATTCCAACAGTTCAACTTGGTGGGGCGCCTGTCGGTCCTCACCAACGTGCTGGTGGGCCTGTTGGGCCACATCCCCCCCTGGCGGGGCACCTTGGGGTGGTTTAGCCGCGCCGAGAAGCAACAGGCCCTGGCGGCGTTGGATCGGGTGGGTATGGCCGACTTCGCCGGCCAGCGGGCCGCCACCTTGTCGGGGGGGCAGCAGCAACGGGTGGCCATCGCCCGCACCCTGGTGCAACAAGCCCAACTGATCCTCGCCGACGAACCCATCGCCTCGTTGGATCCCGAGGCGGCGCGCCGGGTCATGGATATACTATCGCGGATCAACCGCGAAGACGGCACCACCGTGGTGGTTTCTCTCCACCAGGTGGACTACGCCCTGGCCCACTGCGGACGGGCCATCGCCTTGGTGGACGGCGCGTTGGCCTTCGACGGGGCGTGCCGCGATATCACTGGGGATTTGCTCAAGGATATCTACCACACTGAGGCGGCCACGTTGGGGATTAACACGGCCCAGGCCTTGAATGATCCCTCCCACCCCACGATCGTCCCCAACCCACCCTAAACTGAAACCCACAGGAGAGTGTGCAATGCTGCGTCCAGTCGCCCTGGCTTTGGCCATTGTGATGGTCCCATCGACCTCGACCGTCGCCCAAGAAACAGACGTCATCAACTTCGGCATCATCTCCACCGAATCCACCCAGGCCCTGCGGCAAAACTTCGATCCGTTCCTAAAGGATATGGAAGCGGCTTTGGGGATCGAGATCAAGCCGTTTTTCGCCTCTGACTACGCCGGTATCATCGAAGGTATGCGCTTTGACCGGGTCGACGTGGCCTGGTTTGGCAACAAGTCGGCCATGGAAGCCGTGGATCGCGCCGGTGGCGAGATCTTCGCCCAGACCATCAAAGACGACGGTTCCGAGGGCTACTACTCGCTGCTCATCGCCCACAAAGACAGCGACCTGGAGACTCTGGAAGACGTTTTGCAGTGCGATAAGAGCCTCACCTTTGGCAATGGCGACCCCAACTCCACCTCGGGTTTTCTGGTCCCCAGCTATTATGTCTTCGCCAGAAACGGCGTCACCCCCCAGGAGTGCTTCAAGGTGGTGCGCAACGCCAACCACGAGTCCAATGCCCTGGCCGTGGCTAACCAGCAAGTGGATGTGGCCACCAACAATACCGAGAGCATGTACGCCCGGTTGACCAAGTCCAAGCCCGAGGCGGCGGCCCAGATCAAGGAAATCTGGCGCTCGCCCCTCATCCCTTCCGACCCCATGGTGTGGCGCAAGAACCTCCCCGAGGACCTCAAGGAAGACATCCTCTATTTCTTCATCAGCTACGGCCGTTTTGGCGACATGGAGAAGGTAAAGCGCGAGCGCGCCGTACTGGCTCAGCTCTCCGATGGCTGGGGGCCTTTCCTGGCTTCGTCCAACGCTCAGCTGATCCCCATCCGCCAGTTGGAGCTGTTCCGCGACCGCACCCGGATCGAGAACGACGACTCCCTAAGCGAGGCCGAGAAGGCCGAGCAGATCGAGGCCATCGACGCCCAGCTCGCCGAGTTGGAAGAGCAGGCCTTGGTGGTGGGTTCCATCAATTGATTTAAATCCCTCCAATCCAACCCCGGGCGCCGACCAATGGCGCCCGATCCACGCCCTTTTCCCGCGGGGGGAAGGGCGTTTTAGGAGTTGCGTCCATGGCCCCTTCGTCCCCCTCTTCCTCTGCCGTCGATCCCCTCAACGCGCTGCCCCCCCGAGACCTAAAACGCTCCATTGCCACCTTGGTGGGCTGGGCCCTATTTGCCGTGATTTTGGTGTGGTCGTGGGATGGAGCGGAGATGCGTCCCTGGGAATTGGTGCGGGGTGCCGACAATATGGTGGAGTTTTTGAGTGGCTTCACCCAGCCGGATTTTCGCCAGTGGCGCTATTACTTTGACGAGATGCTGGTCACGGTACAGATCGCCGTGTGGGGCACGCTGCTGGCGGTGGTGTTGTCCATTCCCTTTGGCATTTTGAGTTCGGAGAACGTGGTGCCCTGGTGGGTGTATTTTCCCGTGCGCCGCCTCATGGACGCCTTTCGGGCCATCAACGAGCTGGTGTTTGCCTTGGTATTTATCGTCGCCGTGGGTTTGGGGCCCTTTGCCGGGGTGATGGCGCTGTTTGTCCACACCACAGGTATCCTCGCCAAGCTATTTTCCGAAGCTGTAGAGGCCATCGATCCCCGCCCGGTGGAGGGCATCCGCGCCACCGGGGCCACCCCCATCCAAGAAGTGGTCTATGGCATCAT
>JBHJHK010000414.1:0-4980 GCA_050330975.1 Candidatus Competibacterales bacterium | reverse complement strand
GCATGTTTGGGATTTTAGATAACCGTAGCATGAGGTAGATCTTGTTGTGGGTTGATTCTTTTGTTGGCGTTGCGGAGGCTGTGTCGTCGGTTATTTTCTAGTGCTGCTAGGAGGACGCGGCGCACGACGGGGACGGGGGAGGGGGAGGGACGGGGATGCCCTTGAGCCACAGCCAAAGGGCCTGGCCGTAGATGGCGGCGATGACTCGGGCAGTCATCCAGGGAAACCGCGCCAGGGTTGCCACCCCGCTTTGCAAAGTGAGGGGACGACGCTCCAGGGCGAGGGCGGCGCTAAACTGCAAAGCGTCGCCACGGAATACGTTGATGTGGGCGCGAAGGTGGGCCGCAGGGGCCGGGCCGCGCCAGGTGTAGCGCAGAGCCATGGGCATAAAGGGTGAGACGTGGAGGGTTTTGGCAAAGCTCACCGTCGCCTCGGCGCCGCGGGCGTCCAAGACGTAGCACTGGCGCTCCCCCCAGGGGGTGTTGGTGACCTCCAGTAGCCAGGCGTCCAGGGTGACGCCGTCCTCGGCGAAACAGTAGTAGACGCTGATGGGGTTGAAGCAGTAGCCCCAGTAACGCAGATGGGTGAGGAGCCGCACGGGGCCCGTGGGACGCCGCCCCAAGGTGTCTTCGATCTGATTTCGGACACAGGTCGCCAGCGGTACCTCCGGGTCGCCAAAGTGGTCGGTGCGGCAAAACCGCGCCACGGCAAAGCCCTTTGTCCCCACCCGCCACAACCAACGGGGACGCAGGGCCTGCTCTACCTCGGCGAGGTCGAGGTAAACCATGAACAGAGGATAGCGAAAGGCGTGGAGACGGGGTTCCAGACGCCGGTGATAGAGGTAACCCCGGTACAGAGCGCTGGCGCTCATGCGGCGCGAGCACGGGTGTGGCGCTTGAGGTGCTCCACGGCGGCCCTGGCGCTCACCAAGCCGTCCTCGTGGAAGCCGTAGCCCCCGTAGGCCCCACAGTACACCACCGGGCCCTGGCGGTTGAGTTCATCCAAGCGCCCCTGGGCGCCGATGGCCCGGTTGTCCAACAGGGGATGGTGGTAGGTCATCTGGGCCAAGATTTGGCTGGGATCGATGGCGTCGAGGCGGTTGAGGGTGACGCAAAAGGTGACGGGGGCGTCGATGCCCTGGAGGATGTTCATGTTGTAAGTCACAGCCACAGGCGTTTGTTCCGTGGAGGGGATGTGGTAATTCCAAGCCCCCCACGCCCGCCGGCAATGGGGCAGGAGGCGGGTATCGGTGTGGAGGACCACGGCGTTCTCTTGGTAGGCGATGGCCCCTAGGACCTGGCGCTCCATGGGAGTGGGTGCGGCCAAGAGGGCCAAGGCCTGATCACTGTGGGTGGCCACCACGGCGGCGTCAAAGGCCTCGCGACCCAAGGGGCTCTCGATCTCCACGCCGCCCCTGGCCCGTTTGAGGGCAAAAACGGGGCAACGGGTGCGGATGCGCGACCGGTAGTGGTAAGTCAAGGCCTCGGCATAGCGCCTGGAGCCGCCTTCGATCACCCGCCAACGGGGGCGGTCGATGATGTTGAGGAGGCCGTGGTTGTGGCAAAAGCGCACAAAGGTGTGGGCGGGCATGTCGACCATGCGACCGATGGGCGCCGACCAGATGGCCGCCGCCATGGGCAGCAAATAGTGTTGGACGAAGGATGGTTTGAAGCGACGCCGCTGGAGATATTCCCCCAACGTCAAAGAAGTCTCTTTGGCTTCCAATAGTTTAGGCGCTTCGCGGTTGAAGCGCAAAATCTCCCCCAGCATGGCGTAGAAGTCCGGCCGCCACAGGTTGCGCCGCTGGGCGAACAGGGTGTTGAGGGTGTTGCCACAGTACTCCAAGCCGCTTTTCTCACAGCGCACGGCGAAACTCATGGTGGTGGGCTTCGACGCCACGGCGAGTCGGTCCAAAAGGGCGTTAAACTGGGGGTAGGTGCGGCGATTAAAGACGATAAAACCGGTGTCGACGGCGTAGTTCTGACCCCGGTAGTCCACATCAATCGTGTGGGTGTGGCCGCCGATGTAGTCTTCGGCCTCGAAAACCGTCAGTGAGTGGCCGTCGCGTTGGAGCAAGTAAGCGGCGGTCATGCCGGCGATGCCGGTGCCGATAATGGCGATGTTCAAGGGCGAGGTCTCCGCAATGGCATGGCAAAAAAACTCGAGGGGATGGTTGGGATGGCGGTTGACAACGATGTGGCGCCGGGCGCGTTATGGGGCCTGAAATGAAAGGAGAATTCGTCGGCCGAGGGCAAGGGGTTTCACGGCGATGGCAGCGCTGACCTTTGCCCTAGAGGCCACCTGTGGCGCCGCCCGTCGGGGTCGTCTCACCACGCCCCGGGGGGTGATCCGCACCCCGGCGTTTATGCCCGTGGGCACCTACGCCACGGTGAAGGCCGTGACCCCCGACGAACTCCAGGCGTTGGGGGCCGACATTGTCTTGGCCAACACCTTTCACCTCATGCTGCGCCCCGGCACCGAGGTGATCGCCCGCCACGGCGACCTCCACGACTTCATGGCCTGGTCCAGGCCCATCCTCACCGACTCCGGTGGCTTCCAGGTATTCAGCCTCGCCGGACGGCGGCGCATCACCGAACAGGGGGTCCATTTTCAATCCCCCCACGACGGCAGCCCGGTGTTTCTGGACCCCGAAACCTCCATGGCGGTGCAGAGCGCCCTGGGGTCGGACATCGCCATGATCTTCGACGACTGCACCCCGTTCCCCGCCACGGAGGACCAAGCCGCGGCGTCCATGGCGTTGTCCCTGCGCTGGGCCGAACGCAGCCGCCGCGCCTACGCCGGGCCCGGGGCGCTGTTCGCCATCGTCCAGGGGGGGATGTACCCCCACCTGCGCCGGGCCTCGGTCCAGGCCCTGGTGGCCCTGGACTTTCCCGGCTACGTCATCGGCGGCTTCCCGGTGGCGGAAGAGGCCGCCTTGCGCTCGATGATCCTGGAGGCCACGGTGCCGGCTTTGCCCGAGGCTGCGCCCCGCTACCTCATGGGGGTGGGCAAGCCCGAGGACATCGTCGAGGCCGTGTACCGGGGGGTGGATATGTTCGATTGCGTACTCCCCACCCGCAACGCTCGTAACGGCCATTTGTTCACCCGCCACGGGGATATTCGCCTGCGCAATGCCGTCCACCGCGATGACCCCAGGCCCCTGGATCCCGACTGCCCTTGCTACACCTGTCGCCACTACAGCCGGGCCTATTTGCGCCACCTGGACCAGTGTGGAGAGATCTTGGGCTCGCGGCTCAACACCCTGCACAACCTCCACTATTATCAGGTCCTCATGGCTGAACTGCGGGACGCCATCCAGGCCCAAACCCTTGAGGACTACCGGGCCGAGTTCTACGCCCAGCGAGGGTCGGGGGGGGGTGGGGTGGCTCCATGAGGCGATGGGGCGGCGCCTTTACACCGAACGCACGCCCTCGGCCGCCGGCGGCGCCAGGGGGATCTCGTCGAGGTTCAGGCGCTGGACGGGAAGGAACGTCGGTTGGGGGGGGGCAAAGTAGTAGCCCTGACCCAGGGAAACGTTGAGTTCTCGGAGACAGTCGACGATCTGGCGGTTTTCCACGAACTCGGCGATGGGGTCCACACGCAAGCTCCGGGCCAGTTCGGCGATGGCGCTGACGAAAAAGCGATCTACTTTGTTTTGGTGGAGTTGGCGCACAAAGCTGCCGTCGATTTTGACGTAGTCCACCACCTGGATATTGCGCAAGTACTCAAAAGAGGCAAAGCCCACCCCAAAGTCGTCCAGGGCAAAGCGATAGCCCCGGTGGTGGAGGGCGTGGATAAACTCGCTGGCCACCTCGAAGTTCTCCACCGCCGCCGTCTCGGTGACCTCGAAGATGATGCGAGTGGGGTCGGCGGCAAAGGTTTTGGTGGCTTCTTCGATGACTTCCAACAGTTCCGAGGGGGAGTCGCTGAAGTGGCGCCCCGATAGGTTGATGGCCAAGGTCACCGGATGGCGACCGCCCATGGTGCTACCCTGGGTGCGGATGGCGTTGCGCACCACCCAGTAGTCGACGTCGCGGATGGTGCCAAAGCGCTCGGCGATGGCGATAAAAGCCCCTGGACCGATGATTTGCTCCCCCTCCCGCAGGCGCAGCAGGCACTCGTAGTGGATGATATCGCCGCTGTCCAGATGGACGATGGGCTGGAAATAGAGCTGGAAGCGATTGTCCTTGAGGGCGCTGCGGATGCGCTCTTCCCACAGGACTTTGTCCTGCATGCGCTTGACGTCGATCTCCTCTTGGAACAGATGGTAGGTATTGCGTCCCCGCTCCTTGGCGCTGTACATGGCCGAATCGGCTCGGGCCAGCAGATCCCCCACCACCGAGCCGTGTTCGGGAAACAACGCAATGCCGACACTGGCGGAAAACGGCATACAGCTGCCGCGCCAGTTGAACTCCCGCTGGCGCAGGTAGGCCAGGAGTTCTCGGCTGGCTTGGATGGCCCCTTGGCCGTCGGCGCCCAAGAGCAATACCCCGAATTCATCGCCCCCCAACCGGCCCAAGATATCGTCGGCGCTCAAGGCCTGGCGCAGGTGGCGGGAGACCATCTGGAGAAATTGATCCCCGGCGTCGTGGCCAAAGGTGTCGTTGATGTACTTGAACTGGTCGATATCCAATAACAAGAGTGCACCGCTGCTGCCGGTGAGGTGGCAGTGGTTGATCTGCTCCCGGAGCAATTCGCAAAACCGCCGGCGATTGATGAGCTGGGTGAGGGGATCTTTGTCGGCCAACTCCCGCACCCGCAGTTGGCTCTGGCGCTCGCTGGTGACATCCAAGGCCAGACCCACTAGCACCGGAAGGCGGTCGCGGTATTCCACGGAGCTGATGAGCCTGAGCCAGCGCAGTTCGCCGGCGCGGTTGAAGGCCCGAAAGTCAACTGTGTAGGTGTCTTGGTTGGTGCCAGTATGGGTCAACAGGTTGAGAACCCAGAACTGTTATTCTGTCTGGATGTACTGGAGGCAGA
>JBHJHK010000413.1:0-7270 GCA_050330975.1 Candidatus Competibacterales bacterium | reverse complement strand
ATTCCAGGGCGGCTTTGGCCACCTCCGCGCATAAGTTGTTAGGGAGGGCTTCCCGGGCCATTCGGGGGGGCGATGACACAATGCAACGCGGGGGATGGTCGGAGACGGTGTAAAGGGGGTGGGTGGATGCAAGGGAAGCATTGTGGCGCGAAATGGTTTTGGACACCACCGGATCTGAGGGAGAATGGGGGTGCGAGTCCGAGGAATCTTGGCTTATGCTAGCGCCACGCTCCTCGCTTCACATCCACGGGATGGACACCATGCGCAAATTTTTCTCCATTGTGGGGGTTTTGCTCGCCCTGGTGGCGGGTGCCCACGGCTACTTATGGTGGAGTGCCCAACAGCGGGTCAACGCCTTCCTCGGCGAGCTGCGCCCGGTGGCCCTGGCGGACTACGCCTACAGCATTGCCTGGCCCTGGGGGGTCTTGGAGTTGCACCAGGTGACGGTGGTGCCGGCCGACGACCCTCAAGCGCCCTTTCGCCTCGACCGCGCCGCCCTGGCCAGTCGAGATTTCGCCTATGCCCTCCAGTGGGCCTTGGGCACCCCCCCGGCGGCGCTCCCCGACGATTTGACCCTCACCTTGGAGGGGCTCACCATCCCCTTGGCCACCCTCGAACGCCAGGGCTGGTCGTCTCTGGATCCCTATTTGCCGGTGACGGGACCCATGGCCTGTGGTCAGATAGACCGCATCGGCGCCGAAGAATTGGCGGCCATGGGCTATGGCGCCCTGCGGGCTGCGGTGGAAGTGAACTATCGCAGCCGGCCGGGGGAGGTGACCTTGAGCTTGGTCCAGGACAGCGCCGACATGATGCGGTTGGAGTTTTTTGCCACGGCGAGTCGTGAGGTTGGCAACTGGCAGCTGGAAGGCGCCCAGATGACCTTTGTCGATCAAGGCTACATCCCCCGCAAGCAGCGCCTCTGCACCTTGGCCATCGACCAATCCCTGGAAAATTTCCTCGTCCGCCACGCCCAGTCCAGCGCCGGCAACCTCACCGCTCTCGGGGTGCGCCCCAGCCGCAGCGCCGTGGACGCCTACCGGCTGTTCCTCACCGAGGGAGGGCGCCTGGAACTGGACCTAGACCCCTTGGCCCCCGTGACCTTGGACCAGGTGTTGTCCCCCGATCCCGGCACCTCCTTGGCCCAGTTGGCGGGTTTGCGGGCGCGGGTCAACGGCTTGGTGATCGACGGCTTCGACCTGGCCTTCGACCGCCCCGTGGCCCTGTTGGGGTCTACGCCCGCCGTTGCCGCGACCGCCGACCCCCAGGAGGCGCTTGACACTACTGGATCCACTGACCCCGTCCCCACCACGGAACCCCCCGGGGAAACCGTGGCGAGTCCGGCGCGGTCATCACCCCCCTTGGGGGGCACCGTCGACGACCCGCGACCGGTGTTGGTGCCCCGGGGCGAACGGCGCCTGCCCCCCGAGTTGCCACCCCCCCCTCCCTTTCAGCCCGTGGCCGTGGAGCAGTTGGCCGACCACGTGGGGGCCGAAGTCCGCATCCATGTATTGGGGCGGCGGACGCCCTACCGGGGCTTTGTAGAGAGCGTCGTCGATGACCAACTGCAGTTGCGGGCCCGGGTCCACGGCGGAGAAGCGGTGTTTTTCTAGCCCATTGACCGCATCGACACGGCCCTCGTCAAACCCTGAGATCGCCGGTGCCGTTGTCCCACCCGTTTGCCACTGCCCTGTGAGCCCTGTTCCATGAGCGACAAATTCAAAGCCAGTGCCCTCGATTACCACCGTCACCCGGCGCCGGGCAAGCTGGCCATCGTCGCCACCAAGCCCCTGTCCACCCAGCGGGACTTGGCCCTGGCCTATTCCCCGGGGGTGGCGGCCGCCTGCGAGGCCATCGTCGCCGACCCCTTGGCGGTGTCGAGCCTCACCGCCCGGGGCAATTTGGTGGGGGTGATCAGCAACGGCACTGCGGTTTTGGGCTTGGGGGCCATTGGCCCTTTGGCCTCCAAGCCCGTCATGGAGGGCAAGGCGGTGCTGTTCAAGCAGTTCGCCGGCCTGGACGTGTTCGACATCGAGGTGGCCGAGACCGACCCCGAGCGTTTCGTGGAAACCGTCGCCCGTCTAGAGCCCACCTTTGGCGGTATCAACCTCGAAGATATCAAAGCCCCCGAGTGCTTTATGATCGAGGAGGCGTTGCGGGCGCGGATGAACATCCCGGTGTTCCACGACGATCAGCACGGCACCGCCATCATCGTCGCCGCGGCCATCCGCAACGGCTTGCGGGTGGTGAAAAAGCCCCTGGATCAGGTCCGTCTGGTGACCGCCGGCGCCGGCGCCGCGGCCCTGGCCTGCCTCAACTTGCTGGTGAGTATGGGGCTCCCCAGGGAGCACATCACCGTCACCGACATCGACGGGGTGGTGCACCCGGGGCGCGCCACGGGAATGGATCCCTGGAAGGCGGCCTACGTCCGGGAGACCCCGGCCCGCACCCTCTTTGACGCCATCCAGGGCGCCGACATCTTCCTCGGTCTGTCGGCGCCCGGGGTCCTCAAGCCCGAGATGTTGGCCGCCATGGCCGAGCGGCCTTTGATCTTGGCGTTGGCCAACCCCACCCCCGAGATCATGCCGGATCTGGCCCGCCAGGCGCGCCCCGACGCGGTGATCGCCACCGGGCGGTCGGACTTTCCCAACCAGGTGAACAACGTCCTGTGCTTTCCGTTTATCTTCCGCGGGGCGTTGGATGTGGGGGCCACCACCATCAACGAGGCCATGAAGATCGCCTGCGTCGAAGCCATCGCCGAGTTGGCCTTCGCCGAATCCAGCGACGTGGTCCTCAAGGCCTACGGCGGCACCCCCACCCGCTTTGGCCCCGACTACCTCATTCCCCGCCCTTTCGATCCGCGCCTCATCGTCCAGATCGCCCCGGCGGTGGCCAAGGCCGCCATGGCGTCGGGCGTCGCCACTCGCCCCATCGAGGATCTCGCCGCCTACCGGGATCGATTGAGCCAGTTTGTGTTTCGCTCGGGGTTGCTCATGAAGCCCTTCTTCGCCCGGGCCCGGGCCAAACGCCGGCGGCTCATCTTCGCCGAGGGGGAGGAGCGACGGGTGCTCCAGGCGGTGCAGCAGATCAGCGACGAGGCCTTGGCCCATCCCATTTTGGTGGGGCGCCCGGCGGTGATCGAGCAACGCATCGACGAACTGGGCCTCAAGATTCGCCCCGGTGAGGACGTCGAACTCATCAACATCCACGACGACGAGCGCTACGCCGCCTACTGGCGCCACTACCACGAGATCACCGCCCGCAAGGGCATTTCCCCCGAGGCGGCCCGCACCGCGGTGCGCACCGATGGCACGGTGGTGGCGGCCTTGGCGGTGATGCGCGGCGACGCCGACGCCATGTTGTGCGGCACCGTGGGGCGTTTTAACCATCACCTGCGGATCATCAAAAGCACCATCGGCCTGCGCCGGGGGGTGCGTTCCCCCTCGACGGTGAGCGCCGTAGTGCTGCCCCAGGGACCGCTGTTTATCGCCGATTCCCACGTCAACCCCGATCCCAGCGCCGAGGAGCTGGCGGAGATGGCCTTGCTCGCCGCCGAGGAGATGAAGCACTTCGGCCTAGTGGCCAAGGTGGCGCTGTTGTCCCGTTCCAACTTTGGCACCCACGAAGACCTGCCCTCGGGGGAGAAGATGCGCGCCGCCCTGGCGTTGATCCACGCCCAAGACCCAGACCTCGAGGTGGACGGGGAGATGCACGCCGACGCCGCGCTGTCCCAGGGCTTGCGGGATTTGGCCTTGCCCGAGTCCCGGCTCAAGGGGGCCGCCAATTTGCTGATCATGCCCACGGTGGACGCCGCCAACATCAGCTTCAACCTCCTCAAGGTGACGGGGGGTGGCGCCTATGTGGGGCCGATTTTACTCGGGGTGCGCCGCCCGGCCCATGTGGTCTCCCATTCCACGAGTGTGCGGGGGCTGTTCAACATGAGCGCTTTGGCGTTGGACCAAGCGGGGGAGTGGGCCGAGGCGAACGAGGGGTGATGCACTCGGTTTGGCGTTGGGGGAGCTCATTCCCCCAAGCGCCGCAGCCGCGCCAGCATCTCCGGTTCGTCCCAGGGGCGGATGCCGGTGATCACCTCTTCCACTTGGCCCTGGGTGTTGACCAAGAAGGTGGTGGGCATGCCGATGAGCTGCCAGCGGTCGCCGATGGTGCCCTCGGGATCTAGGAGGATGGGAAAATCCACCGGATGGCGCTCGAGAAACCGGGCGATGGTGCTGGGGGTCTCGCCGACGTTGACGCCCACCACCACCACGTCGTCAGGGGCCAGAGCGGCGGCGGCGCGGTCGAGATCGGGCATCTCCTCAATACAGGGGGCACACCAGGTGGCCCAGAAATTGATCACGACCCCGCGGCCTAGATAGGCCACCAACTCAAAGGTTTCACCCTCCACGGTGGTGGTCTCCAGAGGCGGGGCGGGGACGGGCTGGGGGGTGGCTGTTAGAGCCTCAGCGCTCGTCTTGGGGGGGGATTCGGCGGTGGAGGTGGATACCACCGTGTGGGCGGCGATGACCCCCAAGGCCACACACAGTGCCGCCGCGGCGAGACCCGCTGTGACGGCCAAAAGGCGACGCAAGAACACGGACCATTCTCCCGGGTGTTGTCGTGAGACCTCCCTGGGGGTCTGCACGATCTGTAAGGTGGCAATTTAGCGATCCCCAGAGGATTGTCGAGGACCTCGGTGAAGAGTCTATTCGACGGACCGCCGGCCCCGCTACGCCCAGGTCAAAATGATGCGCTCACCGGAGCGCTGGACCCGCAGACCCTCGGGAGTCAGGTGTTGAGCCAGGCGGGCGATGACTTCCCGCCGCGGCTCTTCCTCGGGGAGGTAGTTGCCAAAGGTCAACAGGTCTTCGCTGAGGTGACGGCGGGCCACGGCGGTGAGGCTCTTGGTGAGGCGGTCGATAAAGGACATCCGACCGGGGACAAAGGGCAACTGTTCGACGATGGCCTCCAGCAACGCCTCGATGTCTTGGGGATCCAGGGGAGCGCGCCGCGGCGCTCGATGGCGGTTGTAGAGGGTAAAAACGTAGCTGCCGCTGGTTACCATATCCACGGCCCAACCGGCGTCGGCGCCGAGGCTGTCGGCGATACGCCGCAGCATCAACAAGAGGTCCCTGGGGGCGAGGCACACGCCGGCGACGTTGGTGTCGATGTCCCTGAGATCGAGGTAGTGGTGGTGTTCGGGGTCGTTGAGTAGAGCGGTAAAGGCTTCGGTCAGCCGCCGGGTCGAAGCCCGCCGGGCGTAGTCCCGCAGGGCGGGCACCTCGTTGAGGGCGGCGGTGATGGCGGCGGCCACGGCGTTGAATTGGGCGGCCTTGGCCTGCTGGGGCGACCATCCGGGACGAGGGGTCAGGTGGTAGAGGGTACGGCGTTGATCATCCCGCCGCCAATCGACGCCGTGGTGGTTCAACAGGGGTCCGAGTTGGCGAAACACCCTGAGGAGCCGGTAGGCGGGGGCGGGTTCGCCGGTGGCATCAGTGGCCTGGGTGGTGTCCAGCTCCACCACCACCCGTTGGCGCCGGGCCAAGGCCAACTCCACGGCGTCGGCGATGGTCTTGACCAGCGGTGGACAGGGCCTCAAGCCGGCTTCCTCCAGGGCCGCCGTCACCGCCGCCGTCGGCGTCGCCGCGGAGGCGGGGCGAGCCCGGGTGACGGGGGGCGCTTCGGCGAGGGCGAGGTCATCGGCCTCCCAGTCGCCGGTGACCAGATTCTCACCCGTTAGGCCGTCACCCACCAGCTCGGCCGTCGTCTGCCCGGCGGCGCGGTGGGGCCCGACGGGGCCGTCGGGTTCGAGGTCCAAGATGAGGAGATCCACGTTATCGAGGGCCAAAGGCATGGGATCCACCGCCCCAAAACCCGAGCCGGCGGCATCGGCGCTGTGGAATGGTCGAGGTGTGCCCTGGGCGGCGGTGGGGCCCACGCCCTGTCGGGGGTGCTGCCGGGTGACGATAAACCAATCTGCCTCCATCACCAGGGTGGTAAAGCCGTGGCGGTGGAGCGCCGCCCGTTCCCGGGGACGAGCCAAGGCGTCCCTCACCCGCCGGCGCGCCTCGGCCTCCTGGACGTCCAAGTACAACTCCCCCAGGAGGTCTCCCCAGAGATCCTCCCCGGGATTGCCGTCCACAAGGCTCTGCAGCTCCCCCAGGGTCGCGGTGGGCGTCTGGCGAAAAGTCAAGCTCTCATCGGGTTGCCGCACCAGGGCAAAATCCCGCCGACAGCCGCTGGGTGCCATCAACACGGCCTGGGTCACCCCCAGGGCCAGCAGCGCCCGGCGCACGCTGGGCAGGGCTTTGTCGCTGTGGGCCAAACAGTGGAGTAGGGCCCCTTGGGCTTCGCCGCTGAGGCAGTGGACGACCAGGGTGCTCTCCTGGAGAAAGGTCTGCTCCTGGAGGTCCCAGACGGGGTTTTCGACCCCGGGGGCAAACCGCCAATGGCGCCAGTCGAGACTTTGGAGTGCGGCATCGAGGTGGTACTCCACGGCGCCGGCTTCCCGGTGGTGCTGGCGCCGACACTGGAACAGTGCCCGGGCGATGTTGGAACACTCTTGCCACAGGGGGTTGTCGGCGAACGGCGGTGCGATGGTTAGACATTCCACAGCGATTCCCTGAGCTTCCTTAAGCGATTAAACCCATCCCTAGGTTGGGTTATGCTATAGACTTTTGCACGGAGTGAAAAGCTGAGGGGCACAGGACCCAGTTCCAGCGGGACCCATAACCCGCCGGAAGAACCTGCGATTTGGGCCCATCGCTCCCTTGGACTGTCACCAGAGGTTGCCACGACCATGCGCTATCCCGACTCATTCGACGTCATCGTCGTCGGTGGCGGCCACGCCGGCACCGAGGCTTGTGCCGCCGCCGCCCGTCTTGGCGTCCGCACCCTGTTGCTCACCCACAATGTCGAAACCCTGGGGCAGATGAGCTGCAACCCCGCCATCGGCGGCATCGGCAAGGGCCACCTGGTCAAGGAAATAGACGCCCTGGGGGGGCTGATGGGGCGCTGTGCCGATGCCGCCGGCATTCAATTTCGCCTCCTCAACCGCCGCAAGGGGCCGGCCGTGCGGGCCACCCGGGCCCAGGCGGACCGATCCCTGTACAAAAGGGCCGTGCGCCAGCACCTGGAGGCGTTGCCCAATCTTTTGATTTTTCAGCAGGCCGCCGTGGATCTGGTGGTGGAGGGGGAGCGGGTCGTGGGGGTCCTCCCCCAGGGTGGGGTCGCGGTTCGCGCCCCGGCTGGGGTGCGCACCGGCGGGCCCGTCCGC
>JBHJHK010000412.1:0-18568 GCA_050330975.1 Candidatus Competibacterales bacterium | reverse complement strand
TCTTTTGCCGCACTTGGTTGAGGACTTCGTCGAGTTCGTCGGGGGTGTAGGGCTTGGAAAGGAAGCCCGAAGCGCCACTCTTCTCGGCGTTGACGCGGTCTTCCTCCGTGGCGTTGGCCGAGCACATGATCACCGGGGGCGCCTTGATGGCCGAATCGCTGTTGATGGCGTGGGTGGCTTCAAAGCCATCCATGCCGGGCATCATGACGTCCATAAAAACGATGTCAGACGATCGGGTGCGCAAAAAGGTAATGCTATCTTCCCCCGAACCCGCCCACTCCACTTCGATGCCGCGTTCTCGCAGCATCTTGCTGAGCTTGAGGTGGGCGACTTTGGAGTCGTCGACCACTAACGCCTTTTGGATTTCCATAGGGCCCTCCTGAGGCCACGGTGTTATTAACAGCTCCCAGCGACCGCGGGGGTGGATTGAACCGCTTCGACGTTCTGGGGTCTCGGCGCGGCTGGCAACGCCGCGCGGGAGATCGCCTGGAGTTTCACGGACACGACCCGTGCTCCCTGAGATTTCGAGACCGCAGACCCAAGGGCACTGGCCAGTACTATTGTAAAACAGGACACCATGACGGCCCCAGCTAGCCCCAACGGCGCTCAAATTCTGCCATGAAATCCACCAGGGCCTCTACGCTGGCCTCGGGCAAGGCGTTATAGAGGGAAGCCCTCAATCCGCCCACGGCCCGGTGGCCCTTGAGCCCCACAAAGCCCGCCGCCTCGGCTTCGGCCAAGAAGCGCCGTTCGAGATCGGGCTCTTGGAGGGTGAATACCGCATTCATCCAGGACCTATGGTCGGGATCGACGGGATTGCTGTAGAGGGACGAGCGATCGATGGCTCCATAGAGGGTGGCGGCCTTGCGGCGATTGATGGCCGCCATGGCCTCCAACCCCCCCACTTCGTCGAGGAGCCAACGGAACACCAAGCCCGCCACATACCAGGCGAAGGTGGGGGGGGTGTTGATCATGGAGTCGCTGTCGGCAAAGGCCCGGTAGGTGTAGAGGGTCGGCGCCGTGGCCAGGGGATCGTCCATGAGATCGCGGCGGACGATGACCAAGGTCAGCCCCGCCGGACCGATGTTCTTCTGGGCCCCGGCGTAGAGCACCCCAAAGCGAGAGACATCCAAGGGGCGGGACAACAGGGTCGACGAGACGTCGGCGACTAGGGGAGCCTCGTCCTCCCCCAGTTGGGGGACGTGGTGGAACTCCAGGCCGTGGACCGTCTCGTTGGGCGTGTAGTGAAGGTAGGCGGCATCCCGGGATACGGGGGCCCAAGTGGTTTCGGGAGGGATAGTGCGATAGTGGAGTTCGCGGCCAGAGGCCACCACCTCCACGGGCAAGTAGCGGCGCGCCTCGGCGATGGCCTTGGTGGACCAGTGGCCGGTGTCCAGGTAAGCGGCGCGCCCGCCCCTAGAACCCAGGTTCAAGGGCACGGCGGCGAATTGGGCCGTGGCGCCACCTTGCATGAACAGCACGGCGTAGTCGTCGGGCACCGCGAGGAGCGTGCGCAGGTCGGCCTCGGCGCTTTGGGCGGTCTCGACAAAGTCTCGCCCCCGGTGGCTTACGGTCATCACCGATAGCCCAGAGCCCCGCCAGTCGTCGAGCTCGGCGGCGACGCGGGTCAAAACGGATTCCGGAAGGGCGGCGGGAGCGGCGCTGAAATTGTGGGGTCGATGCATGGTGGATCGGCAGTTGGTGGGGAAATACCCCTTACAATCACATCTCGGTCATTCAAATGATATTCACTTCAGCAACATCAAACCGTTATTGTGCACCATATGTACCGCGGTGTCCCCCTCCGCGCCCCGATAATAGCGGGGATTGCCCCCTTTGTCGAAGCCAAACAACCCCAAGGGGGAGTCGACAAATCCGGGGTTTTGCAACCTGGCGACCAGGGCATCTCGGTCTGCCTGGCTAAGAGCCGCCGCCAAAACCCACAGGGCCGTGTAGCACTGGGCAGCCCGGGGAGTGGGCAGTTTGGCAAAAGCCGCCCCATGGGCGGCGACAAAGCGCCGGGATGCCGGCCAGGGGCTGTCGACCCGCCAGGGGCTGGGGACGATGGCCCCCGCGGCCAAAGCCGACCCCTGCGCCAAAGCCGTCCCCAAGGTGGCATCCCCCAAGATCACCCCCTCAAAGCTCGAGCCGGCGGCGATGGCTTCGGCCACGGCTGCGGCCGTGGCGAGCTCGGCACTGACGGCGACGACGTCGATATCGCCTCCAGCGAGCGGCCCTCCTCCGGGACGGCTCGCCATCGCCGTGGGTGCGGAAGAGGTATCCACGGTCTCCACGGCGGCCACCGCAACGCCCGCCGCCTCTAGAGCGTGGCGAAAGTGGGTGGCGCCGCGGTGGGTGTGACCTTCGCCCGTGTGGACCACCACGGCCCGTCCCAACCCCAACGCCTCGCTGGCCACCGCCACCACGGCGTCGATGAGCACTTCATCGGCGGGGGCGAGGCGAAAGACGCCCTCTCCCAAGGCGAGGTCTGCGGGACCTGTAGCGCTGGTGAGGAGGGGCCAGAGCCGCCGCTGGATCTCGGGGTAGACGGCGCGCACCGCGGCCGCCGTCGACGGCCCGATGACGGCCACGGCCCGTTGGTCCTCAAAGTGGCCCAGGGCCTCCACGGCTTTGGAGGGGCGACCTTCGGTATCCCACCACAGGATCTCGAGACCACCGGGAGCCAACAGGCCCCGCTCCACCACATCGGAAACGGCCAGTTCAATGCCCCGGCGACAGGCCGCGCCATAGGGGGCCATGGGTCCCGTCAAGGCCAGGGGAGCGCCGACCCTCACGGGGACGTCCACGGGCCTGGCCTCCAGGGCCAAGGGCCGCAGGGGCAGGCGGACCGGACCACTTTTGACCAACACCACCGGGGGGTGTTGGGGCACCCCGGCGTTGGTGTAGCGAAAGGGCCCCAAGGGGGAGGGCAAGGCCTCGAGACTCACCAAGGTGCGGTAGAGGATATCCGGATCGGTGGAAGCGGTGAGTTCCAGGGCCCGGCTCAGGGCCCGGGCCGCGGTGTAGATGGCGACGCCCATGGCAGGGGGTTCAACGCCGTAGGTTTGGCGGTGGGCGGCGACATAGGCCTGCGAGGTGGGATTGGGGCTGGCGCTGTCCCAGGGGAGGCCGTAGACCGCGCCATTGACCGCCGCCTCGGACACCCCGGTCAAGCGGTCTAGGACAGCCCCCCCCACCAGGGGAACCTCTTCGGCGATCCCCTGCCGCCGCAATTGACGGACAAAGTCGGCCGCCGCCCCCACGGCGCTGGGGGAGGCGTCGGGGCTGGCGATCACCAGCGCATCAGGGGTGCGACGCGCCAGGAGTTCCAGCTGGGTGGCCTTGGCGGCGCTCACCAAGTCGCGGCTCATCACCACCTCGAAGCCCTCGTAGCTCAGGCGACGGGCCCAGCGCTCCCGATAGGCGCTTCCCCCCACCGAGGGGGTCAACAACACCAGGCGACGCCAGCCGTAGTGGAGGCGCCCCTGGCGCAGGGCGTGCATCAATAGGGCGTCACCGTCCCCCAACAGGCCCAGGGTGTAGCCCTCCCCACTCCCCCCGAGGGGAGCGTCGGGGCGATGACCAACAAGGGCAGCGTTGCGGCGGCCGACTGGATGCGCTCCAGCAAGGCCTCCGCCCCCAGGGCCACGACGGCCACAGCGCCGCGGGCGCGGAGCTCAGTTAGGGTCTGGCGCACGGCCGTGGCCGAGGCATCGAAGGGGAGGTCGACCGCCAGGGTCTCCAGGGAGGCCCCCGACGAGGGGTTGTCAGCCGCCAGCTCCAGACTCCGGCGTCCCATCGCCTCCAGGGCGGGGTCGGAGGTGACGAGGCCCACCACCGGCCCCTGGGGGAAAGCCTGGGCGGCGACGATCAAGCCCAGCAAGACCGAGACCCATCGCCAACGGCTTTGTCCTCCCCCTCGCCCCTGGGGCACCACCGAGATCACGGGACTTGAATGGCGGGGTCATGGCCGCCGACATCCCCCGGGGCTTCGGCCAAATCGGCGACGGCCAGGACCCGCCACAGGTGCAGAGCGCGGCCGTCGCCGCCGGTGAGGAGCTGGCGACTGTCGGCGCCAAAGGCGAGGCTGCGCACGGGGCGACCGCCCTCGTGGACCAACGTCGCCAAGGCGGCGCCGTCGGCGACGCGCCACAGTTTCACCTCGCCCTGGGTGGTGGCCACGGCCAGCCAAGCCCCATCGGGGCTAAAGGCCACGTCGAGGCCCCAATGGGGGCCCAACGACCAGGCCGCGACGGGGTTGGATTTGAGACGCCCGTCCACCAGGGCCCACAGCCGCACTGCGCCGTCGGCGGCCACCGTGGCCAAGCCATCGCCCGCCGGGGCAAAGGCCACGGCCAATACCGGACGCCGGTGGGCGGCCAGGGTCTGGAATTGAGTGGTATCGGCCACCGACCACAGACCCACGTCCCCCGTGGAGGCGGCGGCGGCGAGCCAGGCGCCATCGCCGTCGAAGGCCACGTCCAGCACCCAGCCCCCGGGACCCGCCAACACCAGCCCGTCGGCCGCCATGGGCAGCCCACCGGGGGGAGCGCGCAGGCTCCACAGCCGCACCGTGCCATCCATGGAACCCGAGGCCAGGCGGCGGCCATCGGGGCTAAAGGCCAGGCTTTTGACCTCGTCGTCGTGGCCGTAGAGGGCGGCGCTCAGGTAGCCGTCGGCGGCATCCCACAGCCGCACGATGGCGTCACCCCCCGCCGAAGCCATGGTGCGGCCATCGGAGCTCAACGCCACGCTCCACACCCGACCGGCGTGGTCGAGGAGGGTTTCCTCGGGCGTCGGGTCGGCGACATGCCACAGGCGCACGGCGTGGTCCAGGGAGGCGGACACCATTCGACCATCACGCCCTAGGGCGACGCCCACCACGGGACTGCGGTGGCCGCGAAAGCGCTGTTGTTCCACAAACAAAGGCCCGGGAATTGGGGCGGGAGCCGGAGCCGTGGCAGGGAGCACCGGCGCTGGCGCTGGCGCTGGGGAGTCTGCGACTTGGGAGGAGGAACTCGCCACCGCCGCCGGAGGGCCAGACCCGGGGGGGGCCTCAAGGGCTGGGACGGGGGCCACGGCTGCCACCGGTGCTGGCGCCGGTGGGGAACGACTCAACAAACTCACCACCCCAAAGGCCGCCAGGAGGGCGGAGGTCCCAAGCCCCGCCCCCAAACCGAACAAAAAGCGTGCTGAGCGAGACCAGCGCTGGGTAAAGGTCGACGACCCCTCCCCCCTCGACCGCTGCCTTCCGCGCCGAGACCCCTGACTTCGGCTAATGGTCTTGGAATCCAAAGCCGAGTGGACGGCCGTCTCTTCCCCGGGGGAGGAGACGGCGATGGCAAAATTGCCGCCGGTTTTGGCCTTGCGTTCCAAATCGGCGACAAATTCTTCGGCCCGGGGGTAGCGCTTGTTGGGGTTGCGGGCCAACAATCGATCCATGAGGGGTTGATAACCCGCCAGCACCGCCGGCAACGGCGGCGCCGGCTCGCCGATGCGCCGCTGGGCAATGGACAAGGGGTCGTTGCCGTCGTGGGGGCGTTGGCCGGTGAGCATCTCAAAGAACACCAGCCCCAAGGAGTACAGGTCGCTGCGGTGGTCCAGCCCTTCGCCGCGAATTTGCTCAGGGCTCATGTAGCGGGGGCTGCCGATATAGGTGGTGGGGTGGGTCAAGCCAACTTGGAGGTCGCTTTGGGATTTGGCAATGCCAAAGTCGCTCAGCACCGGCACCCCGTGGTCGTAGAACAGGATGTTTTGGGGCTTGATATCCCGGTGGATCACCCCCTGTTTGTGGGCATAGCCCAGGGCCCTGGCCAGAACGGTGACGATGGTCAAGGCGTCCTCGCGGCTCAATCCGGCCAGCAAACGGTGGCGCAGCGTACCCCCGGAGAGGTACTCCATGGACAAATAGTAGTAATCGCCGTGGACGCCAGTGTCGAAGACTTTGATGATGTTGGGGTGGAACAGTTTGGCGACGGTGGGACCTTCCCGGAGAAAGCGGGCGACGAAATTGCGGTCCACCGCCACCTCGGGCTCCATGACTTTGAGGGCCACCTCCCGCTGGAGGGACTCTTGGATGGCGCGGTAAACCGTCGCCATGCCACCGCGGCCGATGATCTGTTCGATGCTGTAGCCGGGAATGTGCATCGTCGAGGCGTCTTGGACGTTGGCCCCTGGGGTTTGTTATTCCAGGGGAGAAACCCGGACGCTTTGGTCCGGGGGCAGGGTTTGTGCCTGGGAATTTTATTGCGGCGGCGGGGAAAAGCAAAGGCGGCGTGGGGAACAGCGACGCAAGGCCGGCGGCGCCTCAGAACATATTGAGTTCCAGCTTGGCCTTGAGGGACATGAGTTCCGGGGTCCACGGAGGCTCCCACACCAAATCCACCCGGGCCGCCTTGACCCCATCGACACTCTCCACCGCCTCTTGGACCCAGCCGGGCATTTCCCCGGCCACGGGGCAGCCCGGGGCGGTGAGGGTCATAAAGACCTCTGCCTCGCCGTTTTTGTGGACATTGATCTCGTAGATCAAGCCCAAATCGTAGATATTGACCGGGATCTCGGGGTCGTAAACCCCCTTGAGGGCCTCGATGATCCCCTGCTCCAGGGTATCGACGTCGACATCCCCGCTCTCGGCGAGGGGGGCAAGGTCTGTGACTGGCTCCGTCATGAATTGTGCCTCGCGGTGGTCAATGGCTCCAAGGGACAAACAAACTCAAACCAGCATGGTGCGCACTTGCTGGAGGCCGTCCACTAGGGCGTCGACCTCGGCGCGGGTGTTGTAGGCGGCAAAGGAGGCCCGCACCGTGGCGCTGACCCCAAAGTGCTGCATCACCGGTTGGGCACAGTGGTGCCCCGTGCGTACGGCGACCCCCAACTGGTCCAACAGGGTACCCAGATCCTGGGGATGGAGGCCATCCACCACAAAGGAAGCCACGGCGGCCTTGTGGGGGGCGGTGCCGATGAGCCGCAGGCCCTCCACCTCGGAGAGGCGCTCCGTGGCATAGGTCAACAGGTTGTCCTCGTGGGCGGCAATGGCGTCTACCCCCGTGGCCTGCATCCAATCCAATGCCACCCCAAGACCGATGGCACCGCTGATGTGGGGGGTACCGGCTTCGAACTTCTGCGGCAGGTCGGCATAGGTGGAGCGCTCGATGGTGACGACATCGATCATATCGCCCCCGCCCTGGTAGGGGGGCTTGGCCTCTAGGTGGCCCTCTTTGCCGTAGAGGACCCCGATGCCGCTGGGGCCGTAGGTCTTGTGGCCGGAGAAGGTGTAGAAGTCGCAATCCAAGGCCGCCACGTCCACCTGCATGTGGGGGGCCGACTGGGCGCCGTCCACCAGCACTGGAATGCCCTTGGCGTGGGCCTTTTGGATGATCTCCGCCACGGGGTTGATGGTGCCCAAGGCGTTGGAGACGTGGACCACCGCCACCAGTTTCACCCGCTCGGTCAAATAGTCGTCTAGGGCTGCCATCCCCAGCTCACCGGCGTCGGAGATGGGCAGGGCCACCACCTTGGCACCCGTGGCCTCGGCCACCAGCTGCCAGGGGACAATATTGGCGTGGTGCTCCATCTCGGTGATGAGGATCTCATCACCGGGTTGGAGTTTGGGGCGCAAGAAGCTCTGGGCCACTAGGTTGATGGATTCGGTGGTGCCCCGGGTGAAGACGATTTCCCGGGGGCTTTTGGCGTTGAGAAACCCCTGGACTTTATCCCGGGCGCCGTCGTAGGCGGCGGTGGAGCGCTCGGACAGGTGATGCACCGCCCGGTGAATGTTGGCGTAGTAGCCGCTGTAACACTCGGTGATGGCGTCGATGACCACCTGGGGCTTTTGCACCGAGGCGGCGTTGTCCAAGTAAACCAGCGGCTTGCCGTGGACCCGCTGGCGCAAGATGGGGAATTGGGTCCGCAGAGCCTCGATGTCCAAGGCCCGGGGGAACTCTGCGGGCGCCAATTTGGGATCGGCGAGGGCGATATTCATGAATCCATGACCTCCATCCCGTCGGGGAATAGGCGCTCGGCGAGCAAGCCCTTGAGACGGGTCTTCAACGGCGATAAGTCGACGGCTTCCAGGGCTTCGTTGGCGAAGGCGTAGACCAACATGGCCTGGGCCTTGGCCTTGGGAATGCCCCGGGTGCGCAGGTAGAACAGCCCTTCGGCGTCGAGAAAACCGGTGCTGGAACCGTGGGTGCAGCGCACGTCGTCGGCCAGAATCTCCAAGCGGGGGTTGGCGTGGGCCTGGGCTAGCTTTGACAGCAACAGGTTGCGGCTGTCTTGGATGGCGTCGGTCTTTTGGGCGTGGGGCTCGACGTTGATCATGCCGTCGAACACCGTACGCCCCCGGTCGTCCAGGACATTTTTAAACGTCTGTTCACTGGTACAGTGGGGCACGGCGTGGACCACCTTGAGATGGTAGTCCCCCAGCTCCCGCTCCCGCACCAAGGTCAGGCCGTTGAAACCGCTGTGGCTCCCCTCCCCGGCCAACAGCGCCGTGGCGTCGGTGCGGTTGATGGCGCCGCCGAAGTTGAACAGATGCAGCTGGAGGTGGCTGTCCCGGGCGTTGCGGGTGGCCACACTCCCCAGGTGGTGACCCGCGGCCGCCTCCTGTTGGATTTTGTAGAAGGTGGCCCGGCCCCCCTGGGCGACGTGGATTTCCGTCAGGGGACAAGTGAAATAGTGGCCCTCCCCCCGGTGCTCCTCCACGACACAGGCCTCGGCGGTTTCCTCGACGACCATCAAGTGGCGGGGGTAGCTGGCCACTTGGTCGCCGGTGGTCCAGTGAACCAGGTGCAAAGGACGCTCCAACGCCCGCCCCCGGGGAACGAAGACGAAGGCTCCATCGCCAAAGAGCGCCCCGTTGAGGGCGGCAAAGGGCTGGGTTTCAAGGCCCGGGACCTGATCTAGATACGCCTCGACCAGGCTGGGGTGAGATTTAAACGCCTCCCCCAGGGGACGGATGACCACTCCCTCGGGGAGGCCATCTAGGTGAGACAGCCCGGGGTGAAATTGGCCGTTGACCAACACGAGCCGCCAGGCGTCCTCGACGGGGGGCGGCGGCAAGCGGTTGGCGTCCACGGGCACGCTGTCGCCCTTGATGGCAAACGCTTGACCGGTGACGGGCGCAATGTCGGTGAAGCGCCACATCTCGTGGCGTCGGGTGGGCACCCCCAGGGTTTCAAAGCGCTGCCAGGCGGCACGGCGCAGGGCGCGGACGAACTCCGGCTGATCCAGGGCCAAGCGCTGTTCGAATTCGCTGCGCTGGTGGGGGGGAACGGCTTTGGCGTCGGCGAGAGCCATGGTCTTTCCCCTCAAGCGCCGGCCATCGCGGCCGCTTCGGCTTCAAAGTCGGCGTAGCCTTTGGCCTCTAGTTCCAGGGCCAGGGATTTATCCCCGGAGCGGACGATGCGGCCGCCCACTAGGACGTGGACGTAGTCGGGCTCGATGTAGTTGAGGAGCCGTTGGTAGTGGGTGATCACCAAAAAGCTCCGCTCGGCAGAGCGCATGGCGTTGACCCCGTCGGCGACGATGCGCAGGGCGTCGATGTCGAGCCCCGAATCGGTCTCGTCCAACACCCCCAAGGCGGGGGCCAACACCGACATCTGTAGGATCTCGTTGCGCTTTTTCTCCCCCCCGGAAAAGCCCTCGTTCACCGGGCGCTGGAGGAAAGCCGGGTCCATTTTTACCCGGGCCAGGCGCTCGTTGACCAATTCCCAGAAGTCCATGGTGTCGAGCTCTTCCTCGCCCCGGTATTTGCGCTGGGCGTTGACGGCGGCCTTGAGGAAGTACAAGTTGTTGACGCCGGGAAGCTCCACGGGGTACTGGAAGGCCAAGAACAAGCCCTCGCCAGCCCGGTCCTCGGGGTCCATCTCCAGGAGATCGTGACCTTTGAACTGCACACTCCCGGCGGTGACCTCGTAGCCCTCCCGACCGGCCAACACGCTGGCCAAGGTGGATTTGCCCGAACCGTTGGGGCCCATGATGGCGTGGACTTCGCCGGGGTTCATGGCCAGCGTGATGCCCTTGAGAATGGCCTTGCCTTCTTCTTCCAGTTGGGTGTGGAGGTTGTCGATCTGCAACAGCGACATGGGACGTGGTTCTCCGCCAATACCCGGGGCTCATGGGCCCCGGCGGTCGTAAAGTGAATTTTTTTGGGGTGTTTGGGGGCTGGGGTATCAGCCCACACTGCCTTCGAGCTTAATTTCCAGGAGCTTTTGGGCCTCCACGGCGAACTCCATGGGCAACTCTTTGAAGACTTCCTTGCAAAAACCGTTGACAATCAACGAAATGGCGTCTTCTTCCCCCAGACCCCGCTGCTTGCAATAGAAAATCTGGTCCTCGCCGATCTTGGAGGTGGTGGCCTCGTGCTCCACTTGGGCCGTGGGGTGCTTCACCTCGATGTAGGGGAAGGTGTGGGCCCCACACTGGTCGCCCATGAGCATGGAGTCGCACTGGGAATAGTTGCGGGCTCCCTGGGCCGTGGGGGCGATGCGCACCAAACCCCGGTAGGCGTTTTGGCTTTGCCCGGCGGAAATGCCCTTGGAGATGATGGTGCTCTTAGTGTTTTTGCCCAGATGGATCATTTTGGTACCGGTATCGGCCTGCTGGCGGTCCCGGGTAAAGGCCACGGAGTAGAATTCCCCCACGGAGTTGTCGCCCTTGAGGACGCAGGAGGGGTACTTCCAGGTAATGGCCGAACCGGTCTCCACCTGGGTCCAGGAAATCTTGGAGTTCTTCCCCTGGCAGAGCCCCCGCTTGGTGACGAAGTTGTAGATGCCCCCCTTGCCGTCCTTGTCGCCGGGGTACCAGTTTTGCACCGTGGAGTACTTGATCTCGGCGTCGTCCAGGGCGACGAGTTCCACCACGGCGGCGTGGAGCTGGTTTTCGTCTCGCTGGGGGGCGGTGCAGCCCTCCAGATAGCTCACATAGCCCCCCTCATCACAGATGACCAAGGTGCGCTCGAACTGACCGGTGTTGGCGGCATTGATGCGAAAGTAGGTGGACAACTCCATGGGGCAGCGCACCCCCTTGGGGATGTAGCAAAACGAGCCGTCGGAGAACACCGCCGAGTTGAGGGCGGCGAAGTAGTTGTCTTTGGTGGGCACGACGCTGCCCAAGTACTTGCGCACCAACTCGGGGTGCTCGGCCACCGCCTCGGAGAAGGAGCAGAAGATGATGCCCTTTTCCGCCAGGGTTTTCTTAAAGCTGGTGGCCACTGAGACGCTGTCGAACACCGCGTCGATGGCTATGTTGGTCTTCACCCCGGCTAAGACTTCCTGCTCGGCCAAGGGAATTCCCAAGCGCTTGTAGGTCTCGAGGATCTCGGGATCGACCTCGTCGAGGCTCTTGGGATTGTTGGTCTTGGGGGCCGAAAAGTAGGAGATGGCCTGGAAATCGATGGGAGTCAGCTCCAGGCGCGCCCAGTTGGGGGACTCCATGGTCAACCAGTGGCGATAGGCCTCCAAACGCCATTCCAACAGCCATTCGGGTTCATTTTTCTTGGCGGAAATGAGGCGAATGACGTCTTCGTCAAGCCCTGGGGGTACCGTGTCTTGCTCGATGTCGGTGTAAAAGCCAAAGGCGTAGTCACTGTCGGCCAGTTTCTCTAGGGTTTCAGTGCTCATGGTTGAAGATGCCTCGTGAGTCGTTGGGAGCTGCCGTCAAGACGGCGTGCGCAGGGAATCCACGGAAATGCGGGCCACGGTGACATCGTCGGTCGAGACCGGGTGGCTGAGTTCGGCCAAGGAGACCTCGGCCAGGGCCGTGCGCACCACCTCGTTGAGGCGATGCCAGTGGCCGCTCAAGGCACAGTGGGGTTGGTGAACACAACCCCGGGGGTCGACGACGCTGCACTCCGTCAGGGCAACGGGCCCCTCTAGGGCATCGATCACATCCACCACCGAAACCGCTTCTGGGGCATGGGCCAGGTGATAGCCCCCCCGGGCGCCCCGCTGGGAAATCAACAGCCCCGACTTGGTCAAGGCTTTGAGAATTTTGCTCACCATGGGTAAGGGCAGACGTTGGGCTTGGGCTAATTGAGAGGCGCTGAAGGGTTTTGGGTGGTGGCGGGCCAGGTGGGCCATGAGCACAATGCCGTAGTCGGTCTCGCGGTTGATGCGAATCACAGCCCAGTACCTTTTCGCCCGATGCGCCGGGGCAGCAATAGTACTCATTCAGTCCCATATCGAAGGCCAAAGTTCCCTGGTCGCGGGTGTTTGCCGTGGCGAATCTCTAGGGAAAGATCAACGAGTATGGGAAGTTAGCAAAACTTTTATACCGTACCTAAAGCGTCCCAATTAGGATAGCCCTACTGAAACGAGGGCGCAAGGGGTAGTGACGCCCCAGAGACCTGTGGTGAAAGACTCGGCGTGCACCAAGTCGGTTCAATGGAAGGCGGTGGGAGCCCTTTGTTGGGGCGGGGGCGTTGGGTCAGGCGTCGTCGCCCCGCTCGGGGCCGGCGGTGCTGATGAGGTGGTGTTCTTCGGCGAACACGTGGTTGTAGAGGTTAGCGACCCACTGCTGACCCTCTTGGGTGAGCTTGAGGTAGCGAATGGCGTCTTGGATGTAGGGGCTCACCATCCGCCAGTAGAACTTGGGGTAGCCGTCGCGCAAGTCCGCCGCCGTCTCATAGCCCAGGCGGCGGTTTTCTCCGGTCTCTTCGAACTCGCTGAACAGCGAGGACAATTTGGCGATGTAGTGGGGATCGGCCATCTGACCAATGAGGTCGGCGGCCCGCACCAACCCCGGCTCGTCGTCGGTGCTCTTGTAGTCGCCGCTGGCAGGCACGGGAAAGCGGGTGTGCTCGATGTTGGCCATGATCACGTGGGCGTCCAAATCCGAGTGGTTGACCAGGCGTTCGCGGATGAAGATCTTGCCTCGATCCACGTGGTGGGGGGTGAGGGAGGCGTCGGTGGCACCGCGCTTGACGGTCATGATATTACCTTGCTCATCGATGACGTAGTGCCCCGGGCGATCCGCCGAGCACACCCCCCGGACGTAGCCGATGTCGTGGCAAAGGAGCGACACGATGAAGTTGGTCCAACAACGGGGCGAGATGCGCCCTTCGCTCAAGTGTTTGGCGCGGATGATCTCCTGACCCACCAGGGTCACCATGATGGTGTGCTCCAGGCCGTGGTAGGGGGCATCGCTGCGGGCGATATTCTCCAGCACCATGCGACCGACAAAGGCGATGATGCCGGTGTAGCTAGGGGCCATATCCCCGAAGGTGGCGCGGTAGAGGGCCTGCAAGTGTTTAATGAAGGCCTCTATCACCACCACGCGCGCATTGAACATAAAGCCTCCCTTGGCCAAAGGGCACCAGTCTTGCTAGACAGTAGGACACACGCGGGTCTTGGGGGCGAACCGCCCGCGCCATGACAGACGAATGCGCCCTCCCAAAGCCCAGAACTCGAGCCTTGCCCCACTGCGCCTGGAAAGCGGACCGTCGTTGAATATAGCACGGATGACCACGGCACGGATGGCGCCTCCCGGGGGCCTGCGGTGCCCGACCCAAAGAGGTGTCACCCCCTGATCCCCTCGTCCATGGGAGAACCCAAATCATGATCCAAGCCGACGCCTCGGCGACCAATAAGGGCCCCGTCCGCCGCCTGTTGGTGGCCAACCGCGGCGAAATCGCCATTCGCGTGTTGCGCGCTGCCAACGAGTTGGGCATGGCCACCGTGGCCATCTACGCCCAAGAAGATCGCTTTTCCCTCCATCGCTTCAAGGCCGACGAGAGCTATCGGGTGGGGCGGGGTCAACCCCCCATCCAGGCCTACTTGGCCATCGACGACATCGTGGATGTGGCTCTCCAGGCCGGGGTGGACGCCGTCCACCCCGGCTATGGCTTCCTAGCCGAGAACCCGGCCTTTGCCACGGCGTGCCGGGAGCGGGGCTTGATCTTTGTGGGACCCGAAGCCCAGGTCATGGCCACCTTGGGGGACAAGGTGTCGGCGCGCAGGGTGGCCGAGGGCGCCGGGGTGGCGGTGATTCCCGCCACGGGTGTGCTCCCCGAAGACCTCGAGGCCTGTCGGGCCAAAGGCGCAGAGGTGGGTTACCCGGTGATGCTCAAGGCGTCGTGGGGCGGCGGCGGGCGGGGTATGCGGGTGGTGAACTCCGACGCCGAGCTCGTGGATCAACTACCCCGGGCCCGCCGGGAGGCCAAGGGGGCCTTTGGCCGCGATGAAGTGTATCTGGAAAAACTCATCCGCCGGGCGCGCCATGTGGAAGTGCAGATTTTGGGGGATGTCCACGGCAATGTGGTCCACCTCTTCGAGCGGGATTGCTCCATCCAGCGCCGCCACCAAAAGGTGGTGGAACGGGCCCCGGCCCCCTACCTCGACGCCGCCACGCGAGAGGCGATATGCCAGGCGGCCTTGGCCATCGCCCGCAGCGTCCGCTACACCAACGCCGGCACCGTGGAGTTTTTGCTCGACCGGGACAGCGGGGCGTTTTATTTCATCGAGGTCAATCCCCGCATCCAGGTGGAGCACACCGTCACCGAGGAGGTCACCGGGATCGACATCGTCAAAGCCCAGCTCAAGCTCGCCACCGGGGCACGGCTGGGGGACGAGGGCAGTGGCGTCCCCCGCCAAGAAAATATTTGCCTCAACGGCCACGCTCTCCAGTGCCGGGTCACCACCGAAGACCCCACCAACCAGTTCATGCCCGACTACGGCCGCATCCGCGCCTACCGGGGGGCCACGGGGTTTGGCATCCGTCTAGACGGGGGCACCGCCTACTCCGGTGCGTTGATCACCCCGTTTTACGACTCCCTCCTGGAGAAGGTCACCGCCTGGGCTCCCGACGCCTCTGAGGCCATCGACCGCATGGGTCGGGCCCTGCGGGAGTTCCGCATCCGCGGGGTGACCACCAACTTGGCGTTTTTGGAAAACGTCATCTCCCACCCCAAGTTCCGCGCCGCCGACTACACCACCACCTTTATCGACGACACCAAAGCGCTGTTCCAATTTCCCCGCCGCCGGGATCGGGCCACCCGCCTGCTGGGCTTTTTGGCCGAAGTGATCGTCAACGGCAACCCAGAGGTGGCGGGGCGACCCCAGGTGACGTTGTCGGATACTCCACCCCCCGTGCCCTCCACTCCCCCGGGGAATCGCGCCCTGCCCCCGGGAACCCGGGATCAGCTCAAGGCCCTGGGGCCCGAGGGTTTTGCCCGCTGGCTCAAGGCCGAGGAGCGGGTGTTGATCACCGATACCACCATGCGGGACGCCCACCAGTCCCTGTTTGCCACCCGGATGCGCTCCATCGACCTGTGGAACATCGCCCCGGCCTACGCCCACCACGTGCCGACCCTGTTGTCATTGGAGTGCTGGGGTGGGGCGACCTTTGACGTGGCCATGCGCTTTCTCAAGGAAGACCCCTGGGAGCGATTGGCGGCCCTGCGGGAGCGCATCCCCAACATCCCCTTCCAGATGCTGCTGCGCTCCGCCAACGCCGTGGGTTACACCAACTACCCCGACAACGTAGTGCGCCATTTCGTCCAGCAGGCCGCCCGGGCTGGAGTGGATATCTTCCGGGTGTTTGACGCCCTCAACAACGTCGACAACATGACCGTGGCCATGGAGGCGGTGATCAAGGCGGGGGGGGTGTGCGAAGGAGCGATTTGTTACAGCGGCGATTTGGGCAACCGCGAGCGCCCCAAGTACCAACTGGACTACTACATCGACCTCGCCGTGGCCCTGGAAGCCCGCGGAGCCCATATCTTGGCCATCAAGGACATGGCGGGGCTGTGCAAACCCAGGGCCGCCCACACCCTGGTCACAGCCCTCAAAGACGCCGTGGATTTGCCCATCCACTTCCACACCCACGACACCAGTGGCATCACCGGCGCCAGTGTGCTCGCGGCCATCGACGCCGGGGTAGACGCCGTGGATGCCGCCATGGACGCCATGGGCGGCCTGACTTCCCAGCCCCCCCTGGGGTCTTTGGTGGCGGCCCTCCAGGGCAGCGGGCGAGACACCCAGTTGGACGCCACCGCCATCGATGCCCTGTCGCGCTATTGGGAAGGGGTGCGGGGATTGTACGCCGCCTTTGAGAGCCCCAACCGGGCCCCCACCGCCGACGTCTACCACCACGAAATGCCCGGGGGGCAGTACACCAACTTGAAGGAGCAGGCCAGATCCCTGGGCCTTGAGGCCCGCTGGGATCAAGTGTCAACAGCCTACGCCCAGGTTAACCAACTGTTCGGCGATATCGTCAAGGTCACCCCCACTTCCAAGGTGGTGGGAGATATGGCCCTGGCCATGGTCACCGCCGACCTCACCCCAGAAGCGGTATTAGATCCCCAGCGGGAAGTGGCCTTCCCCGCCTCGGTGGTGTCGCTGTTCAAGGGCGAACTGGGATTTCCCCCCGAGGGCTTTCCCAAGGGCCTCCAGGACAAGGTCCTCAAGGGGGAATCGCCCTTGACCGACCGCCCCGGGGCGTTGTTGGAGCCCGTGGACCTCGAGGTCGCCCGGAACGAGGTCGAGGCCCAGGTGGGGCGGGCGGTGAGCGACCAGGAGTTGGCCAGTTATCTGCTCTATCCCAAGGTATTCGTCGACTACGTCCGCCATCGCCAGCAATTTGGCAATGTGGCGGTGATTCCCACCAAGGCGTTTTTCTATGGCCTCTCCATCGATCAAGAGATCGACATCGATATCGACCGGGGAAAGACCCTGGTGATCCGCTATTTGGGCACCAGCGAACCCCACGAGGACGGAGAGCAGCGGGTGTTTTTTGAACTCAACGGCCAGCCGCGGCTGGTGACCCTCCTCAACCGCCGTTTGGCATCCCACCGACCCAGCCGCCCCAAAGCCGAGGAGGGCAACCCCCACCACGTCGCCGCCCCCATGCCGGGGCTGGTGATTGCGGTGGCCGTGACCCCTGGACAGCGGGTGGCGGCTGGCGCGGCGCTGGTCACCATCGAGGCCATGAAGATGGAGACCGTCATCCGCGCCGACGGGGATGCCGTGGTGGACCAGGTGGTGGCGCCTTCGGGCACCCAGGTGGATGCCAAGGATTTATTGGTGGTCCTCAAGGACGCCTAGGGTACGACTATTCGCCCGCCGGGGATTCTGCGATCACCTGTTCCAACAACACCCGCCGGGTGTGGGAAAACAGTTCCCGGTGGACCAAGAGCCCCAGGATGGCACTGGCCGCCACCATCACCAACAAGGGGTGGACCAGCCACATGACGGTGGCGAGGCCAAAATAGTAGGCCCGCAAACCCAAGTTGAGGCTGCTGGTGGCCAGGGCAATGATCACCCCCAAACCCGCCGCCATGCGTCGCGCCTGGGGGTCGTCGGCCCGGTAGACCGGCAATCCCCCCACCAGGGCACAGCAGTGGTTGAACTGACGCAGCGCCCAGGTGAAGACAAAAAAGGCAAAGGTGAAGATCAAGGCCAAAAAGATGATCTTCACCTCCCAGACCCACAAAGGGCTGGTGTAGGCCAAGGGGAGGCGCTCCAACAGCTGTCGGGCTTCTTCGATGGTCCCAAGAAGCGCTAGACAGGCCAAGAGGATCAACACCGAGGTGGAGGCGTAGAACGAGGCGCCGCGCATGATGTTACCCAGCAAGCCGCTGTCGGTGACCCGGTTGTCCCGGTGGAGGATCTCCATGGCCCAGCAGTGGCGAATGCGATTCATCACCTGGGACAGGCCCACCCGGCGGTGGGGCAGGCGGGTAAAGAGCTCAAAACCGCTCCAGCAGGCCATGAGCCAGAGGAAGGCCACTAAGTCGAGCATCGCAGTCTCGTCCAGGGGCCTAGGCCACGAGCTTGTGATACAACTCGGGGTCGGTGGCGCCCTCGCAGCCAAATAGCAGCACCTGGCTGTGGCGGTCGAGCCCTAGGTCTGCCCCGTACCCACCTTGGACGGCGGCGATCAAGCCCGCTAGGCCCGCCACGGCGGACTCGCCGGCCACCAGGGGGGGGTCACCCCTCAGGCCATGGGCCAAGAGCTTCATGCAATCGACGGCGGCACCGTCGTCGACGGTCATAAAGGCATCCGCCCCGGGCCCTAAGATCTCCCAGGCCAGCAACGAGGGATAACCACAGGCCAGACCCGCCATGAGGGTATTCAAATCCCCCTTGGCCCGGGTGGGTTGGCCGGCAACGGCGCTTTGGAAACAACAATCGGCCAGCGAGGGCTCCACCACCACGACCTGGGGCCGCTGGCTTCCCAGCCGCTCCCAAAAGTAACTGCACACCGCCGCCGCCACACCCCCGACCCCCGCCTGGATAAAAGTTTGACTGATGGGATCGGGTGCCGCGGCGATGGCCTCGTCCACCATCAGTTGATAGCCCTGCATGACATCTTTGGGGATCTCCATGTAACCCTCGTAGGAGGTATCGGAGATGACGATACGCCCCAGGCGTTGGGCATCATCCGCCGCCTGGGTCACGGCGTCGTCGTAGTGGCCGGGGGTGCGAACGATTTCCGCGCCAAAGTGGGCGATGGCCCCTTAGCGGCCCGGGCTCACCATGGCGTGGAGATATAAAAAACAACCACAACCCAACAAACTACCCCCCCCCGCCACCGCCCCGCCCCGGTTAGCCGCGCGGGCACACCAGAC
>JBHJHK010000411.1:0-9350 GCA_050330975.1 Candidatus Competibacterales bacterium | reverse complement strand
CGGCGCGGCGCGCGCGGGGCGGGGTCGGGGAGGGGCCCCCCGCGCGCGGCGGGGGCGGCCCCCGCGGCCCCACTACTTGGCCCGCTCGGGTTGGCGAGCGGGGGAGCCCTGGGGCTTTGAGGTGCAACTGCCAGAGAACTTCAACTGGGACTATGGCGAACCGGGACGCATGTTGCCCCTCACCACTTGGCGACGCCTGGGCTTGGCCCGCGCCGATGGTACCCCTTGGCCCGCCGGGGAACAGCGGGCCGACCTCGTGGCCCCCGCGGGCCACTGGGGTCCGGTCTTCTTGGTGTTGGCCAACTTTAAAACTCTAATGCAATACAACAACGCCACCAGCTACGCCCTGGGGGTCGGCCACCTGGCCGATCGCCTGCGGGGCGCTTCCCCCTTCGTCAAGCCCTGGCCCGAAGACCTCCCCACCTTGAGCCGCAGCCACAAACTCGAACTCCAGCGCTTGCTCACGGCCCGGGGCTACGACTTGGGGGCCGTGGATGGCATCGTCGGCCCCAAGACCCGCGCCGCCGTGCGGCGCTTTCAACGGGAGATCGACGTGCCAAGCGACGGCTTTCCCACCTTGGAATTGCTCCGCACCTTACGTCGTACCGCCGCCAGCACCACAGCCCAGCGGTCGTAGCGCGAGTTCCGGCGCACGTTATCCCCAGGTGGTATCACTGCGTACTTGTGATAGCATGTGCTTACTAAAAACTACAAAGCGATACTTCCCCCCCGGGAACTACAGGGAATGTAGGTTGAGAGTCCATGAAGCCAGAGAATGATCCCCTGGTGACCTCTAAATTGTCAGAGTCCTCACCAACCCAGCGCTCCAGTGCGAAGAGCTTTCCCGTCGTTGCCGGCTACCGCATGGTGCGGGCCCTGGCGCGCAATGGCCAAACCCAGGTTTACCTGGCCGTCCAGGAATCGCTGAACCGCCCCGTGGCCGTCAAGATCCTCAGCGATCCCAAAACCGATCATCGCTTCCGCGCTTTGTTTCTCCAAGAGGGGCAGATCCTCGGCCAACTCCACCATCCCCACGTCATCACCGTCCACGACTTTGGCGAGTTCGCCGAGGGTTACTTCATCGTCATGGAGTACGCCCACAAGGGCACCCTCAGCGAACACATGCGGCGGGGTTTGGGGGAGCGGCGCCTGGTGGTCGTCACGCGACAGATCCTCAATGCCCTGGCCTATATCCACCGCCGGGGCATCATCCACCGGGATATCAAACCCACCAACATTTTGTTCCGCCAACCCCACCAGGCCCTGCTGTCGGACTTCGGCATCGCCGACCGCAGGCGCTCGGCCAGCGGCAAGGCGGTGGGCACCCCGGGTTACATGAGTCCCGAGCAGCTCCAGGGTCTGCCGTTGGACGCCCGCAGCGATCTCTACAGCCTGGGAGTGGTGTTCCACAAGCTTCTCATGAGCCACTATTGGCACCAGGTGGATGCCAAACCCGGGCTCATCCAGCAGAACGCCCCCAAACCCGGGGGCGACCCCAGCCAACCCCTACCCGCCCAGTTCAAGCGTTATCAAGCGGTGCTGGACGGCCTGTTACAGACGGATGTCGAACAGCGCTTCGCCGATGCCGATACGGTCATCAACGCCCTCGACGCCGTCACCCCCCTCCAATGGCTGGTGGATAAGCCCTCCCAGGAAACGGGGGGGGACGAGCCGCCCACCAAACCCGAATCCACCGCCAGAACCGAGAACCAATCCTTCCCCAGCCCCCCGGGTCTGGTCGAAGCCCCCACCGCCACCCCGGCTGACACGGGCCCGACGTCGTTTCCCACCCTTCCCCTACGGGCCCACGGGGAGACGACCGGAGGACAGCTGCCCTCCTGGCGCTCGCCGACCATTCCCCCCACCAACCCCTTGCCCTGGTCCGAATCTCCACGGCGGGGGGCACCGCGCTGGCCTTGGGCGGTGGGGGCGGCGCTGTTGAGCTCTTTGTGTATCGCCGGGGCGTGGTGGTTCACTGTCCCCTCGACGAACCCCGGCGCCGCGTCGGCGGCGGCCTCCCTGGCTGTCCCCCGGCCATCTGTGGCCCAGCCAACGGTCGATCCCGTCGCCATGGCTCCCGTCCAGGCGGTGGTGGACAAACCGCCCCTGATGTCTCCACCCGAACCCCCACCGGCGGCGGTAGACCCTCGGCGACCATCCAAGTCGCCCCTGGAGGTCCTCCCCGCCCTCCAGGCATCGGCGGCGGCCATACCCGTGGGTGGCGGCCTGAGCCACCTACCCGACTTCGCCGAGTTCCGCGATTGTGACATCTGTCCGCTGATGATCAAGTTGCCCCCGGCGGAGTTCACCATGGGCAGCAACGACAACGTCTACTCCAGCGAGTACCCCGCCCATCGGGTCCATCGTTCCTACCCCGTGGCCATCAGCCGCTTTGAAATCACCGTCGCCGAGTACGACCACTATCGCCGCGCCGTGGGTCTCGCCTCCCCGGACCGCCAAGACCACGCCACAGACGTCAATTACCCCGTGACCCAGGTGTCCTGGGACGACGCCATGGACTACACCCAGTGGTTGGGGATGAGCACGGGGTACAACTACCGCCTGCCCTCGGAGGCCGAGTGGGAATACGCCGCCCGAGCCACCCAGAAGTCCAAATACCCCTGGGGCAATTGGGTGGGTTCCAACAACGCCAACTGTCTGGGCTGCCGCAGCCCTTGGGACAACCAGCAGGTGGCCCCCGTAGGTTCCTTTGCCGCCAACGCCTTTGGGCTCTACGACACCGCCGGCAACGTCCTAGAGTGGGTGGCGGATTGCTGGAACAACGACTACCACGGCGCCCCGGACAACGGTACCCCTTGGCTCCAAGGAGATTGCCGAAGCCGCATCGTGCGCGGCGGCGCCTGGAACACCAAGCCTTTGGCGTTGCGGGTCACCCATCGGGATTGGCGCCCCCTGGACACCCGCAGCGACAACCTGGGGTTTCGCGTCGTCAGGGAATAGTATCGGCGCCGATGACATCGACCCCCGGCGGTGGGGTAAAGCGAAACAATTCCCCATCGACGGGGATGTTGCGCTCTAGTTTGTCAAACCCCAACCGAGTGCGGCGTTGGAGGGCATCTTGGAGTTCCAGGGCCCGGAGGCTTTTTCCCTCAAACCCCAACCATAAGGTGGTAAAGCTGGCTTCAGGATCCTTGGGACGCAACCGATACCACACCAGATCCCCCTGGATCACTGGCGCCTCGGCCCGAAAGGCCGTACGCCAATCGACAGCGCCGCTCAACAGGGCCGCCGGCGCGGCGCTCAACACTTCGGACAAGGGCTTGACGGTCACCTGATCCAGCTCGATATCGTAGAGCCACAGCCGCTCGCCGTCGGCCACCAGTCGCTGGGGATAGGGTTGGCGGTAAAACCAGTGGAATCGCCCCGGCCGCGCCAACGCCAACCATCCCGTGGAACGCTCCACTTCCCGGCCGCGGTCGTCGAACACCAGTTGGACAAAATCGGCCCGCAGGGTCTCGAGGCCCTCGAAATAGTCGTCGAGGTGGCGGGCCGTCGAGGCGGATTCCTGGGCCAAGCCCAACCCTCCCCCCAGTCCCAGCCAACCGCCCAAGAGAAAAACCCAGCTCAAAGTCAAGGGATATCGGCGGGCGTGCATCGTCATCATCGGCCTCAATCGGCGACATGGGGGGGCGGGGGCGCCAACACTTCGCGGCTGCCATTGGGCTGTAGAGCCCCCACCAGACCCAATCGTTCCATCTCTTCGATCAAGCGCGCCGCTCGGTTGTAGCCGATCTTGAGGCGCCGCTGGACGTGGGACACCGAGGCCCGGCGGGATTCGGTGACGATCCGCACCGCTTGGTCGTAGAGGGGATCATCTTCCCCGGCGCCCACAGGGGACTCGCCAGGGGCGGGGGCAAAGGTCCCGGCCTCGGCGTCGGGTTCTTCCAGGATGCCATCCACGTAGTCGGGGGCGCCGAGGGTCTTCAGGTACTCGGCGACGGCGTTGACCTCGTGGTCGTCCACAAAAGCCCCGTGGATGCGCCGGGGCACCCCTATCCCCGGGGGCAGATAGAGCATGGCGCCGTGGCCCAGCAGCGTTTCTGCCCCCATTTGGTCGAGAATGGTGCGGGAATCGGTCTTGGAAGATACCTGAAAGGCAATACGGGTGGGAATGTTGGCCTTGATGAGGCCGGTGATGACGTCCACCGACGGCCGTTGGGTGGCCAAGATCAAATGGATGCCCGCCGCCCGGGCCTTCTGGGCCAAGCGGGCGATGAGCTCCTCGACCTTCTTGCCCACCACCATCATCATATCGGCCAATTCGTCGATGACCACCACCACAAAGGGCAAGGGCTCCAGGGTGGGCGGCGCCCCCACACCCAAGTGTTGACTTGGGTCGTAGCGAGGGTCCACCAGGGGGGCGCCCGCCGCGATGGCCTCGTTGACCTTGCGGTTGTAGCCGGCGATGTTGCGCACCTTCAAGGCCGCCATGAGCTGGTAGCGGCGCTCCATCTCCGCCACGCACCAGCGCAAGGCATTGGCGGCGTCGTTCATATCCGTCACCACCGGCGCCAGGAGGTGGGGAATGCCCTCGTAGACCGATAACTCCAACATCTTGGGGTCGACGAGGATCAAACGCACCCGATGGGGAGGGGCTTTGTAGAGGATGCTCAGCAACATGGCGTTGATGGACACCGACTTGCCGGAGCCGGTGGTTCCCGCCACCAACAAGTGGGGCATACGGGTCAAATCCACCGTCATCGGCCGCCCACCGATATCCTTGCCCAGGGCTAACGTCAGGGGAGAAGCCGCCGTCTGGTAGACCTCGGAAGCCAGGATCTCCGAGAGATAGACCGTTTCTCGATGGTGGTTGGGCACCTCGAGGCCCACCACCGATTTGCCGGGCACCACCTCCACCACCCGCACGCTAATCACCGATAGCCCCCGGGCGAGGTCTTTGGCCAGGTTGCTGATCTGACTCACCTTGACGCCGGGGGCCGGATCGATCTCGAGGCGAGTGATGACCGGCCCCGGGTCGACGGCCACCACGGCCACTTTGATCCCAAAGCTGGCCAGGAGCGTCTCCACTCGCCGCGACATGGCCTCCAGGGTCTCGGGACTGTAGCCCTTATAATCTTGGGGCACGGGCTCTAGGAGGTTCAAGGCGGGGAGGGCACCCGCCGGGTCGCCCCCCGGCAAAACCGGTGGCCGTTGGGGTTCCCGCCACGCTGGAGCAGGGACGGCGTCCCGGGACGCCTCGTCGCCACCCCGGTCGTCGCCACCCCGGTCGTCGCCACCCCGGTCGTCGCCACCCCGGTCGTCGCCACCCCGGTCGTCGGTGACCCGGGCCTGGGGAGAGCTCAAAGCGTCGGGATCGGCGGGCGCTACCCCTTCCGGCTCCAGCGCCAAGGGGGGATCGAGGCCATCGGCCTCAAGGTCTTCCTCCAGAGCGCCGTCGCCTTGAGCATCCCCGGGCCCAGCGGCGCCTTTTTCGGCCTCCACTGAGACCCCCAGGGAGGGCGCTACGGGGCGGTTTTGTCCCCTCTGGGGTTTGGCGTCCCCCACTAATCCCCGTCCCAGGGCATCACCCACGGCGTATCCCAAGCGGCCGACGCCGTCGACGACCTCCAACAAGGCGAGGCCAGTGGCCAGATGTAACCCCACCAGGGCCAACAGCAACAGGAAAAACTTGGCGCCCACATGCCCCAAACCCACGGCCGCCAAGGGCCCCACCAGCTGTCCCACCAGCCCCCCGAGGGCCACGCCCTGGACGGGGCCGAGCTGGAGATAGAGTACACCACAGGTGGCCATCAGCGCCGTCAAAAGCCCCAGGGTCTTGAGGATGACCGCCTCGGCATCAAAACCCTGGAGGCCCTCGGCGATGAACAGCTGCCATCCCCCCCACAGGACGATCACCGGCAACGCCAGGGCCATAGCTCCCCAAAAATAGCGGAGGATGTCGGCGATCCACGCTCCCCAAGCCCCACCCCAATTGGCGGTGTGCTCCCAGGCGCCGGTGTGGGTCCAGGCGGGGTCGCGGGGATCGAAGGACAACAAGATCACCAGTAGATAGAACGCCGTTAGGCCCGCCAGGCCAAATCCCACAGTCCGGCCATAGCCCCACCAACGCCTGCCATCGACGAGCCACTCCAGGGGGGGAGTCTCGGTGGTCCTGCGCCGCGCCTGTGCCAAGCTGGAAACCTCCTCTCTGCAACCCTTGTGATCCCATGGCGATGGGTTATGGTATCGCCTGGGCGCAGATCCGCAACTGCCCTTGGGGGAAGGTTGGGACCGCTGAACCACCGCGCCGAGCCGGCCTCCAATAACCCAGTTTTTTTGCCACTCCCTGCGGCAGCTGACCTATGCGTATCGAATCCGTCCCTTCCCTCGAAGATGTAGACCCCAACGCGTGGAATCGCCTCAACCGCGACCACTACCCCTTTTTGCGCCACGAGTTCCTCGTCGCCCTGGAGCGCCATGGCTGCGTGGGCGAGGCCGTGGGATGGGTGCCCTGCCATCTCCTGTGCTACCGGGATGACGAGTTGGTGGGGGCGGCGCCGCTGTACATCAAATACCACTACCTGGGAGAATTCATCTTCGACCACGCCTGGGAAGCGGCCTATCGCCGGGTGGGTCTGCCCTATTACCCCAAGTTGGTGGGCGCCATTCCCTTCACCCCCGCCACGGGCCAACGCCTCCTGGCGGCCCCCGATGACGATCGCTCCACCATCGCCGCCGCCCTGGCCGCCGCGGCCAAGGCCGTCGCCCGCCAGCTGGACGCCTCGTCGGTCCACTGGTTGTTCCCCGTGGAGGAGGATCAACGCCTGCTGTGTGGCCAAGGTTATCTCCAGCGCCTGGGTTGCCAGTTCCACTGGACCAACCGAGGCTACGGCGATTTCGAGGATTTTCTGGGGGTGTTGTCGTCGAAAAAGCGCAAAAATATCAAGCGCGAACGCCGCACTGTAGCCGAGGCTGGTCTGTCGCTGGAAGTCTTTGGGGGCACGGAGCTCGACGCCCCTCTGTGGCAGGTCTTCCACGACTTCTACGTCACCACCTTTGAGAAGCGCTGGGGCTATCCCACCATGACCCTGGGGTTTTTTCGCGAGATCGGCCGCACCATGGGAGAGCAATTGGTGCTCCCCTTGGCCCGAGATCCCAAGGGTCAGCCCGTGGCGGGGGCCATTTGCTACCGCAGCGATACCACCCTCTACGGACGCCACTGGGGCTGTCTGGCGGAATACAATCACCTGCACTTTGAAACCTGCTACTATCAAGGCATCGACTACTGCATCCGCCACGGTCTGACCCACTTCGAACCCGGTGCCCAGGGAGAGCACAAGATCAGTCGGGGGTTTTTGCCCACCCTTACCCACTCTGCCCACTGGCTCGCCCACCCCGAGTTCCACCGCGCGGTCGCCGACTTCCTCGACCGCGAGGGCCCGGCGGTGCGAGACTACGCCAAACAGCTGTTCGCCAGTTCTCCTTATCGGGCAGAGGAGGTGCCCACCCTATGAGCGGCTTACCCTGGCTCGATCCCTACGACGACGACCAGGCTTTCCCCGACCCCGAACGGGCGTTGCGCGAGCCCGATGGCCTGCTGGCCGTGGGGGGCAATCTGGCCCCGCGCCGGGTATTACGGGCCTATCGCCTGGGCATTTTTCCCTGGTATTCCCCCGAACAACCCATCCTGTGGTGGTCCCCGGACCCCCGCACGGTGCTGTTTCCCGACAAGATCAAAGTCTCCCGCAGTCTGGGCAAGACCCTCAAGCGCGCCACCTTTCAAGTCACCCTCGACCGGGCCTTTGAGCGGGTCATCCGCTGTTGTGGCGAACCCCGCAACGGCGAACCGGGCACCTGGATCACCCCGGAAATCATCAAGGCCTATAGTCAACTCCACCGCTTGGGATTTGCCCACTCCGTCGAGAGTTGGCACGAGGGGCAGTTGGTGGGAGGTCTTTACGGTGTGGCCATCGGCCAGGTGTTCTACGGCGAATCCATGTTCAGCCGCCGCTCCGACGCCTCCAAGGCGGCCCTGGTGGTTCTGTGCCGCCAGCTCCAGCGCTGGGGTTTCGCCGTCATCGACTGCCAAATGCACACCCAGCACCTGATCAGCCTGGGGGCCGAGGACATTCCCCGCCGCCGTTTTATCGCCCTACTGGAGCGCTACTGCCCACGCCCCGGGCGTCCGGGTCCTTGGGCGTTGGATGAAGCCATCAGTGAGGCCGCCCCCCCCGGGGACGCCAGCCCCCCAGGGCCCACCGACGGCAACGTCAACCAAAGAAGCGGCTGCCACGACGAGCCCGCGAGGAAACAATGGGCATAAGTCACCACCCCCTGACCGAAATTCGGCTGTTTGTCACCGCTGACCACCCCTGTGGCTACCTGCCGGGGCGCACGGCTCGCAACCTGGTGGCCGACCCCCAAACCATCGACCAAGGGGCCTATAACCAACTGGCACGGGTGGGATTTCGCCGCAGTGGCGACCACGTTTACCGCCCCCATTGCCCCGGTTGTCGGGCGTGCTTATCGCTGCGTATCGCCGCTTGGGCCTTCGTCCCCAACCGGTCCCAGCGACGCATTCTCAAGGCCAATGCCGACGTGGCGGTCAAGCCCGAAGAGCCTCTATTCCGGGCCGACCACTACCGCCTATTCGAGCGCTACCTCAAGGCCCGCCACCGCCACGGCGGCATGGACGACACCTCCCCCCACAGCTACCTATCGTTTATCAACGCCCGTTGGAGTTCTACGGCCCTCTACGAATTTCGCACTCCAGAGCGCCTGCTAGCCGTAGCCGTCACCGACCACTTCGACGACGGTCTCTCGGCGGTGTACACCTTTTTTGAACCCGACACCCAGCGACGCAGTTTGGGAAGTTACGCCATTTTGTGGCAAATCCAGGAGGCCCGCCGGCGGGGCCTGCCCTGGGTGTATCTGGGTTATTGGATTCGCCAGTGCGAGAAGATGAACTACAAGGCCAACTACCGCCCCTGTGAAATCTTCGACGGCCAGCGCTGGCGCCGGTTAGAGGCGTAAAGCCCAGGGTAAACGCCGCGGTCCCAAGTGGGAGTTACCTCGACGTGGGTGGTCATGGGCGGCGAGGGTCATGGCGGGGAAAAAGATCGCCTGCAGGTTGAGACCCGGGGAGCGTCTTTGCTTGTCAGCGGTCAAAACGGCCCCATATACTAGCCGACCCCTATTCCATGGAGTGCTCTATGTCGAAAGAAGATCACATCGAAATGGAGGGCGTGGTGATCGACACCCTCCCCAACACCATGTACCGCGTCAAACTCGACAATGCCCATCTCATCACTGCCCACATTTCCCTGCGCATGCGCAAAAACTACATCCGCATTTAGACCGCCGAGAAAGTCAACGAGGAACACACCCCC
>JBHJHK010000410.1:0-3952 GCA_050330975.1 Candidatus Competibacterales bacterium | reverse complement strand
CCAGGGCGCCGTCGTCCTCCAGGGAGATATACAGGGTTTGACCATCGGGACTCAAGTCGAATAACTCGGGGTCTTCGATGCCGGGGATCCGGGATACCACCGCCAGTTGCTCCACATCGATGATATCGATGCTGTTCTCATTGCTGGCGGCGATGTAGATCTGCCGACGATCGGGACCAAACTGCATGTGGCGGGGACGGCGGCCGGTGGGAATGCGCTTCACAACCTCAAAGGTCTCACCATCTAGAACCGTGACCAAATGGTCCTTCTCGCTGCTGACAAACAGATAGCCCGTGCCAGCGCTCCAGGCGTTGGAGCTAACCAAAGCACCGCTGGCGAGGCCCCACAGCAAGGGGCGCAAAGAACGGGACAAAGGCGACGACATGGCGATACTCCTCAATAGGGTGAATCGGATAACCGTTGTTATAGGTCTTGATCGCGGTGAGCCCTCGGCCCCTTGGGGCCACCACCATGATGACCAACGGACGTCGGGGGGCGCAAGGACAAAAAAATCTCGCCTGGATCTTGAACCTTCCGCCGACGCCCCCATTTGCCACAAACAAGGCCGCGGCGACGATTTCTTGGAGTCTCCCACGAGGTCGCGGGCCAGCAGTCCAAGCATCCGCCAGGAGAATCGAACACCATGAACATTCGTCCTCTGCACGACCACATCATCGTCAAGCGCAAAGAACAACAGCAGACCTCGCCAGGGGGCATTGTGATTCCCGAGCAGGCTGCGGAAAAACCCATCCGCGGCGAAGTTATCGCCGTGGGCAACGGCAAAAAGCTCGACAGCGGCAAAGTGCAAGAGTTGTCCGTCAAAAAGGGCGACGAAATCCTGTTTGGCAAATACGCCGGAACGGAAGTCAAACTCGAGGGGGAAGACTTTTTGGTCATGCGCGAAAGCGACATCCTGGCCGTGCTGGAGCAGTGATCGCGAGCCCGACCCGACACCCGAAACACTGCCACTTCGACTAGAGGATCATCACCATGGCTGCAAAAGTTATCGTCTTCCACGAGTCCGCTCAACACCGCATGCTGCGGGGCGTCAATATCTTGGCCAACGCCGTCAAGGCCACCCTGGGCCCCAAGGGCCGCAACGTGTTGCTAGAAAAGTCCTTTGGCCCCCCCACCATCACCAAAGACGGGGTGTCGGTGGCCAAGGAGATCGAACTCAAAGACAAGTTTGAAAATATGGGCGCCCAGATGGTCAAGGAAGTGGCGTCCAAGACCGCCGATGTGGCCGGCGACGGCACCACCACCGCCACCGTTCTCGCCCAGGCCATGCTGCGGGAAGGCATCAAGGCCGTGGCCGCCGGCATGAACCCCATGGACCTCAAGCGGGGCATCGACAAGGCCGTGGCCGCCGCCGTGGACTACCTGGAGACCCTGTCCAAGCCGGTGGCGGACAACAAGGCCATCGCCCAGGTGGGCTCTATTTCCGCCAACTCCGACGAGCAAGTGGGCGACCTCATCAGCGAGGCCATGAACAAGGTGGGCAAAGACGGGGTCATCACCGTCGAAGAGGGCAAGGGCCTGGAAAACGAGCTGGACGTGGTGGAGGGGATGCAGTTTGACCGCGGCTACCTGTCCCCCTACTTCATCAACAACAAAGACGCCATGAACTGCGAGTTGGAGGAGCCCTACATCCTCCTCTGCGACAAAAAGATCTCCAACATCCGCGATCTATTGCCGATCCTCGAAGGGGTGGCCAAGTCCAGCCGTTCGTTGTTGATCATCGCCGAAGACATCGAAGGCGAGGCACTGGCCACCTTGGTGGTGAACAACCTCCGAGGCATCCTCAAGGTCTCCGCCGTCAAGGCCCCGGGCTTTGGCGATCGCCGCAAGGCCATGTTGGAAGATATGGCCATCCTCACCGGCGGCCAGGTGATCTCCGAGGAAGTGGGTCTGAACCTCGAAAAGGCCACCCTGGAACACCTAGGCCAGGTCAAGCGGGCGGTCCTCACCAAAGAGGACACCACCCTGGTGGATGGCGCCGGCGAGGGCAAGAACATCGAGGCCCGGGTGGCGTCGATCCGCAAGCAGATCGAAGAGACCACCTCCGACTACGATCGGGAGAAGCTCCAGGAGCGGGTGGCCAAGCTGGCCGGCGGTGTGGCCGTCATCAAGGTGGGCGCCGCCACGGAAGTGGAAATGAAAGAGCGCAAGGCCCGGGTCGAGGACGCCCTCCACGCCACCCGCGCCGCCGTCGAAGAGGGCGTGGTCCCCGGAGGCGGTGTGGCGTTGATGCGGGCCATCAAAGCCGTCGATGCCGTCCAAGCCAGCAACGGCGACCAGCAAGCCGGGGTGCGCATCGCCCACCGGGCCCTGGAAGAGCCCCTGCGCCAGATTGTGGTCAACGCCGGCGAGGAGCCCTCCACCATCGCCGCCAAGGTGCGGGAAGGCGCCGATAGCTTCGGCTACAACGCCGCCACCGGCGAGTATGGCGACATGATCGAAATGGGCATCCTCGACCCCACCAAGGTGGTGCGCACCGCCCTGCAAAACGCCGCCAGCGTCGCCGGCCTGATGATCACAACCGAGGCCATGGTGGCCGAAAAGCCCAAGGATGAGCAAGGCGCCGCCGGTGGTGCCCCCGACTACGCCGGCATGGACGACATGGACTTCTAAATCCCTGCTGCGGTTTTATCCCCCCCACCCGCCATCGTCGAGATGGCGGGTTTTTACTGTCCATAGTGCCCCCTCAACCCGGGGGTGGTTGATGGGAGTCCATGGCCATGAGGGTCAATACCAATAAAATGGCGAAGCCCTGCCACAAACTAGGTGCCACCATGGACAGACCAGTCAACGCCAGCAGTAGCACCGTCAAAGCCGCAAGGTACATAGAAAAGGCTCCTCGTCGCCGGTGGCCGCAAAAGGTCAGGAGTCACAATGGCACTTGTGGCCCATTTTGCCTATGATGGTTCCCTGTCAAAACGCTCCCTCGCCGTCGATTTCACAAACTATGCTCCACGATCCAGAACGCTTTTACTTGCCCCGTTGTGCCGAACTGCGCCAGGCCCGCCAATGGAGCGTCGAACAACTCGCCGCAGAGGCCAAAGTGCCCCCCAGCGTCGTCAAGACCTTGGAGGCGGGCGCCAGTCGCCCGGCCTTCGACGTGCGCGCCCTGCTGGACGCCCTAGCGACCGACGCCAACACCGACGCCAACGCCGACCACGACGTCGATGGCCCCTCCCCCCCCCAGCGCTTTTTCCTGCGCCTAGAGCCCTATCGCCAACAACTCCACCTCAAGATCCGGGACCTCGCCCGCCAAGCGGGGGTACCCGTGGCGGCGGTCAAGGGTTTTGAAAAGGGCTTGGGTGGTCGCCGCCTCTACGCCATCGCCCTGTTTTTGACCCTGGCCCACCACTACTACCGACGCCGGGGCGACTTGTTGAACTACTGCCACGCCATCTCCTTGAGCGCCCATCGCCCGGCCCCCCCCTTGGGGGACGAAGACCTACCCGACCTGTCGACGCTGCCCCCCCCGGAGGAGACGGCACCCCTGGAGGAGGAACAGCGCCAATCCCTGGCCCAATTCCTGGCCGCCTTTGGCTGCGATCGCCTGGACAACTTACCCGCGGCCGCCGCCATGGCGCTCTTTGCCCCCTCCCTCGACGACGGGGATGTCATCGAAACCCTGAGTCCGGGGATCACCGCCGCCCTCGCCGCCGAAGCCGCCGCCGAGGTCGGCGATGGGGTCGGCGACAGGACAGAGGGTGCGATCGACGATGGGGCCACCGAGGTCGACGCCGAAACCCCACCGGCGACCTCCAGCCCTGAGACGGCCCCAGCCGTCGACGACGCCACCCCGTCCGCCATCCCGGCCGAACCGGAGCAGCCGGCCCCGCCGGCGACGGCGGAGGTCGATCCACCCGCCCCCCCCGCCGAGCCGACCACCACCGCCCCCCACCGGCAACGGAAGCTGCACCAGCCCCACCGCACCCCAACC
>JBHJHK010000409.1:0-2871 GCA_050330975.1 Candidatus Competibacterales bacterium | reverse complement strand
CCGCCCTACGGCCCTCCCCCGAAGGACGGGACGGCTTGGCGGCGTTTTTGGAAAAGCCCCCCCCCCGGTGGCCATTGTGAACCATCCCACTACCTCCCCCATCACAAGACCATCGCTGGCCCTCGACCACCTGACTCAGGTCGATCATCATCTCGACCCGGCCGGGTGGGCTATCGGGAGTTTCCATGGCATTAACCCCCATGGTAAAGGGGAATACTTTCACCAGCATTCTTACAGATTCTTGAAACTCTAAAATAGATAATTATCTATAACCAGACTCACCGGCCAAGACTTGGCAAGCAAAAGCAAGAGATCCAGTTCACATCGATTCGGTGCATTCTGCCGATCATTGAACGTATCGAGGGCGGGATAATGATGCAGCAACGAGCTTTGAATAGAGAAAGATCTATTTTCACTCAGGCTCGTTGGTTGTGCTCAACAATTGCCCCAACTTTATTTTAAGCACCATTTCGCCACCTTCAGATGCATTCAAACGCCAATGAAAGAAGCCATTCCATCATTGTCATTTGAATTAATCTTCTGGCGGGACAGGTCACCTGAGGGCAATTCACTTAACCCCATTCAAAGGGAACGATCGTCGTGACTGCTGCCAACTTACAAACGTCTGCCAACGCCAATTTCAACGCTCAATTCAACGTCGAAAGCCAGCTAACCTTCTCAGCCTCGCAAAATTTTGCTGCCAGCCAGTGCAATTTCCCCAACCCCATGCCCGCCGGGGGTTGCTTTGCCCAAATGATGTTCCAGACCATGATGATGCAACAGATGCTGTCCATGATGCAGCAGATGTTGAACATGATGCAGCAGATGCAACAGCAAGAGGGCGGCCAACAGCAGGGTGCCGGCCAAGCTCAGGGCTGCAATCCCCCGCCCCTTTGCGAGCCCGAACCCAAGGAGTTGCCCGAATTGGAGGGCAAGGGCAAGTGGTTTGTCGGCCACGGGGACTACAAAAAGCAGGACGACGGCTCCTACTTGATCACCAAGGGCGAGTACAAAGACCACACCATGCACCACGAGGGCGAGGGCAAATTCACCGTCTGCGACCCCAGTGGCGAACCCATGGGCACCTGGCAATCCCCCAACAACAAAGACAAGATCGCCTCCCCCTTGACCTTTGACCTCAACGGCGATGGCGTCTCCACCACCTCGGTGGAGGATGGCAAGCAATTCGACATCGACGGCGACGGCCGCGTCGACCAAACCGCCTGGGCCGGCGCGGGCGACGGCATCCTGGCCTTCGACAGCAACGGCGACGGCACCGTGGGCGCCGACGGTCGGGAGCTGTTTGGCAACAACACCGACATCGACGGCGACGGCAACGCCGATGGCTTTGCCAACGGCTTCGACGCCCTCCGGGGCCTGGCCGAGGAGCACCTGGGCGCCGAGGCCACGGCCGACGGCAAACTCGACGCCGATGAGCTCGACGCCCTCGCCGAGGCCACCGACCTTGGGATGATCGTCGACGGCGAACTCAAGGGCCTAGATGAGTTGGGCATCACCGAAATTAGCCTGGGCTACACCGAGGCCGGCACCAACGCCGATGAGCACGGCAATGAGCACCGCCAGGTGGGTGAAGGCTTCACCATGAACGGCGAGCAGGGAGAAGTCAACGACGTGTGGTTCAGATACCGGTGAGTTGACCCGAGCCCACGGCAATTGGTGTTGCCGTGGGCGGTGGACCCCACCCTCCCAGGCCCCGTCCCCACCGACGGGGCCTTTTGTCGCGGGACCACCGACGGTTGACGGCAAAACCGAGGGCCCTATGCTACCCACCCGGAGGCGATTCCCCGGGTCTGCGGGGCGCCCCGTGGGATGAGCCCTGAACCGAGGATTGCATTGGTGATCAATTTCTTTCGCGCGGTCAGTGTCCTGGAAGGACTTTCATTTCTCTGCCTGCTGTCGTTGGTCTACGTCTTCGACCATCGGGCGTGGGTATTCCCAGTGGGTCTGGGCCATGGGCTGCTGTTTTTGCTCTACTTTGGGACGTCTTTGGCGGTGAGCCATGTCAAGGGCTGGTCCATCCCCTTTTGGCTGTTGACCCTCCTCTGCGCCGTCGTGCCCTTCGCCTTCATTCCCCTGGAATTTAAGCTCAAGGTCCTGGCCGAGTCGGACGTGGGCGAGCCCGCAATTGACTGAGCCCCCCTGGCCCAGAGCGGTGAGGTTCTAAACTGTCGAATTTTCACCTTGCAGGTCCCTGGACAATGGCGATAATAGCTAGCGTCGTCCAGCCATGGGGTTATCACAACCGTGGCCGGCGCAATGTGCCGCTTTATATTAGCTAGCAAGGCGCGACCTTATACGAAGCGGCATTGAGTGATGGCAGCCATTTTCGCTCAATCATACAGTGGCTTAGCCACAAGCGAAAATCGCTGGGGTGACACCGTGAGCAATCGACTCAATGCAGAGGAGTTAAGTCCATGACGGTACGCGGTCCCGATCAGCCATCGGGGGTCAATCAACCCGATACCCAAAATACCCCCAGTAACGTCCAAAGCGACCAGGCCCAACAGTTTGAACGCAGTGCCGAACCGCTGATGCCCCGCTCTCCCTGGCAAGATGGCCAAGGTCTGGGCAAGGCGGTCCAAGAGGCCTTCGGCAGGATGATGGATCTCTACGGCGACATGATCAAAGCGTTCTCCAACAGCTTGGGGGGCAAAGAGAAACCTGGACTGTCGGAGATCCCCGATCCCGCCATCATGCCCATGTACGGCATCGCCATGGATCCCCCAGATTTTCCCGATAAGCCCCCGGTGGATCTCAATCCCCCCATCATGCCCATGTACGGCATCCCCATGGATCCCCCGGATTTTCCCGATGCGCCCCCGGTGGATCTCAATCCCCCCATCATGCCCA
>JBHJHK010000408.1:0-10889 GCA_050330975.1 Candidatus Competibacterales bacterium | reverse complement strand
GGTGGGCATTGCCCGTGAGAGTCTCCTGTCTTTACCCCCCAGTCCCACCCCGGTCTCCTAAGTTGCGGGAGAAGACGCCCCCGATCCCGTGGTCCCCGCCTGCCCGAGCACCTTGGTGGAGCAGTACGTCGACCAGCGCTTTGCCGCTTTCCAGCGGGCGGTGCTTCCCGGCGACAGTCCGCCGCCCTTGGACGCCATCCGCGATTTGTTGGCCCAGTTGGGGGCCACCTTGGAGTCCACCGCCGCCCCCGGGGAGGACGGTCAGACCCCCGCCCAGCGGCGCCAGGGTCTCCTCCGCCAGTTGGAGAGCCTAGCGGCCCGTCAGCCGGCGCCCTTGGACCGCTGGCTCATCAATGTCAGCGGCGGTGTCGAAGGCCTCCAGACCAGCGGCCTGAGGTCCCACCTCAACGAGGTGTGGCGCACGGAGATCTTGCCCTTTTGTCAACGGCGCATCAACGGTCGCTATCCCCTCCAGGTCGACAGTCCCCAGGATATCGATTTGGTGGACTTCGCCCGCTTCTTTGGCCCCGGGGGGTTGCTGGATCGCGCCTTTGCCCAACACTTGGCCACCTTTGTGGACACCCGCCAGCAGCCGTGGCGCTGGCGCCAGTTGGGGGGGGACGTCGAGCCCTTGCCCTATGCCGCCATCGCCCCCTTCGAGCGGGCCGCCACCATCCGTCGGGCGTTCTTCGACCCCCGGGGTCAGGGACCCAGCATGGCCTTTGTCCTCCAACCGTTGCGGATGGATTCCACCATCGAGCGCTTTGAGTTGGATTTGGACGGCCAGCGGGTGGACTACCGCCATGGGCCCAACCGCTCGGCCCAGCTGGTGTGGCCTGGTCCCGCCAACACCAACCGGGTGGAGGCGCGATTTTTTCCCCCCGTGGGGGGCAGTGGGGTGTTGAGCGCCGTGGGACCCTGGGCGTGGTTTCGCTTCCTGGAGGCCAACCGCCTGCGGCCCGGCAGCCAGTCGGGGTACTACCGCCTCACCTTGGAAAACGGCGAGCGCCAGGTGGGCTTTTCCCTGCGGTTGGAGGGGGCGGCCGATCCCTTGCAGCTCGATGCCCTGCGGGTTTTTCGCTGTCCACTACAGCTCTAGGGGGCGATCCCCGGGGATGGTTGCCCTTTTCCGAGGCCAACCGCCCGGGGCCCGGCGGCCAACTGGGGTGCCCCCCCTAGGGGTGTACATCGGGCGCGGTGAGCCGTCAGCTGGATGCCCCGACCCGCTCCCACAGGGCATCGGCCGCGGCGTATAGCCGGTGCCGCTGCTCGAGTCGGTGGAGATAATCCTCTGGGATCTGGGTGGCGCCGTTGTGCGCCCCCCAGATCGCCGCGGCCATGGCGCCGATGGTGTCCACATCGCCGCCGACCCTTCGCACCCTGTGCAATAGCTCGTGGAGTGGTCGGTCGAGGGATTGGACCCCCAGAAACACCGCCGTGACGCACGACTCCGGCGCCGTAGTCTTCGCCCCGAGCTCGGCCCTCACCGCCCGTTGGCCGGGGTAGGTACCTCCCTCCAGCCACCGTTGGGCGATTGCCAGCCGGGATTGCAACCGCCGGTCTGTGACCGGGGTCGCCGCGTGTTGGAGTAGGGCCGCCGCCTCGGCGCCGCGAAGGGCCGCCGCGGTGGCCGCCGCAACTAAGATCGCTCCTTGCACGGCAGTCTCGTGGCCGTGGGTGACTTCAGCGGTGGCCCGCACCACCTCGACCAGTCGACCGGGCGCTGCGGCGGTGAGGAGGGCCGCCACCGGCGCCCGCATGGCGGCGCCATTGCCAAAGCTGCCCTCGGGATAGACGCCGCGGTTGGCCGAGCGCCAGGGTTCTCCCCGCCGGATTCGCCGGAGGACCTCGGCGGTCCCAGGGCCGTAGCCCCGATGCCAGCGATAGCTGGCGGCAAAGGTCCGCGCCAAATCGTCACGGTCGACGCCGCCGCAACGCAGGTGGGAATCCACCAGGTCCAGGGCCATCTGGGTGTCGTCGGTCCAGCGGCGCTTGCCCCTTCGATCACGGCCGATGATGGCCCAAACCAGGCGCTCCCCAGGCCCACCCTCGAAGGGTGCCCCCATGGCATCACCGATGGCGAGTCCCAACAGCACGCCGCAGAATCTATCTCTGAATCTATCTCTCATGGGCTATCCCTGGCCTTGGGGTCACTTTTTGGCCATCATCGACTTTTGTTAGCAAGGTCTACAAGGGCTCTCAGCCGGGGATTTCGACCATGAACGCACCGACCGTGGCGGCGCCAGCCGTTCGCCATCACTTCGCCAAGACCATGAGCGATCCGGTCTCCATTCCCAAGGCCGGTATCGAGCGGGCGGTGGAGATTCTCCGCAGTCATCGCCTGTTTCGCTACGGCGAGGACACGGGGGGGTTGAGCGAGGTGGCCCACCTGGAGGCGGAGTTCGCCCAGTACACCGGCCGGCCCTACGCCGTGGCGGTCAATTCCTGTGGCTGCTCGCTGTTTCTGGCCCTCAAGGCATTGGGGGTGGAGCCCGGCGCCCCGGTGTTGTGCAACGCCTTTACCCTGGCGCCAGTGCCGGGGGCCATTGCCCACGCCGGCGCTAGGGGGGTGTTGGTGGACATCACCCCGGCCTTGACCATCGACCTCGACTATTTGGCCTTAAAAATCGACCGCAGCGGCGCCCGGGTCTTGCTCCTCTCCCATATGCGGGGCCACGTCGGGGACATGAGGGCGCTGATGGCCTTGTGCCAGGAGCGGGGGGTGGCGGTGGTCGAGGACTGCGCCCACACCCTCAACGCCTATTGGGATGGCCAAATGGTGGGTACCTTTGGCCAGATTGCCTGCTTCTCGGCCCAGACTTTTAAGCATATCAACAGCGGCGAGGGCGGTCTGGTGGTGACGGACAACGCCCATTGGGCGGCCAAAATCACCGTCATGTCCGGCAGCTACATGATGTACGGCCAGCACGGCGCGGGTCCCGACCTCCACCACTTCGAGGCGATCCGCGATCAAACGCCCAACTTCAGCATGCGGATGAGCAACCTCGTGGCGGCGCTGCTGCGGCCCCAACTGCCGCTCCTGGAGACCTGGACCCAGCAGTGGAATCGCTCCTACCACCAGCTAGAGGCCGGCCTGTCCAACCTGGCGGGCCTGGGTACCATTCCCCGGGACCAGCGGGAACGCTACGTCGGCAGTTCCATCCAGTTTACCGCAGCGGGGCTATCCCCCGAGGCAATCCGGGCCTTTGTCGCCGATGCCGCCGCCCACGGGGTATTTCTCAAGTGGTTTGGCGCTCCTCGCACGGCGGGTTTCACCAGCCGCTACGACCAGTGGGGCTATATCGCCGACAAGCCTCCCCTGACCCGCGCCGACGAACTCCTCGCCACCCTGCTGGATATGCGCATCGCCGTCGACTTCGACCGGGCCGACTGCGAGCTTATCACCACCGTGCTCCAGGAGTCCCTCGCCGCCGTGGGTGGAGGTCACAGGGAGCCGCTACGGGGCTAAACAGCGCCGCACCACGTTTTCCAGCAGGGTCGAAACGTCGTTGGAAAACCCGTTCCAGGGCAGGCTGCCGCAGAAGGTAATGGAGCCCACGGCAAATACGCTGCCCCCCCCGGGGAGTTCGAAGTAGACCATGTCGGCGCGCAACAGGTCCTCCACCGCTTCTCCGGAAAGGGTGGTGATATGGGTGAGCTGTTCTTCGGGCACCAGGACAAAGTCGTCGGCGGCGGCCTCGGAGCGAGCCAACACCACGGTCTGTTCTGGGCTGCCCAAACGGCCATCGACCCGGTCTAGTTCATAGCCCGCCGCACCGCCGCCGCTGTAGCCAAAGCCCCCTACTATATCATCATCAATGCCGGCGAAGAGCCAGTCCAAGGCCGGGTCAAAGCAGACCCGGCGATAGTGGGTGCCCTTAAACGTCCCCTGGGCGGTAAAACCCACACCCACCAGCCGTTGGGGCGGTCGCCCATTGCGCCGCCAAAGCCCCCCGTAGCCGCCGTCAAAGGCGTGGTAGTACTCCCCCGGTTCGGCGGCCCAGGCCCGGATACCCCCTTCGGCCCGGCGAATTTCAATGACCTGGGGCTGTTGGGGGTGGAGGGCGATGCGCCAGTAAAAACCGTTGCCCCCCAGGTAGAGGAGATGTCCCCCGTGGTCGCGGTAGGCCTGGAGCCCATCGAGGGTGGCGGGGGTGTGGTACTCGGGATGGGTGGTGGTGGCCACCCCTCGGTAGGGGGCCAAGACCTCGACTCCCTCGTGGTGGAGTTCGTGGTCGGTGATGACGTCGTAGTCGATGGCCTTGGCGTGGAGCCAGCTAATGAGGTGGCTGTCGGCTTGAAAATGGCGCAGCCCTGAACCGTCGCCGCTGCCAAAGGTGAGGTAGCCCGGGCGCAGGGTCAACAGCGGCCGCCGGTGGCAGGCATGGCAGATGCCGGACCCGTCGGGGTGATAGTTGTAGGTGGAGAGGCCATAGGCTCGGTGTTGGGCGGGGTTGTGGGGGTAGGCCCCCCAGGGTTTGCTGCGCGCCTGCCAGCTGGGGTCGTAGTCGGGACGGGCGTGGTTGCCGTAGACGGTGTAGGTAAAGGTGGGGATCAAAACGCACAAAGACGCCCTGGGCTGGCCACGGGGGGCGCAGACGAAGAAGGGCATGGCGTCCCAGTGGTCGCCGCTCCCAAGGCGCATGACGTAGACACCCGATGGCAAGTCATCGGGGACGGTAAAGGTGAAGTCGGTTTCCCAGCCAAAGTCGCAAATGTCGTCTTGGTGGAAATAGATGGCGCCGTAGTGGTCGGGGCGGTGGCGCCATCACATCTCGCTGCCGTCCCAGTGGATGCCGGTCACGGCCCGGGTGGGGAAATTGACCAGGGTCAGGTCGAGGCCCAAGGGCCCCGTATCGCGGGCCGTGGTGGCTGCCATGGCGGCGCTAAAATCCCAGTGAACCAGGGGCTGGGCTTCGACATCGGTGCCGTAGCCATAGAGAGCGGGGGCTTCTATCTTGCCGTTGAAGTGCTGGCAGGCCAGGCCATGGCGCCAGGTGGCGGCGACGGTGACTGGGGCGGACAGGGGGTGCAGGCCCAGGTCGGCGGCGGGAAACGCCTTGGCGACCGCCGTGCCCCCCAGGGGGATCTGGCGGACCCAGAGGGTGCCCTCGGCCGGGTTGAAGTCCGCCTCAAGGCAATACCAGCGCCCCAAGGCCAGGGGCTGATCCAGGGTGTAGACCCCATGGCCGAGGCCCAGGGCCAAAGCCCCGTTGCCGTCGATGACCAGGGCCAAATCCCCCACGGCGAGGACCGTTTGGGGGGTGGCTTTGGCCAGGGTGGGGAACACCGCCGCCGTCACTTTAAAGCCCTGACGACTGTCGAGGGTGAGACTCTGCTCGGTGATGGCGTAGGAGCCGGGATAAAAGGGCTGGTAGCGGGAGTTGAGGGTCTGGGGGGGAAAGACGTGGTCTAGGGGCTGTTCCACAATCCCCATCCCGTCGGGGTTGGGGTCGGCGCTAATGGAGCGCAGTAGGGTGGCGGTGTAGGGGGTATCCAGGGTGGAGGAGACCTTAAAGGCAATGGTCTCCCCCGGCCTCAGGGAGAGGCGGTCACTGTAGCCCACCAGGGGCAGGGCGGTTTGACGATCGATCATGTTCAGGGCAGCCGTTCACCGTAGACGAGATCGGGCAACCACGTCACCCAATCGGCGAAAAACACCAGCAGTAAAATCATGGCCACGTAGGGCAGCAACAGCGGAAGCACCCCGATGGAAATCTGTTCAATGGAGACCCGGGCCAGGCGCGATGCCACGAACAGATTGACCCCGATGGGGGGGGTGAGGAAGCCAATTTCACAGGTCATGACGGTAAAGATGCCAAACAGCACCGGATCGACCCCGAGGCTGGTGACCAGGGGAAAGAAAACCGCGGTAAAGATGATGATCTGGGGGATGCTCTCCAACCACATCCCCACGACGATGTAGAACAGCCCGATGAGCAACAGCACCAGCCAGGGGCGATCCTGGAGGCCCTGGAACAGCTCCAGGATTCCTTGGGGAATGTCGTAGAGGGTCACCAACTGGCCAAAGGCCTTGGTGGAGCCCAAGATCAACAGCACGGTGCCGATGACGATGGCGGTGAATCTAAAGGCGGCAAACAGTTTTTGCCAGGTGAGACCCCGGTAGATAAAAAGCCCCACAAACAGCCCGTAGAACACCGCCACGGCGGCCGCTTCCGAGGGGGTAAACAGGCCAGTATAGATACCGCCGAGGATGAGTACCGGGGCAAATACCGCCCATTTGCCCTCCCACAGGGCTTCCAACAGAGGTCTCCAGCGAAAGGGCTCTCCCGAGCCGCCGTAGTCGTTGCGGTGGGCGATAAAGAACGTCACCCCCATGAGCATGAACCCCAGGGCAATGCCGGGCAGTATTCCGGCCAAGAACAGCCGGGGGATGGACTCATCGGTGACTAGGGCATAGATAATCAGCAAGTTGCTGGGGGGAATCATACTGCCCAGGGCTCCGGCGGCGGCTGCAATGGCCCCGGCGAAGCGCGGGCTGTAGCGCTCGTGGATCATGGCCGGCACGGTGATGGAGCCAATGGCCGCTGTGGTGGCCGGGCCCGAGCCCGATAGGGCCGCAAAGAACATGCACGACACCACCGTCACCAGCCCCATTCCCCCCTTGTAGGCCCCCACCAAGCGCTGGGCGATAGCCACCAGCCGCTCCGACATGCCCCCCTGCTCCATGAGTTGGCCCGCCAGAATAAACAGGGGAATGGTCACCAGGGGAAAGGGCTCAAAGGCGGTCCAGGCCGCCTGGGCCATGAGTGTCAGGGGGATATCGGCCAGTATAATCCCCACCACCGTGGCTATGCCGGCGGCAAAGGGGATGGGTACCCCAATGGCCAGGGCAAAGATAAACACCAAGGCCATGGCCAGGGGACCGTTCACAGGGGCAGCCCTCGCCAGCCCGCGCGTCCCCACTGCCAGTAGACTTGGAGCAGGCGAAACAACGTCAATACCAGCGCCAGGGGCAGCACCAGCTGGACCCAGCGCTGCTCAATGCCGAGACCGGGGGTGATGTAGGTGACCTCAAACAGCAATTGAGTATAGAGGCTGGTTTGGACCACCATAAAGACGATGAACCCAAACCAGAGGGCGTCGGCCAGGACCACACAGGACACCTGGAGAGGGCGGGGGAGGGCGTTGATCAGCAGGGTGATGCGGATATGGGCCCGTTCCCGCACCGCCAAGGAGGCGCCGAAGTAGACGGCAAAGATCATTCCATAGACGGCGGTCTCCTGGGCCCAGGGGGTGGCCGAGGCAAAGAAGAAGCGCAGCACCACCTGGAGCATCACGCTGCTGGCCATCACCGCCAGGCAGAGGGTGCAGAGCACCTCCTCAAAATGGCGGTCGAGGCGGCTGAGCAGGCCGTGGAGGGCCACGCTACTGGGCGGCGGCGCGGATGGCGCTGACCAGCTTCTTAAACTCGTCGCCCTTCTCTGCGGCGTAGCGGTCCTGGACCCGCTGGCCGGCGGCGATAAAGTCGGTCTTGTCGATCTCGGCGGTGGTCATGCCCCCCTGACCCTCGGTGGTGAGGAAGCTGCGAATCTCGCCGATCTGCTGGGACATCTGCTGTTTTTGGTGGCCCCCAGCTTCCCGGGCGGCCCGGCGAACGGCGGCCTCTTGGGCGTCGTCGAGTCGGTTCATGAGCCTTGGGCTGGCAAACAGCGGCGAGAAGTAGGTGAAGTGCTCCAGGACCGAGAAGTAGGGCATGATCTCGTAGAACTTCTGGGATTGGATAAACGAAGTGCCATTATCGGCCCCCTCGACGGTACCGGTCTGGAGGGCGGTGGGGGTATCGGCCCAGGGGAGGGGAATGGGAGAGGCGCCAAATTCTTGAAAGGTTTCGATCATCACTTGGTTCCTGGGCACCCGTACCTTGAGCCCCGCCATATCCGCCATGGAGCGGATGGGGTTGCGGGCGTTGTAGAAGTCGCGATCGCCCACAAAGCCGTAGGTCAGCAGGTGGACCCGGGTCGCCGCCTGGAGCTGGTCGGCAAAGGCCTGTCCCACTTCCCCCTCCAGGACGGCGTAGGCGTGGTCTTTGCTTTGAAAGATATAGGGCAACACAAAGGCGTCCATCAGGGGGAAGTGGGGGGAGACGTTGTTGCCGGTAATAATGTACATATCCACCGTGCCCAGCTGTAGGGCCTTAAAGGCTTCGTCCTCGGTGAGGAGCTGGGCGCAGCAGCGGATTTTGACCTCCAGCTGGCCATCGCTGTACTCCTCGGCTAGCTCTTTGAACTTGTTGGCTAAAATACCGTAGGAGCTGGTCTCGGCCGTGGCGTAGCCCAGGTTGATGGTGACCTTGTCGGCCAGGGCCAAAGGGGTGATGGCCAGGGTCAATGCCGTCAAGACTAAGACTGCAACGGCCTGCTTTGCGCGTTGGTGGAACATGCTTATCTCCTGTTTGGGTCGATGACCCCGTTGAGTATGGTCGACGGAGTCAGGGGTGGGTAATGTTTGTGGGTAATGTTTATGGTGACTTTGAGATCTTTTGGCCAACGGGCGCTTTGGGTTCTCTCATCTGCGCCACGTTGTGGCGGCGCCAGGGGCCCTCCAGTAGATTCAGCCGTTGGGTGGCTCGTGCCCTTCACCTCGCCGCTGACGCTTCGGCCAAACGCCAATGGATCAGGGCCTGATAAAACCCATCGGGCTGATCCAGCATGGCGAAGTGACTGGCTCGGTCGAGGAGTTTGACTTGGGCGTGGGGCAGTAGCTGTTGTAGGCGTTTGCCCGTGGTGGTTCCGCATGGCGAGTGATCTCAGCTTTCCCCCACAGCGTCATGCCTGGATCTCATCACCCAGCGTGCGGCACTACCTCCACGCGGTCTGGGGGCATCGCGGGGGGATTCTCGATGGCAACCAGCTGGGCAAGGGCCATCACCGGTTGGCCGAGAACCGGACCACCACCTCGGTTGGCATCACCTGGTCAAATGGCTCGTGGAAGCGGGTAAACTCCCCAGATCGTTCGATGAGCCACTGCCCGTGGATCGCGGCTACTACCTCAAACTCAACGCCGCTACCCTGGGCAAGCCCTACGTCCAAGCGTTTGTCCAGGGTGTATCGTCCCATCGCGCCGATCTGGCATGGGGCATCTCCCGGGGACGGGCCGCGAGTCCCCGGGGTCTCGAGGGTCGCCGCCCCACCGGATGATACGCCCTGGGAAATGAGCCACCCTCTCCACAGCTGAGCCGATCGACCCTGACCCATGGCCCTCAACCAACGCCTGGAAACCCTACTGCACCGCTACCGCTACCTGGGCGAACCCCTGCGCTATGCCCTCAACAAGGTGTTGCCAGCGGTGTTCCCCGGCAGTCGCGAATTGATCGAGCTGCTGGACGAAGTGCTGGGGATGGCCAGCACCACCTGGCGGGACTATCGTCAAGTCCAGGTGGAAGAGCGGCTGGCCAGGGGGGATGCCCAACGCCTCGACGCCCTGTTGGCCATCGTCCAGGAGGAACTGGGCGAACTGGTCAGCCGGGTGTCAGCCCTGGGTCAAGCGCGGGACGAAGCCGGGGTCGAAGCCGCCATCCAACACTTTGCCACCCAACACCACACCGCCTGGCAGCGGGCCCAAACCCGCTTCGACGAGTTGGCCTTGACCCTGGCCGAGGTCAAGACCATCGGTTTGTCCCTCCAAAACGAGATGGCCACCCTGGGGCGTCAACAGCAAGACTTCCAAGACCAAGCCCTGGCGCTGCTCCAGCAAGTGGAAGCCCGGCTGGCCCAGCTGCCCCAACTCCAGGGGGCCCTGTCCCCCCAGGCCAGTTGGGTTCTGACCGACCCCCGAGAGCAACGCCAGGTGCACCAGTGGTTGGCCAGCTACCGACACTTGCCCGTGCCCCGGCGAGCGGCGTTGCCCACTTTGGGGGAGGGGCTGGCCAAGCTGGCCCTGGGGGTGGGGGACCCGGCTGCCGCCGAGGCCACCTTCCTGGAGGTGGACGGTTACCTGACCGACGCCAAGGCCAGGGCCGAAACCCAGTACAACGCCTTCCGCGCCGCCCTGGAACAAGCGTTGTGGGAGCGGGCCACGGCCCATCTGCAAGCGGCCATCGCCCTCGACCCCGAGCGCGTTGAGCCCTTTCCCTTGCGCAAATACCAGCTGGAACGGGTGTTGGGAGCCGGGGGCTTTGGGGTGGTGTTCCTCGCCACCCACCGCCGCCTGGCGCGCCCAGTGGTGATCAAAACCCTCTACGACGAGGCCCTGGCCCGCTCCATCGACGACATCATGGCCGAGGCCCAGCTCCTCATGGCCGTGGACGACCCGGCGGTGATCCGCCTCATCGACGCCGACGACGAGCCCATCCATGGCCGCCCCAGGCCCCACTTGGTGATGGAGTACTTCGAGGGCGAGAGCTTGGAAGCCCTCCTCCAGCGCCAGGGGCCTCTGCCCGCGGCCCAGTTCCTGCCCCTGGCTTTGACCCTGGCCCGGGCCTTGACCCGGGTCCACGGCCAAGGGGTGCTCCACCGCGACCTCAAGCCCGGCAATATCCTGGTCCAGACCCGGGAGACCCCCTGGCTCTGTCGCATCATCGACTTTGGCCTGGCCCTGGACCAGCGCTGGTTGGCCGACGTCACCCGGGGGCGCTCGGTGCTGGCCACGGGCATAGCGGGGACCCTGGACTACGCCCCTCCCGAGCAGCTGGGGCGCAGCGCTGCCCCCATGGGCCCCCACTCCGATGTCTACGCCTTTGCCGGCCTCTGCGCCCGGGCGTTGGTGGGCGTGGCTAAACCCCGGGCCCGGGACTGGCAGCGCTTTGCCGTGCCAGCACCTCTGGTGGAACTCCTAGAAGACGCCCTGGCCGAGGCGGTGGACGAACGCCCGGCAAATTTTGCCGTCGTGGCCGCCCGCTTGGAGGCATTGCTGACGGACTCGCCGGC
>JBHJHK010000407.1:0-9542 GCA_050330975.1 Candidatus Competibacterales bacterium | reverse complement strand
GTGCTCGCCACCTTTGTCCTCAACCCCGACGCCAACTTCACCCCCCCCGGCGGCGGCGACAACGGCACCATCGGCGGTGGCATTGGCGATGTGGTCCCCACCCCCACCCCCGTGGACCAGGGTCTGCGCATCGCGTCGGCGCTGCCCAACCCCGCCGGCGGCGATGCCGGCAACGAGCTGGTGACCTTGCGCAACGACAGCCAGACCCCCATCGATTTGGCCGACTGGAAGGTGCGGGATCGCACCGGCAGCACCTATGAACTCGAGGGCGGCACCATCGAGCCCGGCGCCGAATTCACCATCAACCTCCCCGACGGCGTGGTGCCCTTGGGCAACCGGGGCGACGAGATTTCCCTGGTCAACCCCGAGGGCGAGGTGGTCCACCGGGTGTCCTACGATGGCAGCGAGGCCCAGAGCGGGCGAGAAATCGATTTCTAAGGGTTGTTCATGCTGGGTTACCCGGGGGCGGTGGCCCTCCCGGGGATCCCACGGGCCACCATCACCTGTACCACTGGCCAGACCGGGGAAGAGACACCGTGGCACACACCATAGCCATCGATACACTGGGATTCGACAGCGCCCAACCAGAGGCGCGGTCGGCACTGTTCTCCTGGGAAGCAACCACCGTTTCTGTGGCCGAGCTCATCGGCCATGCCGTGACGGCGCAGCTCGCCATGGCAAGATTGGAGCGGAGTCAAACCGGGGGGGATGTCGACTATCTCCGCGATGACCAAATCGAGTCCATGGCCGCCGAGGGGCGAATCTGCCTGCGGGCCAAAGCCCTCGATCAATCCCCCACCGATGTGGTGCTGGCAGTTCGGCGGGCCCTCGAGGGATTCAATAGCCAAGCCTTCATTGTACTCGTCAATGGCATTCGGCCCGAGTCCTTGGATGACCAGATCGTTCTCACCGCCAATACAGAGGTCCGTTTTATTAGGCTGATGCCATTGGTGGGGGGCTAGGGGTGGAGCCACGGGCCAACGGAGAACAACAGCGGCGAGTTGGAGAAGTCGATGCTTGGTGTGATGGGGAGCTACCCCAAGCCATTGATCTCGACCGAGCGATGGAAGTCTTTACCCCCATGGGTGACAAGCCACCGTTTTATATTTGGCGGCAGGAATGCTATCCGCGTTTTGATTATCCCTTCTCGGCCATGAATGACCAGCAGCGCTGGCTCTATGAAACGATTATTCAAGCAGCGGACAATCATTTTGGTTCGTCTTTAATCCATTACCTCACCGATTACTTTTTCTTCCCCAGAGAGCGAAAATATTCCAGGCCCGAAGCACCTTGGCAATCGAGCAAAGAGCAGTTACAGCATGTGCTCATGTTGCGCGTCGCCCAACGCTACGCCTTTGAATACAGTGACGTCTATATACGGGACTTAGTATTGCGTCGGGTGCGTTTCTGGTTTAATACACCGCGGCATCCCTTTGAATCCCGTAGCTTGTATCGCAGTGGGCGCGAGGGAGTCTCGATGCTCCATGACGCCCGTTACGACAGTCCCACGCTGCCAGATCTGCTGCCGTGGTTCCAAGATCACCACAAGCCTTTTCCCATCGCCGAGCACGAGGCCCTTTGCTGGGAATGGGTGCAAGGACTGTGGAACGCACCAACGGCACTGAAGTATCACCAGCGCGGCCACCGTCAACAGGGGGACTGGCGAGATCCCGATATAGAAGCCGAAATGGCGACCACACTACTTGCGGACGGCCACCAGCTGGAGGGGTTCTCCCACCAAGTGCTCAACTATTTTTACCAAAAGGGCATGCTGTCCTATGGGGCGTTCAAGCACTTTGCCACGCTGGCCCCGAATAACATCTTCCAGTACGCGCTCGGCGTAGACCAGTCCGATGAATCTATTTTGCCTTGGCAGCGGGAATACATGGAGCGCCTCGCTGGGGAGACCTTTGAGGCCGCCCTGACCGACCACACCCAGGACCAACTCCTCGGCGCCTGTGCCGCGCCACCGGCCGGGGGTCGTTGGTTGCTCCAAGCCTGCCGCTATATCGAGGCGCGCAAAGTGCCCTTTCCCCAAGTCCGCGACCACGAGGCCATTGGATCCTTTCTGGAACTGCGGCGCCTCCATGAGGGCGAAGACAAGGCGGAACTGGTGGCGTCACTCAAATCCTTCAAGCCCGATACCCTTTGGGCTGTGGCCCTGGTGCCGAGCGCGGCTCAGCCATTGGTTTTCGAAGCCCTGGGGGTGAAACCGCTTTTGCGGTTACACCTCTTGCTCGAGGCCATCGTCAAGGGTGGTTTGGGGAACAGCGATGATCCCCGCAGTGGGCGCGTGGACTGTATCGGCTTGGAGCGGGCCCTGAAACCGCTGAAGAAGACCCATATCACAGCCTACAAAAAAGCCATTAAACGCGCCAATCCAGAATGCGATGAGGGAGGCAGTGATTGGGTGCGAACTCTGTTCTTGCTAGATGCCTTTTTGGGTAACAACCGCGAAAAGATTGACAAAGCCCTCAAAAAGCATGGGCAAATGGCCATCAAAGCCTATGGACTACTCCCTCTGGAGGGCGAGACCGAGGTTCGAGAGCGCTACGAACGCTTCAGTGAATTATTGCAGACCATGGCCAAGTTTGGCTCAGAGCGCCGCCGCAATACCCGTGCTGCAGTCGAAGTGGGGCTGGCCCATCTCGCCCAACGAGGAGGATTTCAGAATCCAGCTCGCATGGAATGGGCCATGGAGGCGGCAAGCGCCTTGACGGTCGATGATTTCAGCGAACCGCGGACCGTTGAGGCGTGGGAAGTTCAGCTGATCGTCGAGGGTTTCAAACCGACAATTCGGGTATCAAAAGCGGGCAAAGCCCTCAAGAGCGCACCCGTGGGGATCAAAAAAAATCCCGTTTTTTTGGCCATTCGCGAGGCCCAGGACCGCCTAAAGGATCAAATTAGCCATTATCGCCTCGCCCTCGAAAAAATCATGGCCAACGGTGAAGTACTCGCCCTCGAAGATGTGCAAAAACTCTTCGCCATACCAGCGATGCGGCTACTGTTGCGGCATTTGATCGCCATTAATGATAAGGGGGAAATTGGTATTATCGATCCCGCCGAGCCTGCTCTGGTCGACGATGGCAAGCGCTTTGAGCTCAGTGATACCCTACGCCTTGCCCATCCCTACGATCTTTTCCAACATAAAGCCCTGGGGTACTGGCAGCAAAGGATTGTCGAAGCCACCATGGTACAGCCCTTTAAGCAGGCCTTTCGCGAGCTATATCTCCTCACCCCAGCGGAGCGCGAGTGTGGCACCTACTCCAACCGCTACAAGGGTCAGCGGATCGACTCCGCCAAGGCCTATCGTCTGTTGGATTCCCGCGGCTGGAATGCCACGGGTGATGAGGACATGGGTTCTATTTACAAACGCTTTAGTCACCACGACCTATGCGCAACGTGGGACTTCCCCGCTATGCGCTACTTTTTCTCGGCAGAAGAATTCCTCGACTGTGACAAGATTGAATTTATGACGTCGGACTTCGAGCGACGCCTAGACCTCGAGGACGTGCCACCACAGGTCTTTAGCGAAGTGATGCGAGACGGTGACCTTGTGGTTTCCGTCGCCATCGCCGAAGAAGAGGGAAGCCGTTGGTCGGTGGAGCAGTGCGAGAGCCGCAAGGCCCTGGTGGGGGCGGTGGCCACTACCCTAGGCCTTGAGAAGCTACGTTTTGAGGACAATTTTGTCTATTTCGATGGCAAGCGAGCCTCCTACCGGATCCACCTCGGCAGCGGGGTCATCCACATCATGCCGGGTAGTTACCTCTGCATTGTACCGGCGCCCAATGGCAAAAAAATGGAGAAAATCTATCTCCCCTTCGCCGAGGCAGATCGGCGCACCACAGAGATCATTGCCAAGATTTTATTGCTGCTGAATGACCACAAAATCAAAGACCCGACGATTCTAGAACAGCTGGAAGGCCACCCATCTGGGGTGCGGTGATGTTTTCCCAATGTGAATCAGGGCAGGCAACGGCGGGTCGTTTTGCCAGACGTCCCCACAAGGTGACAGCAATGGCCAGTGAGAAGAAGGTTCCCATCGATATAGCCCTCCAGGGCGGCGGTGCCCACGGCGCCTTTACCTGGGGGGTGCTAGACCGCCTCCTCCAGGAAGACGGGTTCGAGATCGAGGGGGTCAGCGGCACCAGCGCAGGGGCGATGAATGCCGTGGCCTTGGCCCAGGGCTTGGCCACCGGCGGCCCGCAACGGGCCCGGGAACTCCTAGAGGCGTTTTGGACCGCGACCAGCGAGGCGGCACGGTTCAGCCCCATCCAGCGCTCGCTCTTCGACATCATGGCCGGGCGCTGGAGCCTCGAGTACTCGCCGAGCTTCATCCTCTCCCAGCACCTCACGCGCACCCTGTCGCCTTACCAGTACAATCCCCTCGACATCAATCCGTTGCGCGACATCGTGGCCGAGCTCTTCGACTTCGAGGCCATCAATGGGGCCGAGGGGCCGAGGAGGCGATGCGCGAGCTCAGCATCTCCAGCAAGCTCAATGGCGAAGCGGCCTTTCTCCACCACTTGCGCGACATCGGTCGCCAGAGCGCCGAGGGCTGGTTGGCGGCCCACCGCGACGATCTCGGCGTCCGCACGACCTGGGTGCCGAGTTTCGCCCTCGAAGAGAGCCTGAAGCCGGCCCACCTGCCCGAGGGCACCAAGCGGGAGATCCCGGAATGATCGACATCCTAGCCATTGTCGCGGCCCTTGGGCTGCTGATGTATCTCGCGTTTCGCGGGATCACCCTGCTGGTGCTGGCGCCCCTGATGGCGCTCCTAGCAGCCCTGCTCACCGGCGGGTTGCCGCTGTTGGCCGCTTATACCCAGATTTTCATGACCAGCGCGGGCGACTTCATGGTCGCCTTCTTTCCGCTGTTCCTGCTCGGTGCCATCTTCGGCAAGCTGATGGATGACAGCGGCTCGGCGAAGGCCATCGCCCAGGGGGTGATCGGCTGGCTTGGCCCCGAGCGCGCCATCGTCGCGGTGGTTCTCTGCTGCGGCGTACTCACCTATGGTGGCGTGTCCCTCTTCGTGGTGGCCTTTGCCATCTTCCCGGTGGCGGCCGCCTTGTTCCAGGGTGCCAACATTCCCAAGCGCCTGATTCCGGGGACCCTCGCCCTCGGCGCCTTCACCTTTACCATGTCGGCCCTGCCGGGTACACCGGCGATCCAGAACGCCATTCCCATGCCATTCTTTGGGACCACGGCCTTTGCCGCACCGGGGCTCGGCATCATCACCGGACTCATCATGTTCGCCCTTGGCACCGCCTGGCTAAACCGGCGCTGGGCCAGCGCCCGGGCGGCGGGCGAGGGTTATGGGTATCACCAGGACAGCCTGCCCGTACCCGATGTCGTCATGCGCGAGCGAGCCCAGGGTGAGGGCTTCGACATCGTGGAACTGGACCATGGAAGGGCTAGCAAGGACAATCTGCCGAGCTTTGCCCTGGCCTTTGCGCCGGTCGTCATGGTGATCCTCGTCAATTTCCTATTCGTCCAGATTGTGATCCCGATGATGGACACCTCCTACCTCGCCGAGCCGCGCTTTGGCGCGACGACCATCGAAAGCGTGCGGGGGGTGTGGTCGATCATCGTCTCCCTGCTCTCGGCGATTCTGTTCTTGATGGCGTTCAACTACACCCGCCTCACCGACCTCAGGGCGAGTGTCAATAAGGGCGCGGACGCCTCGGTGCTGCCGCTCTTCAACACCGCTAGCCTGGTGGGCTTTGGTGCGGTGATCGCGGCGCTGCCGGCCTTCGATGCCATCAGCCAGGCGGTACTCGGCCTCGGCGGGAGCAACCCGCTGATCTCCCTGGCGCTGGCCGTGAATCTGCTGTCGGCCATGACGGGCTCGGCATCGGGGGGTATGAGCATCGCCCTCGATGCCCTGGGCAGCACCTATGTCCAGCTTGCAGCCGAGACCGGGACATCCCTTGAGGCCATGCACCGGGTGACGGCGGTGGCGTCGGGGGCCCTCGACGCCCTACCCCACAACGGCGCCGTGATCACCGTCCTCGGTATCTGCAAACTCGGCCATCGCGAAGCCTACGGCGACATCTTCGCAGTCGCCGTTGCGATCCCGCTGCTCGCGCTTATCGCCCTGGTTGGGCTGGCCTCAATCTTCGGCGCCTTCTAACATGCCGTGGGGTGACAGAGTCGCCCCAAGCCCGAGCTACCTTTGGGGATATCGCTGCTGGCGATGCTGAAAGGCCTTTGGGAAAATGCGTCAAGGGGTTTTGGCACACAACAGCTTATGTTTGATTTCATCGATCTTCACTGTGGACCTCAACAACCTCAAAGCCTTTGTCGCCGTGGCCGAGACCGGGTCGTTTTCCCAAGCGGCCGAGCGGCTGCACCTCACCCAACCGGCGGTGAGCAAGCGGATTGGTCTTTTGGAGACCGACCTCAAGGTCAGACTCTTCAACCGCCTGGGGCGGCAGGTGCTGGCCACCGAAGCGGGGAAGACCCTGCTGCCCCGAGCCCAGCGCATCTTGATCGAGGTGGAGGCCAGCCGGCGGGCCCTGCTAGAGCTGTCCCAGGGGGTCGCCGGGGTCCTCACCCTGGCCACTAGCCACCACATCGGCCTCCACCGCCTGCCGCCAGTGCTGCGTCACTTCGCCAGCCACTACCCCCAGGTACAACTGGACATGCGCTTTGTCGACTCCGAATGGGGCCGCCAGGCGGTGTTGCGGGGCGAGGTGGACTTGGCCGTGGTGACCCTGCCCCCCGAGGTGGACCCCAAGGAACCCCCCAGGGACCAGGGGTCGTTGCGCTACCTGCCGGTGTGGCCCGACCCGTTGGCAGTCCTGGCCCCTTTGGATCATCCCCTGGTCGGGGAGCACCCAGTCACCCTGGAAGCCTTGGCTCGCCACCCCGCCATCCTCCCCGGGGAAATGACCTACACCCGCCAGATCATCGACCAACACTTCCAAGGGCGGGGACTAGCCCCCAAGGTGGCCTTTGCCACCAACTACCTGGAAACCATCAAAACCATGGTGGCGGTGGGTCTGGGTTGGAGCATTCTGCCCCGCACCCTGGCAGGCGGCGACGTGACGGCCCTGACGGTGACGGATTTCATCCTCCACCGTACCTTGGGGCTCATCCTCCACCGGGACCGCACCCTCTCCAACGCCGCCCGGGCCATGGCGGACGTGCTGTCCCACGAGGTCGCCACGGAATTTTCCCCCTGGGAACAATTTCTAACGGGTGTAGCCCAGTAAACCTGTTTTTTCGAGCGTTAAGCTGTAAGACCTGCGCTCCGGGAGGGCGCATCCCCCGCCAGCTCAGCCCTCACCTTGGAGCGGCGGCGACAATAGCACACCCCGGGTGGCGCTTCCCCATGGCCCCCGGCGAGGAGGAGACCACCATGGCCCTAGCACAGGTGACCCTGGACGACAAATACACCCTTGAACGCGGCCGAATTTACCTCACCGGCACCCAAGCTTTGGTGCGCTTGGCCCTTTTGCAGCGGGAGCGCGATCGGCGGGCCGGCCTGGCCACCGGCGGCTTTATCTCCGGCTATCGGGGCTCGCCCTTGGGGGGCCTCGACCAACAATTGTGGCGGGCGAAAAAATACCTCGAGGCCGCCGACATCCACTTTCAACCCGGTATCAACGAAGACCTGGCGGCCACGGCGGTGTGGGGCAGCCAACAGGTGGGGCTGTTTCCCGGTGCCCGTTTCGACGGGGTGTTTGGCCTGTGGTACGGCAAGGGTCCGGGGGTGGATAGAAGCGGCGATGTGTTAAAACACGCCAACGCCGCCGGCACCGACCCCTTGGGCGGGGTGTTGGCCCTGGCGGGGGACGACCACGCCTGTAAATCCTCCACCCTGCCCCACCAGAGCGAACACGCCTTTGTCGACGCCGGCATTCCAGTGCTCCACCCCTGCAACGTCCAAGAGATTCTGGATTTGGGCCTGGTGGGGTTTGCCCTGTCCCGCTACAGCGGTTGTTGGGTGGCGATGAAATTCGTCGCCGAGACCGCCGACGCCTCGGCGTCGGTGGTGGTGGACCCAGAGGGCATCGCCATTCAACACCCCGAGGATTTCACCCCCCCGGTTGATGGCCTCCACATCCGCTGGCCCGACCCACCGCTGGCCCAGGAATACCGCCTCCACCGCCACAAACTCTACGCCGCCCTGGCCTTCAGCCGGGCCAACCGACTCAACCGCACAGTCATCGACAGCCCCGTGGCGCGGTTTGGCATCGTCGCCGTCGGCAAGGCCTACCTGGACGTCCGCCAAGCCCTGGAGGATTTGGGGTTGGACCCAGACAAAGCCGCCCAGTTGGGAATCCGTCTCTACAAGGTCGCCATGCCCTGGCCCCTGGAGCGGGACGGGGTGCGGGATTTTGCCAGCGGCCTCGAAGAAATCCTGGTGGTGGAGGAAAAGCGGGCCTTGGTGGAAAACCAGCTCAAAGAACAGCTCTACCACTGGCGCGAAGACGTCCGCCCCCGAGTGGTGGGCAAATTCGACCAGCACCAGCGCTGGGTTTTGCCCTCCGCCGGCGAATTGACCCCCGGGCGCATCGCCAGGGTCATCGCCGAGCGCCTGTCGCCCTTTTACCACGGCGACGAGCTCCAACGGCGGGTGGCGTTCCTCGACCGCCAAACCGAACAGTTGGCGGTCTACGTCCCAGCGTTGGAGCGCCAACCCCACTTTTGCGGCGGCTGCCCCCACAACACCTCGACTCGGGTTCCCGAGGGCAGCCGGGCCATGGCTGGCATCGGCTGTCACTACATGGCCATCTGGATGGACCGCCGCACCGAGACCTTTACCCAAATGGGAGGGGAAGGGGCCAGCTGGCTCGGCCAGGCGCCCTTCACCACCACGGCCCACGTCTTCCAGAACATGGGGGATGGCACGTACCAACACTCGGGGATCTTGGCCATCCGCGCCGCCGTGGCGGCGGGGGTCAATATCACTTACAAGATTCTCTACAACGACGCCGTGGCCATGACCGGCGGCCAACCCGCCGACGGCGACCTCACCGTGGCCAAAGTGGTGGCCCAGCTCCAGGCCGAGGGGGTGGGGGAAATCGTCCTGGTGAGCGACGAGCCCGAGGGCTACGCCCCCCACCCCCCCGGCGGGGTGGCCGTGCACCACCGAGACGAGCTCGACGCCCTCCAGCGGCGGTTGCGCCAGGTGGCGGGGGTGACCGCCCTGGTCTACGACCAGACTTGCGCCGCCGAGAAGCGCCGCCGCCGCAAGCGCGGGCTGCTGGAAGACCCCCCGCGCCGGGTGGTGATTAACGAGGCGGTGTGCGAGGGCTGCGGCGATTGTGGGGTGCAGTCCAACTGCCTGGCAGTGGTGCCCCTAGAGACCGAATTCGGCCGTAAACGAGCCATCGACCAGGCCCAGTGCAACAAGGACTTCAGCTGCCTCAAGGGCTTTTGCCCCAGCTTTGTCACCGTGGAGGGGGGGCGGCTGCGCCCCGTGGCCACGGCGGATGACGCCGCTCCCCAACAAGGCTTTGGCCCCATGCCGGCGGCCCACCCCGCACCACCACCAGCCCACAGCGAGCAATTTGTGCCACCGAGGAAGGGGG
>JBHJHK010000406.1:0-2653 GCA_050330975.1 Candidatus Competibacterales bacterium | reverse complement strand
GGGCGGGGGCGGGGGGGGCCAAGGCCCCTTGGCTCAGCCAGGCCAAGCCCTGGAGCAGGGGCAATACCCCTCGTCGCCCCCCCCGAGGGGGGAATTCCAGGTGCTCGCCACCGCCGAACAAAAAGCCGCCGACCCGATCCCCCCCGGCCACCGTCGCCCAGGCGATCAGAGCGGCGAGCTTGGCGGCGGCGACGGACTTGAACATCCGGCGACTGCCAAAGAACATGGAGGGACTGAAATCCACCAGGCAAAACACGGGCCGCTCCCGCTCTTCGGTGTAGAGCTTGGTGTGGGGGCGCCCCGTGCGGGCCGTCACCCGCCAATCCATGGTGCGGATATCGTCCCCGGGTTGATAGACCCTGGATTCCTGGAAATCCATGCCCCGGCCGCGAAACCGCGACCCCACGGTGCCCGCCCGGGGGGAGTGGGCCATTTGACGCCTTGGCAAGGCGGCGGCGGCGGCCTGTTGGCGCAGCTCGATGAGGTCGTCGACGCCGACGATGACCCCCTCAGCCTCCCCCACCCCGCCGGTGCGGGGCGGTGAGCGCCTCACGGGATGGGTACTCGGGCCACTAGTTCGGCGACGAAGTCGTCGACCCCGACGCCGTCGGCCTCGGCCTCATAGGACAGGAGGATGCGGTGGCGCAAGGTGTCGTAGATGATGGCGTGGATGTCCTCGGGTGATACGTAGTCCCGGCCGGCCAGCCATGCGTGGGCCCTGGCGCTGCGATCCAGGGCGATGGTGCCCCGGGGACTGGCGCCGAAGGCCAACCAGCGTTTGAGGCGGTCGTCATAGGGGGTGGGGTCTCGGGTACCCAGCACCAATTGCACCAGGTACTCCTCCAGTTGCGGAGCCAAGTGGATGTCCAGCACCTGGCGCTGGGCGGCAAACACCTGGACCTGGCTCAACAGCGGCGCGGCCACGGGCACCCGATCGATGGCCGCCGTCGCCTTGGCCCTCGCCAGGGCCAAGATCTGGCGCTCGGCCTGCTCGTCGGGGTAATCCACCTTGACGTGCATTAAAAAGCGGTCCAATTGGGCCTCGGGCAAAGGGTAGGTACCCTCTTGTTCAATGGGGTTTTGGGTAGCCATGACCAAGAACAGCCGAGGCAGGGCATAGGTTTCCCGGCCCACGGTGACTTGGCGCTCCTCCATGGCCTCGAGGAGCGCCGACTGGACCTTGGCCGGAGCCCGGTTGACCTCGTCGGCCAGGATCACATTGTGGAACACTGGTCCCCGTTGAAACTCAAAGGCTCCCTGTTGGGGACGGTAGATTTCGGTGCCGGTGAGATCGGCGGGCAGGAGGTCTGGGGTGAACTGGATGCGGTGGAACTCCCCCTCCAAACGCTCGGCCAAGGCCTTGATGGCGGTGGTCTTAGCCAGTCCCGGAGCCCCCTCCACCAACAGGTGACCATTGGTCAACAGGGCGATGAGCAAGCGGTCGATCAGCGCCTGCTGGCCGACGATGTGCCCTTGGAGCTGACGCTTGAGCTCGCCAAAGGCCTCAAAGCTCGAGTTCGCCTGGCTCGAAGCCGTGCCGCTCTCCAAAGAAGCCACCACGGCGGGGGAATAGTTGGATAGATCGCTCATCGCGCTTTAATCCACGTCGTTGTCAAGCGTTGCCATTGATCCCTGCTGCTTCCAATATTAACGCCCTTTGCCCCAATGCCCGAAGGCCGACACCATGGAACGACGAGTCTTTGCCGCAATTGTAATCTTGCTGGGCTACAACACCGCCCTAGCGGCCCTGCCCGACGCCGTAGCCAACGCCATGGCGCGCCATCGCCTCGACCCGAGCCACTTGAGCGTCGCCGTCCGCCCCGTGGACGGGGGCCCGGCCCTGGCAGCACACAACGCCGCCGTCCTCCGCAACCCGGCCTCCACCATCAAAGTGTTGACCACCTTCGCCGCCCTCCACCAATTGGGTCCCACCTACACCTGGGAAACCCATGCCCTGGTGGCCGGCGGGCTGCGAAACGGCCAACTGGCGGGGCCCTTGATCTTGCGCGGTGAGGGGGACCCGTTTTTGGTCACCGAGCAGCTCTACAAGCTGCTGTTGCAGGTTCGGGTCCGGGGGGTGCGGGAAATCCAGGGGGGGTTGATCCTCGACGATAGCTACTTTCGCCTGCCCGAGGGCGATCCGGGGGCTTTTGACGGCAACGCCCACAGGCCCTACAACGTCCTCCCCGGGGCCTTGGTGGTCAATTTCCAGACCACCCGCTTGACCCTGGTGCCCCAGGATGGGGGACGGCGGGGGCTGATCCTCGCCGATCCTCCGGCCAGCAACTTGACCGTGGTGGACAATCTCACATGGACGGAGGGCCACTGCCGGGGCAAGCGCCTCCACGTCACCATCGACCACGAGGACCGTGGCGGACGGGTGGTGGTGGGGGGACGCTATCCCAGGGCTTGTGGCGAGGACGAGATCTACCGCTCGGTGGCCACGGCCAGCGCCATGACCTTTGGGGTGGTGGACGCCCTGTGGCAACACCTGGGGGGCGAACTTCGGGGGGGTTGGCGCCGGGCGCGCACCCCCCCCAACGCCCCGCCCCGGGGGCCCATGGCCGCGCCGGCCCTGGCCGCACACCTAGGCGGGGGGTACAAAAAAACCCACAAAATTATTGATGGGCCCCGGGTTCAGCACCTGGGCGGG
>JBHJHK010000405.1:0-7233 GCA_050330975.1 Candidatus Competibacterales bacterium | reverse complement strand
CCTGTGCCAAGCGAATGCGGCGTGACCCATACGGTCTCTACGACGACTTTGAGAATAAAGGCATTAGCCAGAGGATGCGTTACATACCTCCCGGTGAGTTTCTCATGGGTTCACCCCGTGATGAGCCGGAACGGTATGACGAAGAGCTCCAGCATCCCGTCGAGATCACCCGTGGCTACTGGCTAGCCGATACCACCTGCACCCAGGCACTCTGGCGAGCTGTCATGGATGACAATCCCAGTTTTTCCAAAGGTGATGATCGTCCTGTGGAGCGGGTGACTTGGAGTGACACACAGTCTTTGATAGCGATTTTAAACAAAGCGCTACCTGGTGGAGACGATCTATTTCGTTTGCCCACGGAGGCCGAGTGGGAATATGCCTGCCGGGCGGGCACTACGACGCCCTTTTGGTTTGGTGAGCAGATCACACCAGAACAAGTGAACTACGATGGCAATTATCCCTACGCAGACGGCAAGCAGGGGCTATATAGGCAACAAACAGTTGCAGTACAGGCCCTGCCATGCAATGCCTGGGGCCTCTACCAGATGCATGGCAATGTGCTGGAGTGGTGCTGGGACTGGCTTTCTGACTACCGACCCGGTAGAGTACGCGACCCTGTTGGTCCTGCGAGCGGCGATGAGCGCGTGCTGCGCGGCGGCTACTGGTACGGCTTCGCCGTGTACTGTCGGTCGGCCGACCGCAACGCCAGCCGCCCTGCCGACCGCAGCCGCAACGTCGGGTTCCGGCTGGCTCGAGGTCACGTGATGGCCCCAGCAGACAGCAAGCAGGAGGAACCGCAGGGTTGAGGCAGGCGTCGCCGCACAGACGCCGGCGGAGCGGCGTCGGTGAGGGGGCGCTTGCCGTCGCGACTCACCTTTTACCCCTTTCATACTTTGGAGTGACAACCCCGTTGAAGTACCAGTTTTTCACCATCCCCATTTGTCATCCCGATCCTGAGCGGCAACGCCTCAACCATTTCCTCGCCCAACATCGCGTGGTCAACGTCGATAAGCAATTGGTCAATGCCGGCGAACACAGCCATTGGGCCTTTTGCATTGGTTATCGTGAAGTCGAAGGCGGACCCATGGCCGCTCCCCGCCAGGAGGGAAATGGGCGCGGACCGCGGGTGGATTACCGGGAGCTGCTCACCGAGCAGCAGTTTGCCCTCTTCGTGAAACTGCGCGAGTTACGCAAGGCACTGTCTGAACAAGAAGGCATACCCGCCTATGCCCTGTTTACCAATGAACAGCTAGCACACATGGTGCGCACCCCAGTACGCACCCCCCGCGAACTGGCCAAAATCGACGGCGTAGGCAGCGGACGGATTGAAAAGTACGGCGACGCTTTTCTCGCCTTGATCCTGCAAGAACTCGACGGCGCGCCAGCGGCCAAGGCCACCTCGGCGTGAAACGCACCGCCATCACCCTGGGGCAAATCGCCGACAACCAGAACTTGGCCCGTGCCGCCCAACTCGCCGCCCGGGGCAAGCGAACGCGCCCCGATGTGCGGCATTTCTTTCACCGCTTTGAGTACCACCTCAACCGAGTGGCCGTTGCCATCTACGATGGCCAACTCCCCACGGGGCGTTGCCGCCAATTCGCCATTCGCGATCCCAAACTGCGGCTGATCCACGCCGCTTGCTTTGAAGATCGCGTCTTCCACCACGCCGTCATGGCCCACGCGGGGCCGGTGCTCGATCGGGCACTCGTACCCTCGAGCTATGCCTGTCGCGAGGGGCTCGGCCACCACGTGGCCGTGCAGGCTGTACAGCGTCAGCTACGGTGCTTTCCCTGGTTTGTCAAAATCGATATCCAGCACTATTTCGACGCCATTGAGCACGATCGCCTATTGGCCTTGCTAGCCCGCCGCTTCAAAGGGCAAGCATTTCTTGCATTGCTGCAACGGGTGGTGGCGGTCTACCACACCACCCCAGGGCGGGGCTTGCCCATCGGCTCCCTCACCTCCAAGCACTTTGCCAACTATTACCTCAATGGCCTCGACCGCTATTTGTTGGAGACTTTGGGGGTGAAGGCCCATGTGCGCTACATGGATGACATCCTCTGGTGGTGCCCCACTCAAGCCCAGGCCCGAGAGAGCCTGGCCCAGGCCATCGCCTATGCCCGGGAGCAGCGGGGCTTGACGGTGAAACCCACTACCCAGATCAATCGCAGCGCCTGTGGCGTCAGCTTTTGTGGCTACCGCGTTAAGCGCGGGGCGATCCTCCTCTCTCGCCGACGGCGGCGGCGCTACCAACAGCTGCGCCGGGGGTGGGAACAGGCTTACCTCGCTGGCGAGATCGACGAGCGCGGTTTGCAGCGCGCCTACGCTGCCGTCCACGCCATTACCCTGCCTGCCGATGCCCGTGGTTGGCGGCGGGAGAACCTACGTCGCTTTCCGGCGCTGGAGGTCTAGACCGATGAATGCCATTCAACCCCTCGATCCGCGCCTACCCAATCAGTTTCCACCTCCCTGGGCCTTTGAATGGGGAGAGGATGAAAAAACCCTGTTTGCGGTATTCAAGGTCAAGGAGATCGCCCAGCTGATGCGCTGGATGCCGCCGGGGCGCTTTATGATGGGGTCGCCTTCCCATGAGCCGGGGCGGGAGCCGTTTGGATACGACGAGACGTTGCATCCCGTCACCCTGACCCGAGGCTTTTGGTTGGCGGATACCGCGTGTACTCAGGCGTTGTGGGAAGCTGTGATGGGGGACAACCCCAGCGATTTTAAAGGCCCGGAGCGTCCCGTGGACTCGGTGCGCTGGAACGATAGCCAGCGCTTTATCGAGGCGCTGAACGAGTCTCTAGACGGGGATGGTGCCTTTCGCCTGCCCAGGGAGGCGGAGTGGGAGTATGCCTGTCGGGCGGGGACGACCACGCCGTTCTGGTTTGGTCACCAGATCACCACCGATCAGGTTAACTATAATGGCAATTACCCCTATACAGATGGCGCCAAGGGTAAGTTCAGACAAGAGACAGTGGATGTAAAGGCGTTACCTGCCAATGGCTGGGGCCTCTACCAGATGCATGGCAATGTGATGGAGTGGTGCCAGGGTAGGCAAGATGGCTATGGGGAGGGCCATGCAGTTGATCCGCAAGATCCTGCGAGCGGCGATGAGCGCGTGCTGCGCGGCGGCCACTGGTACGGCCTCGCCTGGTTCTGTCGGTCGGCCTACCGCGGCGCCTACCACCCTGCCTTCCGCAACCACAACGTCGGGTTCCGGCTGGCTCGAGGTGATGTGATGGTCCCCAGCAAGAGGTAGATCAAGCAAGTATTGGGCAGCACCGGACAGAGGCGGGCGGAGCCAGCCTCGGTCAGGGGTTGCCCAAGCGCCCGTTAAGGCGTTAACGTAGTCCCAGGGTCAGCGTCAAAAAGCGGCGATGAGCGCGTGCTGCGCGGCGGCAACTGGAACGACAACGCCAGGAACTGTCGGTCGGCCAACCGCAACGCCAACCACCCTGCCAACCGCAACCACAACGTCGGGTTCCGGCTGGCTCGAGCTCAATGGGCTATCGACCATCACATTGACCAGACACTGATCCCGTCCAGACCCACGAATCTGGCAAAAACCAAGACGGCAACCGGTGAGTCGGCGCCGAGAGCGGTGCCAAAAGCGGGTTGTCGTCGTCCCATGGGTCACTGCTGCCCATTAAGTTTCTCAGAATACTCATCGGCCATGGCTGTGATCGAAGACCGTTCCGCCCCTCGCGGGCAAGGGTCCTCGCATCGGCTGTGGCCAAAAGGTATGCTGAGGACGTTGAGGGAGTGTCAACTGGAGTGTAAACTGAAAGTGTGTTCAACGCATCAGGAGGCGGGTGATGGATAACACGATGCCAAACGCGCCCATTTACTATGCCTTAGCGCAGGCCAAATTCAACCCAGTTCTGAACATGTCTCGATACGTCGATGAGGTGCAAGACGAGTTGCGACGGCTAGGTTACACCCTCTTTGAGCAAACAGAACACAACCACCTTCATATTTCAGGTGTGATGGGTACCAACGATATTCAACCGAGGCTAGATAAAATCACAACCTGGTTGATGAGTGATCGAGACCGCAGAGCAGGTTTTATCCTACGGAACGATACGATTATGTACCATACTACACACTATAAAACCCGTAGGGAGTTCATTCCAGAATTTGTTAAAGGTATCAAAGCTGTACACGATATTGTAAAGCTTGATCACATCAGTCGATTAGGTGTTCGGGCACTAGACGCTATTTTGCCAAGTGAAGGCGAAACACCCGAGAATTATCTGATTAAGAGATTGGCAGGTTTGCCCGATCGGGGAAACCAAATCCAGGCTAGCTTTGAGACGATCATTGAAACAAATCCAGAAGGTTTTGATTGGAAAGGCCAGATGATTGCAAAGATGTACCGGGCCAAAATACCTCTTGGTTACCCTCCGGGTCTTAACCCTTTTGGCCTGAGGCCTATGGAAAGATTCAGACGGTCTGAACCAATGCTCCATGCCGTGATCGATATCGATCACACCGTCGAAAAAATGATTGACCTTGACTGGCCGGCAGTCGAAAGTCAAATGTTTAAGCTCTATGAGATGCTCAAAGAGCTCTTTTTATCCATGGTCAGCGAACATGCCAAAGAAGTATGGAGCCGAGACGCTTGAGGGGTTTTGACTATGTTAGAAACGCCTATCATGTATAACGATTATGGCTATCCTTGCTATGGGCAACAGAAAGAAGCGCCGCCCCAACGTCTGTTGAGTTGTTTTGAGCGCACAGGTGATTCTTACGACCTTGAGCGAGCCTCTGAATGGCAAGACTCTTTGGAACGTAGACTGGACATTACTATCGATATTGATCCCAATACTACCCATAAAGATGGTCTGACCAAAACTGTTGATCCACGAACATCGGCTGAACATCTTGAAAATATACTCGAGGTCTTCAAGCTATCGATGACTGAACTGGCAACCTTCTTTGAAGTCACTCGTCAAGCGCTTTACAAGTGGAAAGCTGGAACGCCACCACAGCCCGAATCAGTGACTCTGTTGACACGACTCAGCCGCGTTGCCGATTGCTTTCGCGAAGCTGGCACGAAGCGCGCTGGCGATATGATCAAAATGAAAGCCTTTAATGGTCAGTCGTTGCTCTCACTCATCAAAGGCGGTAAGGAAACGGAGGCTGACATCGAGCTACTGATTAAAGAGTACCAGGTGGCCGCCCAGGCTTATCGACGTTCTGGACTTCCAGAGTCTCGAGCTACGCCCAACGACGATTGGCAATCTTCAATCGCCATTCCTGGTGCAAAAGAGATTTAGGATTTCCTCAACAAATCAACAACAAAGGTTTGACCGACAATGGGTCACGTTGAGCAGGGCTCCCTAATCATCCTCAGGGGCGATCATGCCCTTGAGGGGATATCGCGTGATGGCGAACAGCTTTTGGTCGTCATTCGCCATGATTGTGACTTGAGTCGCGATGCTCACGTTGAACCCTATGTGGAGATTATTGTAGGTAAGCGTATTGATAAGCCCCGTGGCAGCCACATTCGCGCTAAGCACGTTCGCGAGATTGACCTCACTTATCAACAAAGCGGTACTCCCTATCACATCACTCTATCTCGACTAGGTATCAAGCTTATCAAAAAACAAGAGTGGTGTCATAAGCTTGATACAATGCAAACGATCAGTCCTAGCTTTGCAGATAAGAGGGCTTTGAAACAGTGGCTAGCCATCAGATACGGAAGACCCGCCTTTCCAGACCGTTTTGAGAATTATTTGCGTAAAAAGAAAGGCAAGAAGAACGTCGAACAACACATGGCAAGGGTGCTTGGAGATGATTCCGAAAACATTGTCGGCGTTTTCTTTGACTTAGGAGAAGCAAGATATCATCATTTGGCTGAAGAAGAACCCTATGTGCTTGCCATCAGCATCGCCTATGACGAACGAGAGGGAGGTTCACAGGCTAGAGCGCGTGCAGAGAAGGCGTCTAGCGATATTGCTAAGCTTTTTCATGAAATATTTGGCCCACCTGAAACAGCCACAGAAATAGCCCTGGAAAGTTGTGAAGCTGTTGCTGACACAGAAATGAGTCTTGCGGATCTCAGGCGCATTGATCAATGGCGTATTGAATATATCAGCCTTGCCGATGACGACGATCGATCGTTATTGCCAACGGCAGATCATCCATAGTCATCGGCGACAGGCTATCAAGTTCTGCGGGTTTCTCCCCCACTACTGCCCCAACATTCCCGCCAAAACCGCCATATCTTCCCCTCCCACCCCATGCCCCGCCCCGGGGGCAATGGCAACGTTGCACGGAGCCCCCAGGGCCTTGAACACCGCCTCGCTCTCGCGAACTCGGCGCAGGGGGATATGGGGATCGCGCTCGTGGCAGCTGATGTACACCGAGGTATTGGGCAGGGTGGTATTGGGGTAGTCAAAGGCCTTGGGAACGTGGCCATAGAGATCGTCCTGGGGGGGGTCGGAGGTCTCCGCTGTGCCCACCAAACCCGCCGACAGTCCCACCACCCCCCGCAGGGGCCGCCCGCGCCGGGCGGTGTATTCCAAAGCCAAACAACCGCCCTGGCTAAAACCCACTAGGGCGATGCGCTGGTCGGCAAAGCCCTCGGCGTTGGCCGCGGCCACGGCGCGATCCACGGCCTGGAGGGCCGAGCTCAGGGCGGGCTCTAGGGCCCCCAGGGGGGCGAGGAAGCTCACGGGCCACCAGGAATGCCCCGCGGCCTCCGGGGCCCACCAAACGACGTCGGGGAGATCCAGGGCCCGGCCCAGGGCCAGGATATCGTCGGCCGTGGCGCCCCGGCCGTGGAGCAGGACCGCGGCGAGGCGGGCCCGGTGGGCCGCCGGACCCTCCCGGCGGATCGCCCCCCGGCCGTGGGGATCGCGGGTCACGGCAAACTCCTCAGTCAAAGGCCCGCCCCCCCGTGGCCCGGCGGGGTTTGCCCGGTCCTTCGGGAAGGGGAATAAACTCCTCTTCGTCCCCGGGCACGGTGTCAAACCGACCCCGGGCCCATTCCTCCTTGGCCTGCTCGATGCGCTCTAGGCGCGACGAGACAAAATTCCACCAGATGTAGCGGGGACCCTCCATGGGCTCGCCGCCGAACAGCATGAAGCGGGTGTTCCCCTTGGCGGTCAGCATCAGGGGTTCGCCCTCGCGCAACACATGGTGTGTCCCTGCCTGGTGGGTGTCGTGGCCAACGCCAAGGGCGCCGGTGAGGACGTAGACGGCCCGCTCCACATGGGTCGCCGCCAC
>JBHJHK010000404.1:0-29746 GCA_050330975.1 Candidatus Competibacterales bacterium | reverse complement strand
GCGGCGGCCAACGCGGGGTTCATCTTGCGGTACAGGTTCGACCTCGACGGTTGGCGGTGGAGCTATAGGACCAGTTGTCCCTCCTCGGGTCCCTCGTCGACGTAGGCCTGGCGCAGGCCGTCGATCTCCACGTATTTGGATTCATAGGGCCAGTCCACGAGTCCTTCGAAGCACCCATCGGGGGTGCGCACAAAGTCGACCCCGGCCGCGGTGGTGCGGATCACCGGCTCGGCATCGCACGGCATCTCGACGACCTGCTGGTAGGTATTGCCAAGATCGTCCTGGACCAAAGTCGCCAACCCCTCCACCGCAGGGATCTCCAACAACTCGTCGATGACGCGGCTGCTGAAACCCCAGCCTTCGGGCAAGTTGAGCCGTTCTCCCAAAAACTCGAGATCTTCGAGCTGGAGCGTTGGGTCGACCAGTTGGTTGTAGGCCTGCATGACGTAGCGCTGTCCCGCGGGATCTTCGAGTTCATAGATCCGCCGCCCCGGAAAGAACTGCCAGACGTTGTCGCGCACCACTTGGTATGTCCCATCATAGGCCGTACCACCAACGCTCCCCTCCGTGAGGTTTGCGGTGTCGGTGGCGCCGGTGGTGTAAAACCGCATGGGTAACTCCCCATAGGTCCGGATTTCAGCATCGGGATTCACACCGAAGATCTCCTCAGAACCACCGACACTGTCGTCGACGATAAAAAAGCGCGGGCCATTGGGAATGGCTGCGAGGGCGCCGTATTCCTCAGCGATGGCCTCGAAGTCGAGGGCTTCCCATTGCTGTTGGGGACAGTCATTGAGGCTCTGAGTCCCCCAAACCTCCGCTATTAATTGATCGCCGTCTAGGTAGACGAGCAATATTTCACAGTAGCGATAATCGTATAGCGGACCGCTGTCCACGGGCTCTGGTCCTTGGATGTCGGCCATGAGGATTTGCAGAAACATCAATATCCTCAGCATGGAAGATATGGAGTCTTTGTCCATTCTGAGGTTTTCGATGACCGTGGCTTGCTGCTCGGGGGTCAAGCTGTCGTTGTAAAACGCCAGCCACAGCCCCCGCACGCTGCGATGGTCGGCGATCAAACCCTCGACGGTGGCCTCTACATCCTGGGCCAGGACGTTGAGATCGGGATTGCTGGCCTCCAGGGTGAGTAACGCCCGATCCAACAAGTCATCTAAAGCCGCTCGCCGTTGCTGGCGCACCCGTTGTGCTTCGGGTTGGATGGTTTCCAGCTCTTGGCGCTGGGAATCGCTCAACGCCAGGCCATCGAGCTTGTTCGATGCCAACTCGGCGATGGCCTCCACCAGGCCGCTGTCGCTGCCATCCAAATTTTCTAGCTGGTCTAGGGCGTCATCCACTTCACCCAAGACATCCCGCAACCTCTCGACAACGAGGGCTTGTTGCTCGGGCATCAGACTCATGTTGTAAAACGCCAGCCTGGAAGCCCGCAGATCCCGCGCTTCGGCTATCAAGCCGTCGACGGTGGTCTCCACATCCAAAAACAGGGCGTTGAGGTCGGGGTTATCGGCGGCCAAGACCTCCTGGGTGCCCTCCCTCAGGGCGTCGATGGCCACCTGGCGGGCCTCGCGGACGTCGCGGGCTTCGGCGCGCAGGCCCATGAGGGCGATCCACTGCTGACTCGTCAAATCGAGTTGGGTGATGGTGTCGAGCCGCTCCCCCATGGGACCTTGGGGACGCTGGTCAAAGTCAACGGCGTGGACAGGTGGGGCAAAGGCACTGATGGTAACACCCAGTAAAGCACCACCCATGGCGCCCATAGCCATTAATAAAAAACACCGTTGAAAATAATGGCATATAGAGAAAAAAAACATGAAAAACGCAGTTATCATTGCCGCTCCCAAGAACGAGTCTACACTTCAAAGCCACGCTTCACATTGTCCTCAGTGTTTTTCAAGTGCTGAGGGTGCGACTCATTGTAGGCAAGGGAGTGTAACCAGAGATGTCTGGATACTGACCGTTTGTAACGAGATATTTCTTATGGACAAGTTAAGTTTTGGGTAAACGATAAGGCGATGGGACGACCATGGTTCCCGCTCAAGTCCCGCACCACTGCCTGGGGGGAAGTGCAACACACTTGGCACTCACTTGGTATCGCAAGCTTGGGTGTGGCGGTGAGCACAAGCCTTATCTCGCGCTCCAGGGGGCAATAGGGCTTGCCACCGCTTGAGCGTTGATACACGTGCCGCTCTACGCTCACTTGGTCATAAGGGGTCTGGTAACGCTTGGGCTGGTGGCCCTTGGTCCGCCATACCTCCCCACCGATCGCCAGCGGCGAGCCACCGGTATCCAAATGTTCAAAGGGAGAGTAGCCAAAACCACCACAGTGTCATGGGAAATGCCTCGCGGGTTAGCCGTCGGGTTGAATGATGGGCCACCCCAAGGCCATGGTCTAAACTGGCGCAAGATGCCCCACATTGGGGCGCCCAGGGTGATTGTCCACGGCGGCTCGGCGTCGCCACCGTCCACCGCCGGGCGTTTGGCGCCCCCAGAACCTCTCCAAGGGCGGTTTGACCAGGTGGCCCTGGATTTGCTAGGGCAGCAATAGTCCTTGAGCTCGCCCCTCGTGGAGGCCCTGCCATGCCTGTATTGCTGTCCCGCCGTCGCGCCCTGACCCTACTGTCCCTGGCCGGTGCCAGCCTCGCCTTGCCCCCGTTGGCCCGCGCCGCCGTCACCCTGGACGATATCAAACAGTCCGGCGTGCTGCGCATTGGCTGCGAGGCCACCTATCCCCCCTTCACCTTCCGCGAGGCGGGGGAGATCGTGGGTTACGACGTGGACCTGGCCGCCATCATGGCCCAAACCCTCGGGGTGGAACCCCAATTCATCGACACCCAGTGGTCGGGGATCATCCCCGCCCTCTACGCCGGGCGCTTTGAGATCATCATGAGCTCCATGAGCTACAAAAAAGAACGCCTGGAGCGGGTGGCCTTTAGTATCCCCTACGCCGAGGCCTCCCAGGCGTTGCTGATCCGCGCCGAAGATCAGAACACCATTACCTCTTTAGATGGCATGTCCGACCGGGTCATGGGGGTCAAGCTGGGCTCCCCCGGCGAGACCATCCAGGTGGATATCCATAAAGACCTGGAATCCCGCTTGGGCCAGGGCTTTAAAGACGTCAAAATCTACGACGACCACCCGGCGGCCTACCTGGCCCTGGCCCAGGGCAGCGTCGATGGGGTGCTCAATACGCTGCCCACCTTGGGTCAGGTCCTCAAGGATCGCCCGGGCCGCTACGCCATCGTCCGGGGCGTCGGCCAACAAAACTGGGCCGGCATCGCCGCCCGCCAAGAAGACACCGAAATCGTCCAGTTCCTCGACGCCGAGCTCAAGCGCCTCAAGGACAACGGCGAGATCTACGCCCTCCAGGAAAAGTGGTTTGGGTTTGAGATGGATCTGGCCGACGACATCCCCAGCTTTGCCTAGGGCGGGCGTCCTCTAGTGACTATTGACTGGGCCATCATCTGGGAATCCATTCCCCTGCTGGCCCAGGGGTTGTGGGTGACCCTCTACGTCTCGGCCATCGCCGGTTTGTTGGGCACCCTCTTGGGGGTGATCCTGGGACTCATCGCCCTGGGGGGCATCGCCCCCCTGCGCTGGTTGGTCCGGGGCTACGTGGATTTTATCCGCGGCACCCCGTTGTTGATTCAGATTTTTCTGGTGTTCTTCGTCTTGCCTTCCTTGGGGGTGCGCTTCGACGAAATCACCGCCGGTATCGTGGCCCTGGCCCTCAACGCCGCCGCCTACATCGCCGAGGTGGTGCGGGGTGGGGTGGGGGCGGTGGAAAAGGGCCAGCGGGAGGCGGCGCTGTCCATCGGCATGAACCCCCCCACCATCTTGGTCTATATTCTGCTGCCCCAGGCCTACCGGGCCATGGTACCCCCCCTCACCAACGAGCTGATCAGCTTGGTGAAAAACTCCTCCCTGTTGTCGGTGATCTCGGTCTATGAACTCACCCGCGCCGGCCAGGCGATTATTTCGGTGCACTTTGTGCCCTTTGAAATCTACACCCTCCTGGCCCTGTACTACTACGCCCTCATCAGTTTACTGTCCTGGTTGTCGCGGCTGTTAGAGCGGCGGCTGCCGGTCTGGTGAGGGAGGTGAGGACACCGTGACGGCACCTTTGCTGCGCATTGAAGGCCTGGAAAAGCGCTTTGGGGAACGCTTGGTCCTGGGGGGCGTCGACCTGACCGTCGCCGCCGGTGACCGTTTGGTGATCATCGGCGCCTCGGGCTCCGGCAAAACCACCCTGCTGCGGACCATCAACCACCTAGAGCCCCCGACCTCAGGGGTGGTCTACCTCAATGGCGAGGCCATGGGGGGGCGCTTTGAGGGCCAACCCCCCCGCTGGAAGCCCCTGTCCCCCCGCCGTCTGGCCCCCCAGCGGCGGCAAATTGGCTTTGTCTTCCAGCGCTTCCACCTGTTTCCCCACCTGACGGCCCTGGACAATGTCGCCATCGGCCCCCGCAAGGTCCTGGGGGTATCCCGGGCCGAGGCCAAGGAACGGGCCTTGGCCCAGTTGGAACGGGTGCGCCTCGCCGACCACGCCCACCACCGCCCCGCCCAGCTCTCCGGCGGCCAACAGCAGCGAGTGGCCATCGCCCGTACCCTGGCCATGGCCCCCAAGCTCATTTTGTTCGACGAACCCACTTCGGCGTTGGATCCAGAGCTGGTCTATGAAGTCCTAGCCGTCATGGGGCAATTGGCCGAGGAGGGCATGACCATGATCGCCGTGACCCACGAGTTGGGCTTTGCCCGACGTTTTGCCAATCGGGTGATCTTTATCGCCGATGGGGTCATCTACGAAGAGGGATCCCCGGCCGACTTGTTTGGCGCTCCCCGCGGCGAGCTGACCCGTCGCTTTTTGGCCCACTTCCAGGGGGGTGAGCGCTTTGTCATCCCCGGTACTTGAGGATGCTCCGCTGTGACGCCCCCCGAACCGCCTGTCTACGACTTGCTGATCCACGGTGCCACGGCCATCACCGGCGACCCCAGCCAACCCGTCATCGAAGACGCGGTGGTGGCCGTTGCCGGTGGCCGTCTGGCGCTGGTGGCCCCAAGGGACCCAAGCCAGCCCCTCCCCCGGGCGAAGCGGATTTTGCAGGGCCAAGACCAGGTTCTGACCCCTGGGTTTGTCAACGTCCACACCCACACCATCCTCACCATGGTGCGGGGGGTGGCCGAAGACATGGGTTTTGCCCCGGCCTACACCAAGGGTGTGCCCCACGGCCATGACGTCACTCCCGACGAAGCCGTAGCCCTGGCTCGCCTAGGTGCCCTAGAGGCGTTGCGCTTTGGCTCCACTACCCTCAACGACAGCTACGTCCACGCCGACTTCACCTTGCCGGCCATGGGGGAATTGGGGGGGGGGGTCATCGCCTGTGGCCGGATCCACGATGTGGATTTCAGTCGGGTGGCCGATGGAGTCTGGGAGTACGACCCCAACCTGGGCCGTACCACCCTCGACGCCGCCGTGAACCTGGCCCAGCGTTGGCGGGGGACCGAAGGGGGGCGCCTCGACGTTCAACTGGCGGCCCACGCCCCCGACACCTGTTCCAAGGCATTCCTCGCCGAGGTCCGCGCCGCCCGAGACGCCACGGGAATGGGGGTCAATACCCATCTTTGCCAAAGCCCCATCGAGGTGGAGCGGGTGGTGGCCCGGGACGGCATGACGCCTCCCCAGCTCCTGGAAGAGGTGGGGCTGTTGGACGATACACTCCTAGCGGCCCACTGCATTTGGTTGACAGATGAGGATATCGAGCGGGGGGGGCGGGCCAAGATCCATGTGGCCCACATTCCCAAGGGCAACGCCACCCGCGCCACCATGGCGCCTACCCCCAAACTGCGCCGGGCCGGCGCCAAGCTGACCCTGGCCACCGACAACATGCACGCCGATATGGTGGAAGTGATGCGCTGGGGGCTGGCAGTGGCCCGCCTCCAGGAAGGCAAAGTGAGCGAGGCCTGGCAGCCCCACCACGTCTTTGCCATGGCCACCCAACAGGGGGCCGAGGGTTTGGGGGGGGGGGACGGGGTGGGCAGCCTGACGATGGGGAAGAACGCCGATATGTTGCTGTGGGATTACCGTCAGCCCCACCTCACCCCGGCCATCAATCCCCTGGGCAACCTGGTCCACACCGCCTTGGGCAGGGATATCAAAACCGTGGTGGTGGACGGGGAAATCGTCGTTGAGGACGGACGCTCTACTCGGGTGGATCAAGAGCAAATCCTAAAGGCCGCCAGCCGAGCGGCCCAGCAGTTGTGGGCCCGGGCCTAGGGCCCCCCCGCTGCGAGGGCCGGCTTGGGGAATCTTCTCGAAATCCGCGACTCTGATTCCACGTAAGCTCTAGTCCTTTGAGCTGGTCACGAACCGTGCATCCGACGGTTTTCACCCAGGATGTGGATCCATGCGCTGGACCATTGCCAGGAAAATCGGCGGATTGGCCGCCGTACTGATTGTGTTTATCCTCGCCATCCTCATCCACTCCATCGTCGTCTTACAGCGCATCGAGCGCGAGCTGGTGGCCATTGCCACCTACGACGTGCCCCTGGCCAAAATGGCCGTGGAAGCAGAGATCAAACAGCTCGAGCAGCACATCTTGCTCCAGAGGTTGTTTCGGCTGAGTGATGGCATCGACTCCAGCGATAGCCACGACCCAGCGTCGAATCTCAACCAGTTATTGGCCGAAGAGACGGCCAATTTCCGGCTCATCGCCGAGCGCATTGGCGCCAGTCTGGCGCTCATCGACCAGGGCTTGGCCTCGCCGGCCTTGGATTCCATCACCAAGTCCCAGTTGCGCAGCGCACGGCAAGCCCTGGTGGCCTTTGACGCCCAATACCACGACTTTAGAACCCAGTTTCGCCAAGGTGTCGATACCCTGAACGCCCAAGGCACCGTGGACGACCCACTGTTGACTGCCCTGGAAAGGCAAGATCACACCCTGGATGTCAAGGGATTTGAACTGGTGGAAAGCCTGGAGGCCTTCAACCTGCGGCAGACGGCCATTGCTGAACAGCACGAAGCCGCATTTTTTCGGATCAATATCCTATTGAGCACAGCGGCGATTTTAATCGGCACTTTTTTGAGCTATGGGGTGATTTTGGGCATCAAGACCAACATTCAACGGCTGAGAAAAGGGGCTTTGGAAATCACCTGGGCCTTGGTGAACAGAAAATCGCCCCCCGCCGAGGCCTTACGTCTGGAGGCCAACGATGAATTCGCCGATTTGTCCCAAAGTTTGACCCAGCTGGTGGATCAGTTCGCCCGGGATATCGACCATCGAGAGCAGTTTTTTGCCCAGCTGGAGACCCTGGCGACCACGGACAAGCTGACGGGGGTGTTCAATCGCTACAAGTGGGACCAGGCGGTCGCCAGGGAACTTCGCACCCTCCAGAGTCAGCCCTTTGCCCTGTGTTTGATCCTATTCGACATCGATCATTTTAAATCCATCAACGACCAATTCGGTCACGACGTCGGCGACCGGGTCATCGTCGGGGTCGCCGGACTCGCCAAGGCCCAGTTGGCAGAGCACGACGCCATCTATCGCCTGGGGGGCGATGAGTTCGCCGTCCTGGTCTACCACCGAGACCCCGAAGCTACCCTGGCGGTGGCCGACGCCATGAGGTGCGCCGTGGCCACAGCGGACTTCCAACTCCCCGCGGCAACGACCCTCAGCCTTGGCTTGACCCAGGGCAAGCCCGAAGACAGCGTCGACGAATTTTTCAAACGGGCCGATCGGGCCCTCTATTGGGCCAAGGAAGACGGGCGCAATTGCGCCAGGGCCCTATGGTAACCCCCTGGGTGGTGAATTGTTTTCCCTACTTTTCCCGGGAGGAGACGGGCCCTACAGCATCAAGGTACCCTCGATGAGTACATGGACCCGGCCGCCGACGAAGATTGCCCCGCCTTGGGCGGTGGGCCGCACCGAGACACGTCCCCGGCGGCCCAAAGCCGTCCCCTGGGCGACGGCGAGGGGGCCGTGGAGTTTGCCCTCCCGCTGCAGCCAGTGGGCCAGGGCGGCGATGAGGGAGCCGGTGATGGGGTCTTCGCTCATCCCGCTCGAGGGTGCCAGCATCCGCACCTCATAGTGGCACTCACCACCCGGGGGGTGGGCCCCCAGCAGGCCGATGGGTTTAAACGCCGGCCAGCGTACCCTCGAGCCGTCGACGGCCAGTACTCGAGTGGCGGAGTCCAGCTGCAGGACCTGGCGCAGGGCGCCGTTGTCCAGTTGGGCGGTGGCCACAATGGCCTGCCGGGGAATTGCCAAAGCGGCGACGATGGCGGCTAGGTCGTCGTCGGCCAGGGGGGCAATCTGGGTGGGTGGAGCGACAAAGGCCAGGGTCTCCCCCTGGCTCGTGTCGATATCCACCACCCCCACCCCACACTCCTGGCGGACGGTGCCCGGCGTTTGGGGGGTGTGACCCGTGTGGAGCCAGGCGGCGCAACTCCCCAGGGTGGGGTGGCCGGCAAAGGGTATTTCCCGCACCGGGGTGTAAATTCGCAGCCGATAATCGGCCCGGGGATCTCGGGGTGGCAATAAAAAAGTCGTCTCGGCGAGGTTGGTCCAGGCGGCAAAGCGCTGCATGGCCTCATCATCCAATCCGTCGGCGTCGACAACCACCGCCAGGCCGTTGCCCTGGGTGGGCACGGGGCTGAAGACGTCGCATTGGACAAAGCGGCGGGAGGGCATGGTGTCGATCCTCGGGGGGGAGGGAGAGCGACGCCTAGCCCCCGCCCATGGCTCCCCGCAACTGCACCGCCCCCAAGGCCATCACCACCGCCACCTGGGTGGGTTCGATGACCGCGATGCCCAGGGCTTCCGCCAGGGGCTTTTGAAACCGGGCCATGCCGGCACAACCCATGATGACCACATCGGCGCCATCGGCGTCCCGCAGCTGCTGGCCAGTCTCGATCATCCGGGCCAGGGCTTCGGCGTCGTCCCCCAAGCCCAAGACCCCAAGGCCAATGGCCCGATCATTGGCAAAGCGCGCCGTGAGACCCATGGCCCGCACCTGGCGCAGGTGGCGGGGGATGGACTGGGCCAAAATGGAGATTACCCCAAAGCGTTCGCCACAGGTCAGCGCCGTGGCCATGGCGCTCTCGGCGATGCCGTACACCGGTCGTCCCGTGGCTTCCCGCAGCAAATGAAGCCCGGGGTCGGAGTAGCAGGCGATGACAAACGCCCCGGCATCGGGGCGCCCCTCGGCCAACCGGCACAAGGGCAATACCACGCCGTCGGCGTGCCGTTGGCTCTCGATCCCCGGGGGACCCTCGCGGAGGGTCAGACACTCGATGGCCGGCCCCCCCGCCAACCGCAAGGGGGCGACGGCGGCGTCGATGCCTTTGGTGACGGCTTCGGTGGAGTTGGGGTTGATGACCACAATGGGGGGGGACGCTGTCACGGCAGGCCTCCTGAAGGTCTAGAGGATTTCCAACGGCGTGGGACCGGTGGGCGGGGGAAACAGCCCATCGAGCTCGGCGAGGTCGTCGGGGGACAAGGGCATGTCCAAGGCCCGGCGGTTTTCCTCCACCCCCTCGACCCGGGCGGATTTGGGAATCACCACTACATCGGGCTGGTGGAGCAACCACGCTAAAGCCACTTGGGCGGCGCTCACCCCGCGGGCCGCGGCAAAGTCTTGGAGGCCGCCATGGCGCAATAGCCGGGTCTGGTCGATGGGAGAATAGGCCATGACGGGAATGCCCCGCTGCCTACAGTGGGGTATAACCCCCGCCTCGGGGCCCCGCCGGGCCAGGTTGTAGAGGATTTGGTTGCTCCCCGTCAGGCCCCCGTCCAGGCCAACCAGTGCTTCGAGATCGGAGGTGTCGAAGTTGGAGACCCCAAAGTCATTGATCTTGCCCGCCGCCTTCAAACCCTCAAAGGCCTCGACGGTCTCGGCCAAGGGCACGCTCCCCGGCCAGTGGAGCAAATACAGATCCAAGGTCTCCACTTTGAGGCGCCGCAAACTGGCCTCGCAGGCCTTGACCATGGCAGAGCAAGAGGCGTTGTAGGGGTAGACCTTGCTCACCAGGAACACCTGATCCCGGCGGCCGGCGATGGCCTCGGCCACCACCTCCTCGGCGCCGCCTTGGGCGTACATCTCGGCGGTGTCGACGAGGGTCAAGCCCAGCTCCAAGCCCCGCTGGAGGGCGCGGACCTCATGGCTGCGGGCGGCGGCCCGCTCCCCCATGTGCCAGGTGCCCTGGCCAAACACCGGCATCCGGGCCCCCGAGGGCAGGGTGACGTATCTCACGTCAGGGCTCGCCGGCCGGCGTGGAGGATATCCCGGCGGGAATGGTCCTCCGGGGCGCTCAACCAACGGCTGAACAAACTGCCGTAACCCGGCTGGACGTCGCCGACCCCCAAAAGCCGCAGACAATCGGCCAAGGTGGCCTGGTTGGCGCTGATCACCGGCTTGCCCAAGTCGGCCTCTAGGGCCTCGATGACGTCGATGGTGCGAAACCCCGTACAGGAGATAAACACCGCCTCGGCACGATCGCTGTCCACTTGGCGGGCCCGGCGGTAGGCCACCCTGGGGTCGAGTTCTTGGATGTCCGCCGTGACGGTGATACCGCCACCCGCCACGGCAGTGACCTCAAAGCCGTGGTCGCAGAAAAATTGCCGCTCGATGGCGTTGACCGCATCGGTGTAGGGGGTGGCCATGGCAAAGCGCTCCACTCCCAAGGTCTCCAGGGCCCGGAGCACCGCTGTGGTGGTGGTGGTGGCCGGTATCCCACTGAGCTCTTCCATCTGCTGGATCAAGCGGGCGTCGTAACCCTTGCCCCCCACAAAGCTCCCCGAGGTGCAGCCGAAGGCCAAGGCCCCCAGTCTGCAATCCACCAAACCCTGGACGCCCGTTGCCACCTCCGCCTCCATGGCGGGCAACGCCTCGGGGGTGACCTCCTTGAGGTAGATTCGATTGGCGTGGACCGATACTCCGTCGGGGACCATCCGCTGGAATTCGGCTTCCAGGGTGGCGTTGCCCGTGGGGGTCAAAAGGCCAATGCGCCCGCGCCAGCCGTACATCGCTCTAGCCCTCAGTGACTTGGGGTTGGTGGGCCTTGAGGTCGTTTTCCATACCGATGGACAACATCTCCTGGGCCACCCCCTCTTCCATGTCGATCTGCAGGGCGTCGTTGAAGCGGTTGAAAAAGCCACACAACGCCGTGCGCAGGGTGAGCTCGACGATTTGTTCCTCGCTGAAGTGGGCCCTGAGTTCCTCGAAGATGGCATCCCGCATGTACTGGGGCTTTTCGGTCACCTGGACGGCGTAGTCCCGCACCAGCTTATCCACCGCGTCGAGACCCGGGCAGTCAGGCTCCAAAATCCGCGCCACGGTCTCCGGGGGCAGGCCCTGCTCTACCAATCGCGGACTGTGGTGGGCGACACAATAGGTGCACTCGTTGAGCTTGGACACCACCACCAGGGCGATTTCTAAATAGCGCTTGGGCAACACCTGTTCGTCGGCCAGTTCCAACAACAGCCCCATGATGTGCTTGAGGGCGGGGGGGCGGTGGGCAAACACCTTGACTTGATTTAAAAACGGACCGTAGTCCGTGGCGAAGCGGCGGTAGACCGGTTGTACGGCCTCGGGAACTTGGTGGATTTCCACATCGCGCACGCGGGCCATGGTGTCACCTCAGGTGGGTTGGGCGGTGAAGGGTGGGGGCTGTATCCATCCACTTCAAGCTATCTGGGAGGGTCGTTGGCCCCGAGTGTCGTCTACCAGTGTAGTTGATTCCTCGACACCCCGGCAAAGCGGGGGCACGATCCGGGGTGTTGAGGCATTGGCAAAAACCCCGCTGGGTTGACACTTCTCCAGATAAGCCGCCCCAACTCCACCGAGGTCTGGGGTAGCCTTGTCCTCGCGCCGCCCACACCCAAGGGACGGTTACCCATCATCTCCATTTGCCAAGGGATCCAAAACATGTCCAAGTCGACCATTGCCTTTGCCCTCAACGCCTCGTCCACCGAGGTGTCCATGGCCCGTCGTGGGTCTTTTGCCTGCCGTGCCGCTGGGCTAGTCCTGATGGGGTTGGTCCTGGTGGGGTCTGCCCCGGCCCAGGCTCAAAACCCCCAGATGATCGATCGCCTAGCCGACCGCATCGTCTCCCGCTACCAGACCTCCAGTTGCGACGAGTTGCGCCAGCAGCAGGGCAGTGGGGAATCCCAACCGGCCATGGCCCAGAAAATCATGCAACGGGTCATGACCACCCTGCGGCAGGATCCCCAGGCCCGGGCCCAGTTTGTCAACAAGGTCGCCGCCCCGGTCATGGACAAGATGATCGCCTGTGGCATGTTCCCTCCCCAGCGATAAAGCCGATCCCAGCTGTGGCGGCTCAGTCCCCTGGGACGCCGGATTGGGGAGTCAACGGTAAGGTGAACACGACACAAAGCCCCCCACCGGGGGCGTTGTGGGCGGCGATGGTGCCGCCGTGGTGGTCGACGACCCGCCGGGCGATGGCCAAACCCAGGCCGTGACCGCCGCTCTGGCGGTCTCGGGCTTCGCCCACCCGGTAAAAAGCCGCAAAGAGGCGGGGAAGATCCGCCTCGGGAACCCCCGGCCCCCAGTCGCGGATGGTCAAGGTCACCTGTCCGGCCTTGGGTTTTGGTGCCAGGGTAACCTCCACCGGCACCGTCCCTGGGGCGTAACCCAGGGCGTTGCGCAAGACGTTCTCGATGGCGCTGTGCAACAACCTCCCATCGGCCTCCATGGGACAGTGGGGGGGGGCACACACCGCGATGGGGGGTCCCCCCTGGGAGGCCTCGAAGCGGGCGTCGTCGACGATGGCTTCCACCAGGTCCACCAGGTCCACGGGGGCGGCGCGGACCCCCTGGGTGTCGGCCTCCAGACGGCTCAAGGTGAGAATCTGGCCGATGAGTTCTTCGAGGCGTTCTACCTCGGCGGCGATGCGGTCGTAGTGCTGCTGGGCGTTGGCATCTCCCAGTCGTCGAGCGATTTCCAGGGCGACCTCCACCCGGGCCAAGGGGGTGCGCAGCTCGTGGGACAAGTCCCGCAACAGCCGCCCCAGGGCATCCATAAGGTCCTGGAGGCGTTTGGCCATGCGGTCGAAGTCTTCGCCCAACTGGCCGAGCTCGTCCCGCCGCCCCCCGAGGTCGGGGCCCACCCGCGCCGCCAGGTCGCCGGTGGCCAGGCGGGTGGTGGCGAGCTGGAGCTGGCGAATGGGGTTGGTGAAGTGACGGGTCAACAGCCAACAGGCCAAAGCGCTCAGTAAAGCGGCAATGACGAGCCGCAAACCGCCAAAACCCCACCACTCGACGAGAAATAAAGGCCGTATCGCCTCGACATCCAACACCAAACGATAGGTCGCACCCTCTTTAGTGGTCACGACGGGCCCTTGGGTGCGCAGCAGGGCTTTGATGTGGTCTGGGGGCACCGTTTTGCCGTAGCGACGGGTGGCATCCGGGGGCAGCGGCAGCGGTGGAGGAGCTGGGAGGGGAACGATGGCCAGGGGAATGTGGCCGCGGGCATTGTGGTCCTCTACCCAGGTCTGGAGCCCCGCCAAACCGCCCGCCACGGCGGCTTGGCGAGCGGTGGTGAGCAAAGGGGAGGGGGCGTCGTTTTCCAGGGTATCGAGGATGACGACCGGGCGGAGGAAATCCAAATAAAAGTATTGGGGCGAGAGGGTGAGCAGGGTGAGGACGGTGGCGAAGGTGAACACCAGCGTCGACGTCAACCAGACCGTCATAAATAAGTTGCGAAACATGCTGGCCATGGGCCATCACCCCCAGGGCAGGATGTACTGGTAACCCACCCCGCGCACGCTCAAAATGCGCATCTTCCCCTGGGCATTGGGGCCGAGCTTTTTGCGCAGATGGGCCACGTGGGTGTCGAGGCTGCGGCCGTAGTGGCTGCTCGCCGCCGACAAGGCGTTTTCGGCCAGGGTATCCCTGGAGACCACTTGCCCGGCGTGGCGCAATAATACCTCTAAAAGATTGAACTCGGCCCCGGTGAGGGCCACCGGTTGACCGTCGACGGTGACGCTGCGATCGCCACTGTGGAGGGCCACGTCGTCCACGGTGATGGCGCCACTGTCGTGGGCAGACGATAGACGGCCCTTGGTGGGGCGCTAGATGGCCCGCACCCGGGCGGCGATCTGGCGGGGATTGCAGGGTTTGGCGATGTAGTCGTCGGCGCCGGTCTCCAAGCCGACGATACAGTCGATGTCATCGCCCCGGGCGGTGAGCATCAACACCGGCAAAGGGGAGTCCTCCCGCAGGTGGCGGAGCACTTCAAAGCCCGACATGGCCGGGAGCATGACGTCCAAAATCGCCAGATCAAAGGTCCCAGAGCGGGCTAGCTGGAGGCCGCTGATGCCGTCGTGGGCGAACTCGACGGCAAAATCGTCGAGCTTGAAGTAATCCCGGAGCAGTTCGCAGAAGGCTTGGTCGTCGTCGATCAACAAAAGGCGGGGCGGGGCGGGCATTGTCATGGTCAACGGTGGAGCGGTGGCTCAAAGCCCCTAGCCTACGCCAAGGGGGGGTGGAGTTGGCCGGGGATGTGTCGAGAAGTGCCAAGGGCAGGGCTGGGCCGAGGCGACGGCGACGACGACGACCTGGATGCGCTGCTGTTTGTCATGCAACCCTACCGGGATATCCTCGAGGGCGAGGGCGATGACGCGGGCATTGTTTTTTGGAGCACCCCGTTGTTTAGAGATAGGGATACAGGATTCCGCAACAGAATCCTGGTGAAGCTATTGTCAGACGATCTGATCAATGGATCGGCTACAGCTTATCTGCCGTATTGGTCCTCAGGGCTAACCCCACGCTCCCAACCGTAAAACGGCGTGCCATCCGCGGGAAACGGTACGACATCGGTCGAGATGAAGGTTGCGGTTTCATCACCTGTGTTTTCCCACCAATGCGTGAAGCCAACCCCGAATTCCTCGGAGGGCGTCCCTGCATGGTGTACGATTGGCACAGCACAAAAGCTGTTATGCTCGGTCACTGTACCCTTAGCGAGGTAAACAATTGCTGGACGATCGGCATGGCTGTGTGTCGGAACCGTGCCGCCTGGCGCCAGCTCAAGACGCCGCTGACGCAGCATGAAGTCCCCCATCTCGCGCCAGCCGGCGAGTTGGACGTTGGCGATGATTTCGCGTGTCAGCCATTTTGTGCCAACCCGCTCAATTTCCCGTGGCTCGGTCAGACGATGTTCTTCGGGACAGGTGCCGGCAGCTGCGGGAAGAGCGGTGCAAGCAAGGAGGAGGGCCGCTGAGGCGGCAAGTAGGGTGCGGGTCATCGAGGAAGGTCTCCGGGTTGAATATTTGTTGAACGTGATATGACACGCTCGGATGGAAAACCATGGCGACGAGGCCGTTTTTTTTGGGTTAGATGATTTATCTTTTTTTGGCATCAGCATCGCTACCATGAATGATTAGAGCTCGCTTTTGATGTGGACTCTACTACCGTAAAGAGCAGCCAATCTCATTACCGCTTGCATCGTAACAGCTGCCTTGACGGCTGTAGCCATCATCTCTGTTATAGCTGCTACTGCCCTCGAAGCTGTTTCCACTGGCCCTAGTGGCCTCGGTGGAGCGGTTGGCATCGAGACCGCTGTCTGGATCGTAGTTGGCGGAGCCGGAGCGGTCGATACGACTGCCGTTGGCACCACGCCAAGAGGCAGTACCGCTGGCCTCGGCGCTGCCGTCGCTGTTGCGCTGAAAACGAGTAGCTCGGCTGCCTTGACTGCCGTTGGGGCCACTAAAGACACCGGCACTGCTACCGCGCACATTGCCCTCGCCGTCGCTAACGCCGCGACGGTAGCGCGCTGCGCCGCTGTCGTTGCCGGTGCTGAAGCCGCTGGCCGACCCTCGCCGAAAGCCGCCATCTTCATTCACCGCTGCGCCACGGGCGCTAAACCGGCCCTGGGCATTGACTTCCTCTAACATCAAACTACCGCTGGCGACCAACAATACGCCAATGACCAATACGCGCGCCTTATTGCCGATTCGTCTAGTACTGATGGTCATTTCAGTCTTCATCGTTTCATGCTCCCATTAAAGCTTGGTCCGTGTTGAACGCCGTCACCGCCTAGGGTTTTAGTACGACTATCCGTAGGGGTCTAAAAGACTGCATTGGACAGGCACTTGGCGAGTTGGGCCCTGGGGTTATTGCCCCAAGGGCTCTTGGCGCTGGATCGAGGCCTATTCTCAGGCCCCAATCCGCTCCACCACCACGTCCTGACCGTCTTGGACCTCGTAGAGCATAAAGTCCCGCCCCTGGAGCACCCCGGCGTCGGGGGCGAACTCCACCGAGGAACTGGCCCCGGTGTAGTTGATCGTCTTGCCGGCCCGCAGCATTTCCAAGCCTTCGACGGCGTCGAACACCGTCTCCCCGGGGCCGTTGCTGATCTTGAGGATATGGCGCTTGACTTCCTCGGTGTCGGTGGTGCCGGCGCTCTCGATCCCCAGCAACAGGGTGCTCATTTGGTCGTAGCCGGCGGTGCCAAAGGGGTGCTGGACGTTGCCGGTGTCCTCAAGACCCACCTGTTCTAGGTAGTATTGATAAGCCGGACTGTCGATGGGGGGGACCGGGAAACCGTGGAGCAGACCGTTGGCGGCCTCCCCCACCGCCTCTTTGAATTTATCCCCGGTGGCGATGGATACGGAAATGATTTGCCCCTCGTAACCGGAGCGAAACAGCTCTTTGAAGATGGCGGTGAAGTCGGTGACATAGGCGGGGATAAACACCGCCCGGGGGTCGTCTTGGGTCAAGCGAGAGACCTCGCCCCGGTACGACGCCTGGCCGCCGTTGTAGTAAAACGGCTCGTTGACCATCCGCGCCCCGCCTTCGGTCACCACGTCCACAAAGCTGTCCACCATGGACACGGTGAAGTCGTTGTTGAGGGCCATAATGGCGTAGGTGTCAAAGCCCCGGGTGAGGGCCAGCTTGCCGATGGCCTCCCCCCAGATGGGGCTCAGGGCCTGGAAGTTAAACACCAGCTTCTTGGCGTCTTGGCGGGGAATATCCGCCGAGGATGACGTACACATTTGGATCACCCCGGCGTCCTGGCACAAGGGCATGATCCCCAAGGTCACCGACGACGACCAGGTGCCCAGGATGCCCAACACCCCGTCGGCGTCCACGAGCTTGCGGGCGGCCCGCACCGCTGCCTCGGGGTTGGTTTCGCTGTTTTCCTGGATGAGCTGGACGGGTCGGCCCAACACCCCACCGGCGGCGTTGACCCGATCCACCACCAGACGGTGGGCCCGGGCGATGTTGGGACCATAGGGTCCACCGCCGCCGGTATTGGGGGTGAGGCTGCCGATGCGGATGGGCTCTTGACTTAGGACTAAGCCGGGAATGGCGCTGGCGGCGGTGCCCAGGGCGGCGGCCTTGAGGACGGCGCGGCGGCTCAGTTGAGACATGACACATTCTCCTTTCGATCGGGGGACACTTCTCATTCAATGCTCCGGCGGTTAATGCTCCGGCGGTCTCGACGTGATCGAAATCTGCCGATACGCCCTAGACCCGGGGACGGAATTTCGCCTCCGGCAACAGTCCCTGGGGGCGGAGGTGGACGATGGCGATGAGCAATACGCCGATGAGGATGATGCGGATGCTGGATAGCTGCTCGGCGTCTAGAAAGGGGATGACGTTGTTCAAAAACCGGGTGCCCTCCAAAATGACCATCACCAACCCCGCCCCCAGGAGCAGCCCCTTGTTGTTGCCGGCCCCGCCGACGATCACCGACATCCAGATGAAAATCGCCACCATGGGGGTGAAGTGTTCCGGGGTGATGATCTGGGTAAAGTGGGCGTAGAGGGCGCCGGCGATGCCCATGATGGCCGCCCCCAGGGCAAAGGCCTGGACCCGAAACCACAGCACCGCCTTGCCCAGGACCTCGGCCACCAGGTCGTCCTCGCGGATGGCCCGCAGTACCCGACCGTAGGGGGAGCGGCGCAGGCGTTCCAACAACCAAAAGGCCAACCCCACCGCCACGGCCACCAGCGCAAGGTAAAACCAGCCGTAGCTGTGGCGATCGAACAGCCCCTCCAGGGGCCGCACGTCGATGGGCAGGCCCCGGGGACCCCGGGTCAGCCAGTCCTCGTTGAGGAGGATCAACCGCACCATCTCGCCAAACCCCAGGGTGACGATGGCCAAAAAATCGTCCCGCAGCCGCACCGACAACAGCGCCACGCCGGCGCCCATAACGCCCCCCAACACCCCCGCCAACAATACCCCCAGGCCAAAGGGCAACCCCAGCTCCATGGTCAGAAGCCCCGAGGTGTAGGCCCCCAGACCATAGAACCCGGCGATGCCAAAATTGACCATGCCGGTCATGCCCCATTGGAGGTTGAGGCCAAAGGCCAGCAGCAGGTAAAACCCCACGGAAGTGGCGATAAACACCGCGTAGTCGATCATTTCTTGATCTCGGGTCGGCCAAACAGCCCTTGGGGCCGCACCAAGAGCAACACGGCGATGATGATAAAGCCCACCCCAATTTTATAGGCCGGGTCGAAATCGACCGCCGTGGCCTCCTCGGCGAGGCCCACCAAAAAGGCCCCCACCATGGCCCCCACCGGCGAGCCAATGCCCCCCAAAATGGCGGCGGCGAACACCGGGATGGTCAAATACCAGCCCACCAGGGGCTCGATGACCAGCTCCAACCCCGCCAGTACCCCGGCGAGGCCCAACAGCGCCCCGGCGGTGAGGACGGCCGCCGTGGTGACCCCCTCCACGGCGATGCCCCGCACCGAGGCCAGGGTGGGGTTGTCGGCCACGGCCCACAACGCCTTGCCCAAACGAGTGTAGGTGAGCCCCAGGTGGACCGCCAGACAAGCGGCCATGGCCGTGGCGACGATGGCCAACTGGTCGTGGGTCACCCGCAAGTCCCCCAGGCGCATGGGCCGGGTCAAGGGCACGTCAAAGCCGCGGATGTCGCTGCCGGCGGCCAGGCGCACCAGGTTTTCGACGATCAAGGCCAAGGCGATGGACACCACCAACAGGGTCACCGCCTGCCGGCGGCGCAAGGGGCGAAACACCACGCGATCCGCCGCCAACGCCCCCCCGGCGGTGGCGATGGCGGCAAAACTCGCCGCCGCCACCAGCGGCCAACCCCAGGCCACATTGGCCACCCAGGCGCCATAGGCTCCCACGGTGACAAAGGCCCCCACGGCGAAGTTGGGGAAGCGCAAAATGCCGAACAACAGGGTAAAGGCGATGGCCGGGAGGGCGATGATGGCGCCGCTCACCAGGCTGTTCCACAGGAGTTGGATCACGGCGTGGCCTCCACATCGCCCGAGGTATCGGCGTTGCCCAAATAGAGGGTTCCCACGTCTCGGTCGGTGAGCAGCGCCCTAGCCGTGCCCTCCAAGGCCACCTGACCCGCCGCCAGGACGTAGCCCCGGTGGGAAATGGCCAAGGCCTGGACGGCGTTTTGCTCCACCATCAACACCGCCACCCCCCCGTCGTTGACCCGCTTGACCACGTCGAATAATTCCTCGACCCGCACCGGAGATAACCCCGCCGAGGGTTCGTCCAACAACAGCACCTTGGGCTCTACCATCAGCGCCATCCCCAAGGCCACCATCTGTCGCTGACCCCCGGACAACAGCCCCGCCCGGATGCGGCGCTTGGCTTCGAGTTCGGGGAACAGCTGCCACACCCCTTGGCGGCGGGTGGCGAGGGGCTGGGGATCGATCCAGGCCCCCATCTCCAGGTTTTCCGCCACCGTCAGGGTGCGAAACACGTTGCCCTCCTGGGGCACATAGGCCAGCCCCGCCCGGGCGATGGCGGCCGGCGAGCGGCCCTGGAGGGGTTGATCCCCCAGGTGCACATGGCCGCGACGGGGCTTGACCACCCCGCAGATGGCCTTGATGAGGGTGGACTTGCCGGCCCCGTTGGGGCCGAGCAAGGTGACGATCTCGCCGGGGTGGACGACGAGATCCACCCCCTTGACGATATCGCCGCGGCCGTAGCCGGCGTACACCCCCTCGACGGTCAACAGGGGGGTCGGTTCGGGGGACGAGGCCGGCGTCACGGGGTGGCTCCGGCCGTTTCGGTCCCCGTCCCCAAATAGGCCCGGATCACCCGGGGGTCCCGGGCGATGGTGGCGTAGGCCCCCTCGGCCAAGGGTCGCCCTTCGGCCATCACCACCACCTGGGTACAAATCTTGGCCACCAGGTCCATGTCGTGCTCAATGACCAAAAAGGTCTTGCCGGCCTCGCGGTGGAGGTGCTGCAGGGTCGCTGCCAAGAACCCCATGAGGCTGGGGTTGACCCCGGCACCGGGCTCGTCCAACAGGATCAACGCCGGGTCCAGCATCAACGCCCGGCCCAGTTCTAGCAGTTTTTTTTGCCCCCCCGACAGGTTGCCGGCGTACTCGTCGGCCAGGGCGTCGAGGCGCAACAGGGCCAGGGTTTCCCGGGCGCGGTTCAAGATCTCCCCCTCTTGGCGGCGCACCGCCCCAAGCTGTAGCAACACCGCCCCCAAGCGCTCCCCCCGCTGGAGGGCCGGGGCGAGCATGAGGTTTTCCAGCACCGTCAAGCGGGTGAGTTCCCGGGCCAGCTGGAAGGTACGCACCAGGCCCCGGCGGGCGATGTGGTGGGGTTTGAGGCCGGTGATGTCTTCGCCGAACAACGCCACCCGGCCCCGTTGGGGGGGGATGACGCCGGAGATGAGGTTGAACAACGTGGTCTTGCCGGCGCCGTTGGGGCCGATGAGCCCGGTGATGCTGTGGGGTGTTACGGTGAGGGACATGCCGTCGACGGCCACCACCCCGCCAAAGGCGCGGTGGAGGTCGGTGACGGCCAGGGCCGGGGGTGGGGATGATGGAAGAGTCATGGCACCGGACGGTGGGGGCGGTGCCGTTCATTCAGCCACAACGGTGCTGGGCAAGCAACGCAATTGGCCTCCAAGCCCCGGCGGTGGCATCAGTGGCTCTGGAGCAGCGCATCGCGCAGCCCGGGGTCGAGCTCAGGGGCAATAACGCCGCCCAGCTGGCGCAATATGGCCATGCGCTCGCCGAGGGCGTCGAGATCTTGGGTGGGGAGAGATAAGTGAGCCTGCTGGACAATCGTCTGTTCCAGGCGTTGGAGCTCCACCCCCACATTCATCAACAAGTCCAGATCGCCGTCGACACTTTGCAGATGGGAAGCCCCCTTGGCTCTCAAAAAGTACGCCAGATAATCGACGCCGTCCTCGCCGTATTGCCCATGGATAACTTGGAACAGGTCGAGGGTCTGTTCGGGGCCCAAGTGGGAAGCCAGCCCCACCACGCTTGGGGCGACACCCTGGGGATTGTGGTTGGGCCCCAACAGCTCGGCGATGCGCTGCTGAGTCCAGAGCAGCGCCTCTGGAGAAGTGTTGTGCAAGCTCTCGAGATCCTCGTGGGGATTGGAGATATTAATTTCAGCCAGGCTCTGGAATAGGGCGTCCAGCTGTTGGGGATCGGGCGCTTCGCCGTCGAACAGCTGGGCATAGCGCTCCGTGAGCTGGGGTTCATAGGTTTGCAGGATCTCCAGTTGCTCTGCGTCGGTGGCCCGCTGCTCGCGGTGTGCCCTGTAGGTTTCTAGCCCGAGGCTAGCGGCAAAGGCCGCCCAGCCCAAGGGGCCCCCCCAGCTGGCGTTGGCGCTTTGAGCGAGGATGGCGCCGATGGCGACGACATTGATCCCCATGGCGGCCCTATCGACCCATGAACCGTCGTCTGCTTGGGACTTGGTATAGTTGTCGTATAAGCCAAAGAGATTGCTGGCGAGTCCAAGGCGATTGCCGTACTTGCCGATCACGTCGTCGGAACGGCTCAGCGCATCGTCAATACGGGCCACCTTGTCCCCCCCTGTGTGCTCTAGAACCATTCGCGTGGCCTCGATACCCTACTGGAGGTACCAGCCGCCGCGACTCGCATCCCCTAGAAGGGTGCCGAGTTCTCTGTAGAGGGGGTCTTCGGGGTCGACTTTGGTGAGGGCCAGCATGGTCCACACCGGGCCCATGGCCTCATCTAGGGCCGGGTGGCCGGTGGTCTCGAGGAGTTGGTTGAGCTGGTCGCGGTCGCCGACGCCCTCCTCGGCGAAGTGCTCGAGTCGGGTCTTGACCTGGTTTAGACCCCTGGCGAGGGCGGTGTCGGGGTTGGCGATACCCTCCATGAGCGGTGCCAAGTCGGCGGCGAGGGCGGTGGCGGTTTCGGCGGAACTCCGGCCTCGATCTTGGTGCTGGGCCAACAGGCGGCTGGCCGCCTTGCCCACGGTGCTGGCCACGTGCTCGTCGTCTAGGGCGTGGCCATAGGCGCGCTCGGGATGGGCCAGGGCTTGAGCTGCGGCGTCCAGAGCCAGGTGGTTGTGGTCGGGGTCGCCGCTCTCGGCCATGGCGTCAACGCCCTGGCGCAACAGATCCGGCACCTGGCTTATGCCACTGCCGCCGCCGAAGCCGAGGACCTCGCGTCCAGCGAGGTAGGCGTCGTACTGTTGGGCCATCTCCGGGAGGCGCTCGGCCAAGGCCGCGCGGGCATCACTGGCCTGTTCCTTGGCTGCGCGGTATTGATTGCCATGGCGTGCCTCGAATTGAGCGATATGATTTTTGAAAAAATCTTCGGAAAACTCCAAGCCGTGGTTGCGCAATTCCAGAATTTGCTCGTAGCGCTCGGCGTCGAGATTTTGCCGTTTGTCCAGGGCGTTTGCCAAGGCATTGAGCTGACCTTGAAAAGTCGAGCTGTGATTGAGATATTCGTCACGGAGATTAATAGTACTCCAAGAACTGCTTCGTTGTGCCATCGTCAAGCGCAGATCATCGGCTAATAGGGAATTGTCGAGGGCATCGTAGACATCGACATCGGCAAAGCCCCCCGGTTGGAAAAAACCATTGACGTTGTCGAGCTGAGCTCCGGCTTGCACATCTCCCAGGGCGCTGGCCACCCGGCCATGGGCGCGGTATTGGCGGAGATTGAGGTCTTGATCGCCGACTTGGTCTTTGAGATCGGCGAGTAACTGTCGAGCGGCGGGAGACTCGGCCAGGGCTTGGAGCTCGGCGTCATCTAGGGCGGTGATGAGGCCCACGGCCAAGCGTTGCCGTTGGCGACTCTGGCCGTCGAGGGCGTCGAACACCGCCGATGTCAGCTCGGCCAGCCCGTCGAGGTCGCCGTTACCCAGGGCCGTTTGCACCTGTTGCTGCAGTTGGCCCACTAAATCGTCGACCCTCAGGCTACCGGGAGTTTGCCAACCCAAGAACGAAGCTTGACTGTTATCGATAAGGCGCTGGGCCTGCTGTACGGGCGCTTGGATTTGCCGATCAAAGGCCGCGGCTTGCCCCTGGGGGGCGATGTCGCGGCGAATATCATTGGCCATCTGTGGCGAAGGAAGGGCTTGGCGCTGATTGTTGAGAGCGTTATTCATGGCGTATTCCCCGAGCAGATATATTGGAGTATCCATTGAGATCTACGGGCCGCCATCGATTAAAAATGGTCTCTGCCTGTGGAGAAGAGATGATTTTTAGTCGACGTTGGCTGCTACGGGGATAAAATAGCGCTTTGCCAAAAGGAGAACGACGGCGTATGACGCCGTCGATGAGTGGTGGATGATGGGGATTTTTGCCGCGCTAGGGCGCGTTTCCCCGGAGCCACAGCGCCCTGCCAGAGGGAGAAATAGATCCCCTCGTCCCGGAGGACATGCCCCGTGGCCGGGCGCCTCGAACCGCGGCCCCCTCCTGGGGGCCGTCAGTCGACGATGGCTTGATAGGCGAGCTGCTTGATGAGGCGCCGGTAGTGGGCCCGGTTGGGAACCGACTGGCTCATGAATACCGCCGCCAGTTCTTCGTCGGGGTCGACCCAAAAGAAGGTACCGCCAAAGCCCCCCCACATGAATTCGCCCTTGGATCCCGGCACCCCGGCGATGCCATCGGCAAGGCGCACCATAAACCCCAAGCCAAAGCCGTAGCCCGGCGTGCCCAACAGCAAAGGACCGGGCCCAGTCATCTGCTCGATGGCTCCACCCAAATGATCGGCGGTCATGAGCTGTACCGTGGTGGGACTCAAGATGCGGACGCCATCCAACGCGCCGCCGTTGAGGAGCATCTGGCTAAAGCGCAGGTAGTCCATGGCCGTGGCCACGGCCCCGGCGCCGCCGGAGGCGTTGCCCGGGGGGTTGGCGACGTCGAACAACGGCGGAATGCCCTTGGCCGGGTCGGGGGCAAAGGGCTCGGCCAGCCGCTGGAGGTCTTCCTCTGGCACGTGGAAGCCACTGTCTTTCATCCCCAAGGGCTCAAACAGCCGTCGATGGAGAAATGCTTCCAAACCCATCCCCGCCACCTGCTCCACCACCCGACCCAACAGGTCCGAGGCCAGGCTGTACTCCCAGGTGGTGCCGGGCTCGTGGACCAAGGGCACCTTGGCCAAGCCCGCCACAAAGGCCTCCGGTGAGGGTTTACGGGTCTCAAAGGGCATGTCGTCCACCTGGAACAACTGAGCCTCCGCCAGGGCGGTGCGCACGGGCTCGGCGCGGTTGATCTCGCCGTAGACCAGGCCCGCGGTGTGGCGCAGCAGATCCTGGACCGTCATGGCGTTGCCCGCAGGGGTGAGGTCATAGCTCACCCGGGCGTAGTCCCCCAAGACCGGACGGGCGATTTGAGGCTCGGCAAAGGCCGGCAGGTGCTTGGCCACGGGGTCGGTGAGGAGCATAGCGCCCTCTTCCACCAAGATCATGGCGGCCACGGAGACCAGGGGCTTGGTCATGGAGTAGATGCGAAAAATCGCCTCCTCCGCCATGGGGGCGTCGCGTGCCGGGTCCAAGTTGCCCAGGGCCTTGGCGTAGGCGAGGCCGCCCCGGCGAGCGATCATCACCACCGCCCCGGGCAGTTCTCCAGCTTCGATATCCCGGGACAATGTCGCTTCGATGCGCTGGAGGCGCTCAGAAGATAGCCCCACCGCTTCGGGGGCGACGGGTTCTAGGCCGTTGGCGTGGACGATGGTGCAACACCAAAGCCCCAGGGCAAGGACCCAAAGGACTGGCGCTGGTGCGCGCTGGACCATGTGAATTCTCCTCAGATGGATGGCAGTGAGCCCTTTGATAGGGCTTTGGTCGATGGGAGCCCGGGCTAGATGCCCCCCATCTCTCGGCCAAGGATAGTCGATTTTGCCCCTGAGGTATTGACGGCAGGGAGTTTAGGGCCTTACCTCGGCAAAATGGGGGTCGGCCAATTCCGTCATCTCCGCCAACGCCTCGTGGTACTGCTCCACGGTGTCGGCCAACGCGCCGGGGCGGCCCACCTGGGCGATGTGAAACAGCGCCTCCCCCTCGTGGACCAAGGGAATCTGGCTACAGCCGATGACCAAGCCCGCTTGGGGGGACGACACCGCCGCCTCCCGCTCGCCAAAGGGGTCGCTGACGTAGGCCAACACTTCCCCGGCCTCCACCTGGGCGCCTAGGGGTTTGGTGGTGCGCAAGATGCCGCTTTGGGGGGCCCGCAGCCAGTGGCTGCTGCGGGCCACCACCGCCGCGGGCAAACGACCCGGGTCCTTGGCCGGGGGCAACATCTCCAGAGCCCGCAGAGTCCTGATGACCCCCCGCACCCCGGCGCGGATGGTGAACTCGTCAAAGCGCAACGCCTCGCCGCCCTCGAACACCAGCAAAGGGTAGTCGACCATGGCCCGCAACGAACCCTCGGGAGCCTTGCCGTCGAGGATCACCGGCGCCCCAAAGGCCTGGGCCAGGCGGCGGGTCTCGGGGTGGGCGAGGCTCGCCCGAATTTGCGGCAAATTGGTGCGGTGGAGGGCGCCGGTGTGGAGGTCGATGCCGATGTCGGCCTTGGCCACCACCTGGGTGGAAAAGGCGTGGGCCAACCGCGCCGCCAGGCTGCCGGTCTCCGAGCCCGGAAAACTGCGGTTGAGGTCGCGGCGGTCCGGCAGATAGCGGGTTTGGCTCAAAAAGCCGTAGAGATTCACCACCGGCACGGCCACGAGGGTCCCCCGCAGGCGCTTGAGGAGGGGTAGGGCCAACAAGCGGCGGATGATCTCCACGCCGTTGATCTCGTCGCCGTGGAGGGCGGCACTGATGAACAACCGCGGGCCTTTGTGCTTGCCCTGCAACACCTGGATGGGCATGGAGAGCTGGGCGTGGGTGTAGAGGTTGGGCAGCGGTAGGTCGAAGACCCGGCGTCCCCCCGGCGCCACGGCATCTGCGTCAAATCCAATGCCATTAAACCCCCCGCCATCGCCCATGGATCAATCTCTCCCCGTGTCTCCATGTCCCATCGTACATGGCCCATCATACAGGCCCCTTGGACGGGTGTGGCGACCGGTGCAGGGACGGGCCTTAGGCCGTGGTGCCCCTCCCCGTGGTCAACGCCGCCAACTGTTGCTCCAGGGCACGGCGCTTAGCGGGGGTTTCTTGGGTGGTGGGCAAAAAATGAGTGGGGCGCGGCGCCCGATCGAGCCAAAACTGGCCACTCCAGCGGGGGTCGTCCAGCGCCGGCTCGCTGGCCAGCCACACCATGGTATCCGCCCCCTCGGCGGGCGAGCGCACCAGGGGACTCACCAGGCGGTAAAACCCCGGCAGGGCGGTTTTAAACCCCGGGGTGTCGGCCCAGCCGGGGTGCATGGCGTGGAAGGTGATGGGGCTGGAGCGGTGGCGCTCGGCCCAAATTTGGGTGAGGACCACCAGAGCCCGCTTGTGGCGGGCGTAGGCCAAGGTGCCATTGTAGGCCTTGCCCGGGGTGGGCTGGAGTTTGGCGGGGTCGAGGCCCACGGCGTACATGCCCCCCGACGCCACGTTGATCACCCGTTTGGGGCCGGTAGCCGAATGGGTCATCCAGTGGGATAACAGGCGTTCGGTGAGGACAAAGGGGGCCAATAGGTTGGTGGCTAGGGCTGCGTCCAACCCCTCGGGGGTGATCAATAGCTGGTGGTTGATGACCCCGGCGTTGTTGAGCAAAAGGCCGATGGGTTGGGGGCGCGCCAGCAGATTCTGGGCCAGGGTCTCCACCTGGGCCAGGCGGCTAAGGTCGCACACTTGGGTCTCTACCGGGACACCGGTCTCAGCCTGGATGTGGGCCCTGACGCCGTCCAGCTTGGCGGCGTTGCGGGCCACCAGGATGAGGCCGGCGCCCCGTTGCGCCAATCCCTTGGCCGCCGCAGCCCCCAGGCCGCCGCTGGCGCCGGTGACCACCGCCAAGGTCCCCGCCAGCGTACCCCTGGGGATGGGCCAGCGGGCCTGGCGGCGGCGATAACCCAAGCGGGTAAAATCCAGCAGCCCCAAGACCACCGTGCGATCCCGCCAACGGGTGGTCGTATCCGCCTCCAAGTCGATGCCTTCCCCGCCCATGGGAGCCTCCGGGGTGGGCCCTGGAGAACTCACGCCGCCCCCGGAATACGGCCAAAGCGCTCTTCGGCGATGCGGTCGGCGATGGCTTGGGTAGGGGCGTACTCCCGGTCGGCCCGCTGGAAGATTTCCACCAGAGTGTCGTGGATCTTGTCCAGGTGGGCCAGGAGTTTAGCCCGGTCAAAGCCCGCCCGTTCGTAGTAGACGTCGACGATCCCTCCGGCGTTGATGACGTAGTCGGGGGCGTAGAGAATGCCGCGTCGACGCAACTCGGCGTCGTGGTGGGGGCGGGCCAACTGGTTGTTGGCCGCGCCGGCCACCACGGAAGCCTTGAGGGCGGGCAAGGTGGTGTCGTTGATCACCGCCCCCAGGGCACAGGGGGCAAAGACGTCGACGTCTAGACCGTAGATGGCGTCCACCGCCACGGAGGTGGCCTGGAGCTCTGCCACCGCCCGCTCCACCCGCTGGGGGTCGACGTCGGCCACCCAGAGGGTCGCCCCCGCCTCGGCCAGCAGCTTGGCCAGGCGAAAGCCCACGCTCCCCAGCCCCTGGACTGCCACCTTGAGACCGGCGAGGCTGTCTCGCTGGAGGCGGTGTTTGACGGCGGCCTTGATGCCCTCGAACACCCCATGGGCGGTGGCCGGCGATGGGTCGCCACTCCGCAGGGTGCCGTCGCCAGTGACCTTTTCCCTGACCCCCGCAACGAAGGCGGTGACCTCCCCCATGGTGCGCAGGTCTGCCACGGTGGTGCCGGAGTCTTCGGCGGCGATATAACGCCCCCCCAGGGAATCCACCATCCGGCCCATGGCGTGGAACAGTGCCGGGGTTTTGTCTGCCTTGGGATCGGCGATGATCACCGACTTGCCGCCCCCTAGGGGAAGCCCGGCCATGGCGGATTTATAGGTCATCCCCTTGGACAAGCGCAACACGTCTTCCAGGGCGGCGTCATCGTCGGGGTAGGGGTACATGCGGCAGCCCCCCAACGACGGTCCAAGGTGGGTGTTGTGGACGGCGATGATGGCGCACAGCCCCGCTTTGCCGTCGCGGCAAAACAGCACTTGTTCGTGGTCGTGGTACTCGTGGTGACTGAACACCGCCATGGCGATTCTCCCTGGAACAAACGACGAGCGATCTCCCTCAAGCCGCCACGCGCGGGGAGGGCCTGTGGAGGCGGGCCTTGAGGGTGGCCTCCCGGGTCTTGACCTCGGCCAAGTGGGCGGCCTTGACGTGGCCAAAGCCGCGGATGTATTCGGGCAAGGATAACAGCTCCACGGCGGTGGAGTAGTTCGCCACGTCCCGCTCCACCGCCCCCAAGGCCTCGTCGACCGTGGCGAAATAATCCTCGATCAACCGGCGCTCGGTGCGCCGCTCCTCGGTGTGGCCAAAGGGATCCAAGGCCGTGCCGCGCAAACGGCGACACTTGGCCAACAGCCCAAAGGCCTTGAGCATCCAGCCGCCAAAGGGGCGCTTTTGCAGGTGGCCACTGTGGGGGTCGCGGCGGGCCAACAACGGCGGCGCCAGGTGGAAGGTCAAGCGGTAATCGCCCTGGAACTGGCGGGCGATGCGGGCCTTAAAATCCCCCTCGGCGAAGAGGCGGGCCACTTCGTATTCGTCTTTGTAGGCCATGAGTTTAAAGGCGTAGCGAGCCACGGCCAGCGCCAGGGCTCCCCGGGGGTCACGGGCCCGCACTCGGTCCACCAGGGTTTGATAGCGCTCGGCGTAGCGTCGGTCTTGGTAGGCGGTGAGGAAGGCTCGGCGGCGCTCCACCAACGACTCGAGATCGCCGTCGTCTCCGGGGTCAGGGCCAGGGCCATTTTGGGCCTGGATGGCATCGACCATACCCGACGCCTCCAGGGCGGGGGTGGCGTGGCGGATGACCGCTTTGGCGTCCACGGCCGTTTGTCGGCCCCACCAAAACGCCCGGCGATTGGCCTCCACCGCCACGCCGTTGAGTTCGATGGCTTGGTCGATGGCCTGGGCCGAGAGGGGAATCAACCCCTGCTGGAAGGCGTATCCCACCATAAACAGGTTGGTGCCCAAGGCTTCACCGGTGAGGGCGGTGGCCAAGGCCGTAGCTGGCAACACCTGGGTGCGGTGGGCTCCCACCACCCGCTGGATGGCCCCTACCAGGGCATCCTGGGGGTAGGCCACGTCGGGGTCGCGGGTGAAGCTGGCTGGCATGGAGCGACCGCTGTTGAGCAAGGCCGTGCTTCCCTCGCCGTTCAAGGCGGCCAGGGCGTCGCGGCTGGCCGCCACCACCAAGTCACAACCCAACAACAAATCGGCCTCCCCGGCGGGAATCCGGGGGGTGTTGATGGCACTGGGCTCGGGGGCCAGGCGCACATGGCTAGTGACGGCGCCGTATTTCTGGGCCAACCCCGTCATATCCAGCACCGATACCCCCTTGCCCTCCAGGTGGGCCGCCATGCCCAACAAGGCGCCGATGGTCACCACCCCAGTGCCGCC
>JBHJHK010000403.1:0-3678 GCA_050330975.1 Candidatus Competibacterales bacterium | reverse complement strand
GGGGGCGTCCTCGGCCACCACCGCCCGCCCGTTTTCACGGCCATGGGCCGCCACGGCCGCCGCCGGGGGGGGGTCGTGGGGGGGCAGACCCGGGGCCGGGGGAATGCCCGCCACCAGGTGGGCGTAGTCCAGGTGCACGGCATTGGGGATATGTCCCCGCAGGTAGCGGGTGCCGTCCCCCACGTCCACCACCAAGGGTGCCCGGGGACCGCGGCATTCCCGGGCCAGGGCCTCGGGATCCAACAACTTCAACACAGCCATGTCAGAGCCTTACTCGACGGAGAATGGGGACATCGCCAAAGGGAATTCGCGGTCAGTATACGCCATTGCCGTCCATCTCCACCCCGCCCATCCCCCACCATCTTACCCGCGGAGACCCCATGGCCCTGGGAGATTTCGAACTCATCGAACGCTGCTTCGCCCGTCCCCCCAGGCGTTCCGACGTGCTGCTGGGGGTGGGGGATGATTGCGCCCTGGTGCAACCGCCCCCCACCACGGTCCTGGCCATCACCACCGACACCCTGGTGGCCGACGTGCATTTTTACCGCGACGCCGACCCGGAGAACATCGGCCACAAGACCCTGGCGGTCAACCTGAGCGACCTGGCGGCCATGGGGGCCGGCCCCGCCTGGGTCACCTTGTCCCTCACCTTGCCCGATGTCGACGAGGCCTGGCTCGCCGCCTTCTGCCGCGGCTTTGACGCCCTGGCCCAGCGCTTTGCCGTGGAGATCATCGGCGGCGACACCACTAAAGGCCCCCTGACCTTGGGGGTCCAAGCCTGTGGGTTTGTCGCCCCGGGCCGCGCCCTCACCCGGGCCGGCGCCCGCCCCGGCGATGTCATCTACCTCACCGGCACCACGGGGGATGCCGGCCTCGGCCTCGCCTGGGCCAAGGACCCCACCCGGGCCAATGATCCCCTGGCCCCTTACTTGCGCCAACGCCTGGAGCGCCCCGAGCCCCGGGTGGCCGAAGGACAGGCGCTGGTGGGCATCGCCAGCGCCGCCATCGACGTCTCCGACGGCCTAGCCCAGGACTTGGGCCACCTCCTCAAGGCCTCCGGGGTGGGGGCCACCGTGGAGATCCACCGCCTGCCCCGCTCCGCGGCCCTGGCCAACTTGCCAGCTGGGGATGCCCACCGCTTGGCCCTCACCGCCGGGGACGACTACGAACTGTGCTTCACCGTTCCCCCCCCCCGGGAAGCGGCCCTGGCCGCCGCCTGTCGCCAATGGTCGGTGCCCTGCACGGCCATCGGCCGCATCGAAGCCCTCCCCGATCTGCGGCTGGTGGACGCCACTGGACGCACCGCTTTGGGGCAAATTGCCGGCTATCGCCATTTTCAAGGGTCTGAGCCGCCATGATGCCGCCGACGCCGGACCACCGGTGCTAGAATGCCACTCCATGGGAAGTGCCCCGAGGAAAATGCCATGTTTTACCCCCGCCATCGCCCCTGGAAGGCTGCCGTTGCCCTTTTGCCCCTCTGGCTGTCGATCGTCGCCACCCCCTTGAGCCACGCCCTGCCCCTGGAGGACTTTGACACCTCCATCGTCCTGCCCCCGTCTCAGGGGACTGGCGAGGGGGTCTCGCCGTTGCAACAGGTGCTAGACCAGCTGCGCCGAGGGGATAGCCATGGGGCCTTGGCCAGGGCCCGCCAGTTGAATCAAACCTACCCCGACATCGCCGCCACCCACGAACTCTTGGGCACGGTGCTCTTGGTCCGCGGCGATGGCGAAGCCGCCGCCGGGGCTTTTGAGCGGGCCTTGGCCACCGACGCCGGCCAGTACACCGCCCGCCTCAAGCTGGCCACCCTGCGCCGCACCGCCGGAGACGAGCGCGGCGCCGCCCGGTTGCTGCGCCAGGGGTTGCACCGCAGCGAAGACGCAGACGCCGCTCTGTACCAGCGCCTCGGCGATTGGGCCGTGGCCGCCGGGGACGCCGAGGCCGCCGTGGGCCACTATCGCCTCAGCCTCAACGCCCGAGAGGCCCTGCCGGTGCGGGTGGCCCTGGCCAGGATCTACGCCCTGGGGGGCTTCCCCCTGAGCGCCCGGGAACTCTTGGACGGCGCCGTGCCCCCCGACGTCGAAGACCCCGATGCCCAACTGGTGTACGGGGTGTTGCTGTTCGCCAGCGGCGAACTGTCCCGGGCCGCCCGACACCTGGAAGCCGCCGCCAACTTGGCCCCCGAAAGCCCCCATCCGCCCCAGTACCAGGGCGCCGTCCAGCGCCATTGGGGACGGCTGGACGAAAGTCGCCGCCAGCTGGAGCGCCATGTGTCGCTGGCCCCCCAATCGGCCCAAGGCCACGCCGAACTGGGGGAAACACTGTTTTTGTTGAACCGCGACGAGCTGGCCCAGGCCCATTTCCAGCGCGCCGAAGCCCTGGGCCACACCAGGGCGCCCCTGTACAAGCGCCTCGGCGATCTGCGGGCCCGCCAGGGCGATGAGGTCCAGGCCGAGGCTTACTACCGCCGAGCCCTGGCCCTGGACGACGTCGACCACACGACCGCCGCCGCCCTGGCTGACCTCTACCGCCGCCAGGGCCTTGCGGACCGGGCCCTAGAGGTGCTCCAGGCCTTTGTGGAGCGCTTTCCCGAGCGTCCCGGCGGCCACTACGCCCTGGGACAGCACTACCGCCAAGTGGACCGGCCGGAGCTGGCGCTGACGGCCTTGGAACGCAGTTTGGACCTGGCCCCTGGCCAGCCAACCGTCGAAGCCGAAGTCGCCGCCCTGCGCCGGGACCTCACGGCCGAGCCCTAACCGCCCCCAACGCCTCCCAAAGGCAGTCTCCATAGAGCAACGGAAGTCTTGATGAATATTGTCTCCACCGTCGTCTACCGCGGTCCCAACATCCATGCCCTCTTGCCCGTCGTGCGCCTGTTGGTCTCTTTAGGGGACCTCAAGGACCTGCCGGTCCACCGCCTCGGCGACGACTTCCGTCGCCGGCTGTTGGAGCTGTTGCCGGCCCTAGAGAGCCAACCGGCGTTGCCCGATCGCCTGGCCCAGGACGATGGGCTTTACTTGGATGAGCTAGTGGGCCTTACGGCGTTGGCCCTCCAGACCACCGCGGGCTCCCGGGTCGATTTTTGCCGGGTCAAATCCGGGGAGCGGCGGGGGGAATTTCAGGTGATCTACGCCTACGACGACGAGGATGTGGGGGTGGAGGCCGGCCGGTTGGGGCTTTTGTTGCTCCGGGACCTACTGCCCGCCGACCTTCTGCCCCCCGCCGACGACGAGGCCGACGACGAGCGCAGCGCCCCCTTCGACGCCGCCGTGGAGTTCGAGGAGTTCCTGCGCTACGCCCAAGAGCGCAGCCTTGGACCCAGCACTGGTGCACTGGTGGCCGCCGCCGAGGCCAAGGGCATTCCCTGGCTGCGGTTGGACGACCAAAGCCTGGTGCAGTTGGGCCACGGCCGACACCAGCAGCGGATCCAGGCCACCATCACCGGCGCCACCCGCCACATCAGCGTGGAGCTGGCCTCGGACAAAGAGGCCACCAACCGCTTGCTGGCGGACTTGGGGCTGCCGGTCCCCGAACAGCGCCTGGTGTACTCCCTGCGCCGGGCCCAGCGGGCCGCCCAACAAAAAGGTTACCCCCGGGTGCTGAAGCCCCTGGACGGCAACCCCCGCCCGGGGGGGTCGAACGCCAAGCCAAAACACGAAGATCGGGGAGTGGGCGAACCAC
>JBHJHK010000402.1:0-2906 GCA_050330975.1 Candidatus Competibacterales bacterium | reverse complement strand
GACGCTGCGGGCCTTCTAATCAATCGATGGCGTGGACGTGGAGTCGACGGGGTCGCCATAGCTGGGGGGTGCGGGTGACGGCAGCCATGGCGATGGGGGTGGGGCGCGCGGGGGAACGCAGGGCGAAGACCCCTTGGGATTGGTCGCTGTGGCGGGGGTGCTGGACGATCAAATCTCGACGGTCGCGGTCCATCCAGTAGAGGACGATGATGGGTTGCCCCAGTGACAAGTGTTGAAGGCCCAAGCGATAGGCCGGCGCCAAGCACAGTGTTCCAGTGCCCCCCAGCTCCCGGGCCTGGCGCAGATTCCTAGGGCAGTGGCCCGGGCGCCATGGGGTACGGATACGACCGATAAATGCCAGGGTTGCATCGGTTTCGGTGGCGGGATCAAAGTCCAAAGGAACGTCGCCCTCTCGCTCAACCATGGCCATAGCCTTCTCTTTGCAAAGTGGCCACGGTGGCGAGGTAGGCGCGGATGTGGGCCGTCTCGAACACCACCCCCACCAGCCGTCCATCGCCGTCCACCACCGGCACCGATTCACCCACAAACGTCTCTAGGGTCACCATGGCGGTGTTGAGGGTACACTCTGGGGTGAGGATGACTTGGGGGGGATGTAGCCATTGGACCACTATTCCCTCCGGGGCGTTAACCAAAGCCGCTAGGGGCAAAACCCCCAGTAGCCGACCGGCCTCGTCTTGGATGTAGGCCACGCTCTTACCGGCCAACGCCAGGCGCTGGCGGGCTGTGGCAACGGTGAGGGCCGGGGCCACGGCCACGTAGTCGTCACTGATGAGCTCCCTGACCTGTCGTTGATCCAACAACACTTTGCTTCGCCCCCCCGCCAGATCCAGCCCACGGGCCGAGAGCTGGAGATCGAACAGGGAGGGCCCCAAGAGTTTGGCGGCGACCCCATTGGCCAAGGCCACGCTGGTCAAGGCGACGGCGGTGAGGGTGTAGTTTTGGGTCAGCTCCAGCACGATGACCACAGTGGTCACCGGGGCACCGATCACCGGTGCCGTAACGGCCACCATGCCGGCGATGGCATAGGCAGTCAAGTCCACGGCAGGCATGCCGAGCCAGTGCTCTAGGCCCCCCCCCACCAGCACCCCGAACAACACGCCGATAAACAACGCCGGACTAAAACCGCCGCCGGCAAAGCCCAATCCCAGGCATAAAGCCGTTGCCAACAGCTTACAGACCAAGATGAGGCCCAACTCACCAAAGCCGTAGGCCCCCGCGGGGGCAACGGCTAGAACCTCAAATCCCAGTCCCAGGATTTCGGGGACCCAAAGCCCCCCGAGCCCCACCACAGCCCCGGCGATGGCTGGACCCCAGAGGCTGGGCAAGCGCCATCGGCCGGCCAACTGAGTCACGGTCAAGATCATGCCCATGTACACCACTGCCACCACCCCCCCCAGGGCGCCAATGGCAACCAGCAGACCGTATTCCCAGGTCACCAAGGTGACGCGACCTTGAACGATCAAAAACGGCTCGTGGATGCCGATGGCTGCGGCAATCAAGTAACCGAGACTCGCGGCCACCGCCAAAGGGGCAAAGGCCCGGGGGGAAAAGTGGCGCAACACCACCTCAAAGGCGAACAAAATGCCGCTGATGGGGGCACCAAACGCCGTGGCGATGGCTGCGGCGACCCCACAAGCCAGGGCCGTGTTGACCTGATCGGCCCTGGCTTGGCACTGGCCGGCCACCATGGCTCCAACGGTCCCCCCCAGGTGCACCAAGGGGCCGTATTGTCCCACTGAGGCCCCGCAACCCAGGGAAACCCAGGCGCTACAGGTACTGAGAAACCCCGTGGGGCCGTGGTCCAAAGGCCGACGCGTTTGGACGGCCTCGATGACATCGGCGGGTCCCTGGGGACGACCCTTGAGGAGGCGGCTGTGGATCAATCCCGCCACCAGCCCCCCCGCGGTGGGAATGCCCACCGTGGCCACGGCGACGAGCCATCCGGGGATCGACCCAGATGAAGAGGCCTGGGGGGGCAAAAACGTCAACCAATGACTCGACCCTCGGGCCAACGCGACAAACAGCGCGGCGCCCAAGGCCGTGAGGGTACCCACCAAGGCGCCGAGGACCACGGTGGGCAATACCGCGGGGCGTTGAGGGGGCGCGGGCGCGGGCGCGGTGTGGGAGGTGGCAAGGGTCGAGGAAGAAGGGCCCAAGGCGCCGTCGCTTTAGGAACGACCACGACCGTGGTCGCGGTTATAGCCATTGATCGGCGGCGACGACCAACCCGCCAGGGTGCTTGGATCTGGCCGATAGATCTCCACCAACAACGGGTAACACGCGGCGACGTCGCTGCTGTGTTCGCTGCTGCAATCTCCCCCGGGACAGGCCGACAGGGCGCCCAAAAGATCGATTTCGGCGAAGAATTCCAAAAAATCCCCGGGCCGGACGGGGCTTGCCTTCATGAAATACTGGTGGGTATCCGTGGTAAAGCCGGTGCACATAAAGACGTTGAGCACGTCGTGGACCAAGGCCTCGACGGCCTCGATGGGTCGATCCGTGGCGGCTGCCAGGGCGCGGCACAGATTGCTGTGACAACAGTGATGGTAGTGGTGACCCTGGAGCAAAAAGGCGGTGTAGGGGTCGCAGCGGGTGCCGATGACGTCGTGGACGCCGCCGCCAAAGGTGTCGAAGCCGTACCAATGGAGGGTGTCCGCCGTAATGGTGGCCAGGGGTCGCAAAAAGGGGAAGCTGCTCCACAGGCGATCGCCGGTGCTCACATGGGTGCCGTGGAGGGCGCGGGTTTTGCCGCTGTAAAACCGCTCTTGGAGGTCGTGGAGATTCCACAGGTTGAGGTCGCCCACCTGGGGACCTTCGATGCTTTTGATGCTGAAGAAGTGTCCGGCGGGCACGGTAAACGTCGCCGCCTCCCGGGGGGGGACGCG
>JBHJHK010000401.1:0-5281 GCA_050330975.1 Candidatus Competibacterales bacterium | reverse complement strand
GCTGTTGCTGTTGCTGATTCCTTTCTTGCGCCTCGTCCCCGGCCACAACGTCAAACTCCAGCTGGCGGGCTTTGCCCAAGGGGTGGTGCAGTTTGGCCTGATGTTCACAGGGTTAGCCCTGAGCCACGACGTGTCGTCGGTGGCCATCGCCGTGCAACTCTACGTCCCCTTCACCGCCCTGTTGGCCTGGTGGTTTTTGGGGGAGACCATTGGTTGGCGCCGCAGCTTGGGGATCGCCCTGGCGGTGGCAGGGGTGATTTTCATGGGCTTTGACCCCATGGTGTTGGCCCACATTGAGGCGTTGGCGTTGGTGGCGACCGCGGCGTTGGCCATGGCGGTGTCGAGCATTTGGATTCGCCAGATGCACGGGGCGGTGCACCCCCTCAACCTCCAGGCCTGGGTGGCGTTGTGGGCCACGCCGTTTATGGGGCTGTTCACCTGGCTGTTCGAGCCCCCACCTTGGACTTTGCTAGCCGAGAGCGACTGGTTTGACTACAGTTTGCCCCTCTATTCGGCCCTGGGGGCCTCGTTGGTGGGCCACGGCCTCCTCACCTGGCTGTTGGGGCGCCACCCCGTCAGTTTGATCACCCCGTTTTTGCTCCTAACCCCAGTCCTGGCGGTGGCTTTTGGGGTGCTGGTGTGGGGGGATGAGCTCACGGTACAACTGGTGGGGGGCGGCTTGGTCACCCTGGGGGGCCTGGCACTGTTGACGGTTTCACCGAACCTGTGGCGGCGCTGGCGGCGCCACCCCACCGGTTGAGCAGGACAACCGAGGTCAAAGACCAAGTCAGCCTTCTCCCGCCCTAGGGGAAAGAGAGACTGGGGGATGAAGACGCGCCACGGCTGGCCCAGGAGACCACCCTCACGGCGGCAGCGCCGCCAAAGATGCCTTGAGGCGCGGCAGGGCAAAATCGATAAAGGCCCGCACCTTGGGGGCCAACAGGCGTTGGTGGGGGTAGACCAGCTGCACTGGCACCGCCGGTGGGGTGAAATCCTTGAGGACCCGCACCAGGCGCCCCTGGCCCAGGGCTTCGCTCACCATATAGGACAATACTATCCCGATGCCACTGCCAGCCTCGATGAGGGCCAAGGCGGTGGCCGGGTCGTTGACCTCTAGCCGCGGCGCCAAGGCCACGGCCAGCGACTTGCCGCCGTCCCAAAACCGCCATTCCCGCCCGGGGGTGAGGTTGGTAAACCCCACCAGGGCGTGGTCGCGGAGATCCTGGGGATGGCGGGGCTCCCCGGCCCGGGCCAAATAGTCGGGACTCGCCACCGTCACCCGCAACACCTGGCCCAGGGGCTTGGCGATAAAACTCGAATCCGCCAGGGGCCCAATGCGCACCCCGACGTCGATGCCCTCCTCCACCAGGTTGACCACCCGGTCGACCGCCAACAGCGAAACCCTCAAGTGGGGGTAGTGGTTCAGCATCGCCGCCAGTACCGGGGCGACGCACAGCCGACCAAAGGTCACCGAGGCGGTGATGGTGAGGCGGCCGCTGGGGTCGTGGGGGGTACCCACCAGGGTCTGCTCCACCTCGTCGAGGTCTCCCAACAACTGGCGACAGGCCTCGACGTAGCGCTGACCGGCCTCGGTGAGGCTCAAGCTGCGGGTGGTGCGGTGCAAAAGCCGCACCCCCAAGTGCTCTTCCAAACCGGATACAGCCCGGGTCACCGCCGGGGGCGATAGCCTAAGGCGCTGGCTGGCTTTGGAAAAGCTGCCGCTGTCGACCACGGCGACAAACGCGGTCATGGCGTGGAGACGATCCATGGCGGGCTCATTTTTAAAGAAAACTCAAGAAAGAATTGCCATATGCGGACATCGCCGCCCACTGTGGTTTCAGTTCCCAGAGCCATCTGGCCCGACACTTCCAACGCCTGTTTAGGGTGACCCCCAAGGCCTACACCCGAGGGGTCCCTAGGCCCGGGGATGAGAACTAAGCCCCTTCAGGAATATAACTATTTCTCGCTATGCTATCCCAGTAGTCCTGGATGCGCCCGGGTGAGTTCACGACAACTTCCCCGGGCACCTCGAAGGCCTCTCCCAATGCCAGCATGGATTGGTGGTTTAGCGATTGTCCGCCGCCACTGAGGGCTCGAGCATTGGAAGAGACCTTCCTCAACTCTCCCCTGAGGCACAGGTCATGGGTCCCAACGTCAACAATCCCGGCAATCAGCTCCCTGCCAGCAATGAAGACGATCTCGTCGGCGAAGCGGCGGTCGTAGGCCGCAGCGGCGGCGCCGCCCGGGAGCAATTTATCGGCAGCCAACACCAAAAAGCCTTCGAGGCGGCCCTCAACGCCTCCAAGACGACCTACGACGGCGAGGTCCACCGGGGCCACCCCGCTTTGCCGGGGCACAGCTTCATCGCCGACCCCGGCCGCTTCAGCCGCCCGGGCGAACTCTCCATCGACGCCACCGAAAACCCCAATCCCCTGGGGAACGACTACACCGGCTGGCCCAATCAAAGCCTAGAGACCGACCGCTTCACCGGCCAGGTGGTGGACGCTACCCAACTGCCGGGGATCAGCGACGGCGCCTTCACCGAGCCCTACGGCGAGAAGGGCGGCAATCGCAGCGTCCTCAGTCGGTTGACGGGGGAAGACCCCTACCACCACACCCGGGCCTTCAGCGACGGCGCCCGGCAACAGGGAGCCGAGGGAATCCGGGTACCCGGCCAGTTCGACGCCCCAGACCTGGTGGTATTTCCGGAAAATACCGCCAGCCTCCACGACCAGCTCCAGCCGGTACGAGGCGATGATAGTCCTCCCCTCAGCGACCTCGCCGACAAGCAACCCGTCGATCGTCCCGAGGACTACAGCACCCAACGCTACGCCTACCCCGAAGGCGACATACGTCCAGATACCCGTATAGTCAGTAATGAAGATATTCGCCAGAATAATTACGACGTCACCAACAAAGGATTATTGCCGGAGCTGGTGCAAAACTGGCAAAACCCCGACAGTGATCTGACCTTGCGCCAGCAGGCCGAGTTGGCCTCTGCGGTGCGCCACGAGTCCCGGATGGACGCTCGAGGCATGATGAGCGAGCGCGGTCCTATCCAAGATGAGAACACCATAGGCTTCATTCAAAATAGGGATATTGAAAAATATCAAAACCCCGATGGTCCCGATTTTGAAGCCCTCCTGAGCCGAAATCAGCAAAAACACAACCTCACTGGCGACGCAGCCCTCTCTTCCATCGTGAAAAGCGCCAGCCGCACCGACCCCGAATACAACGCCAAAATGGGGGTAGATGCTGACAGTCGGGCCACAGGGACTCTGGAGGCGCTAGCTCGGACCGATGCCGAAGGCCACCAACGGGCGGGTAGTATCCGCTACGGCGCAGCAGGCGCGGGGGCCGTATCGACGGTAGTCAACCTGGCCGACGGCGAGGTCAGCGGCGACGATCTGTTCAATATCACCAAAGATACGGCACTCGGGGCCGGCACTGCAGCCCTCGATGATGTCCTCACCCCACGCCTTGGGGGTGGACTGGGGGGCGCCGCTGCCTCGGGAGGCATCATCGACGGCGCCGTGAGTGCCGTTGCCTCTACCTGGGAAAACGCCGACGCCTACGAGGCCGGCCTGGTGAGCGCCGGCGATGCCACCGCCGATGTGGTGGTGGACACCGGGGTCGGCATCGCCTCGGGGATGGCGGGGATGGCCGCTGGAGCTGCCATCGGCAGCGTGGTGCCGGTGGCCGGCACCGCGGTGGGAGCGGTCATCGGCTTTGGCGTCGGCATGTTGGGCAGCATGGGTACCAATGCTTTGCTAGAGGGTAGCGGCGCGGCCGACTGGGCCCGAGAGGGATTGGGTAACTTCCTCGAGGACAATTTCGAGCAACCCCTGGCCAACGCCTGGGACAGTATTTCCGACGCCCAGGACGTGATCCAGCAGGGCGTGGCCGGCGTTGGTGATACCATTGGCAACGCCGCCTCCAACACCTTTTCAGCCGTAGCTGGCTGGCTGGGTTGGTAAAACGTCAAGACCTGACAAAGGTGCCACGCGCTCCTTGTCGAAAACGGTTTTCTCACGTTTGTTCAGGATTGAACCGTTTCCATTCATTTGAAATATCAATAGCGTGTCTTAGAGCACCGATGGCTTCCACGATACCATCCGCCAGTCCCCCTGGCGGTTTTCCAATGATACAATCATCCCAGGGGCCCGTGAGGTAGAAAATACCAGCTAATCCTTCGAGGGCCGTCAGATCACCCTCCACTACCCGTTGATGCAACTGTTGCAACTCAGCGGCAAATTCTGTTCCATTTGCATAGGGACAATAAACATTGTCGCGGGCAGTAAAATTCAAGGCATGGGTAATCGCTCGGTCTAGCAACCGACCAAGATGCTGCAGAGTTTTGTGGTATTGGGCTATGGGGTCAAGGTAATTCTCTATGTTCAACTGATATTGCATCTGGGTAGCGGGATTGAAACCCAACAACCATCCCAGGTAGGCAAAGTATGGGGTCCTCGTCGATTGAAAGCCAACGCGCTCGTACAGGCGGCGAATACCTATATTGAAATCAATGATGTCGAGCCGAATCGACCGATACCCCTCAAAGCGCGCGTACTCGACGATGTGATGCAGCAATTCAGCGTCGATTCTCCCATTCCGCGCCTCTGGGGATATGGCAATCCCATCTATTGACAGTTGCCCAGCCATACACTTTCGCTCAAATAACGACAGCACCGCCACGGCGCGAATGGCCCCCAGGTACCCGAGGACCTCCTTTAACAAACCAAAAGTGATCCCATCGGTAAAGGAACCACGGGCAGTGTTGAATCCAGCAACACCAATCACCTGGCCATCACTCAAGGCGACAAATGAGTACGATGGATCAATCCCCCGGCTTAGAATTTCAATCCGATGACCAGCATCGGGGATTGCCAAAGACATTTTAGTGCCAAAGGCTGTATCGTATAGCCTTGCTGCCGAATGGCGTTGTTTGTTTTGAAATCCTCGTTGAATAGTGTTACCCATGTGCATTGGCCCAGCGCTTTATCTTCCCAACCATAGTACATCACACCAACACGACAAGTGGATAGTCGGGACTCGCCACCGTCACCCGCAACACCTGGCCCAGGGGCTTGGCGATAAAACTAGAATCCGCCAGGGGCGATAGCCTAAGGCGCTGGCTGGCTGGGTGCGACCTTTACATGATAGATTTTTTGAGGCAGAGTAGCGGGTAAGCCCTGAAATCCTTGAGGTGTCCCATGCCTGCCTGCATTCGCCACGTGAATGACCACCAAGTCACGATTGAGCTGACCGTCGATTTCTCGCG
>JBHJHK010000400.1:0-8077 GCA_050330975.1 Candidatus Competibacterales bacterium | reverse complement strand
GACACCGACCCCTACGACCCTCACATCGTAATCCACTCCTATCCCAACCAACAGGACAGTGTCTATACTCCCCTCCTCGGCAATGCCTCGGAGCTCACCGGTGCCTCCCTGCAAAACAGATGGGACCAGACCCACAAGCGCACCTTGAAGTGGGTGGAGGAAAGTGCCCAGGCCGGCAAGCCCTGGGTGGTGGCCAACGACGAGCAGGGCAACGCCAACACCGGGGCGCCGCCGGACATCGGCTACCGGGGCTACACCGGCACCAACGTCTCCCAGGACGACATCCGTCACCAGACCCTGTGGGGCAACATCATGGCAGGGGGGGCCGGGGTGGAGTACTACTTCGGCTACCAGCAGCCCTGCGACGATCTGGACTGCGAAGACTACCGCAGCCGCGATAACCTGTGGGACTACAACCGCCACGCCCTGCGATTTTTCAGTGAAAACGATGTGCCGTTCTGGGCCATGGACAACTGCAACGGCCTCATCGGCAATGGCAACGACAACGCCACCCCCGGCTATTGCCTGGGCCAGACCGGTAGTGTCTACGCCGTCTACCTGGCCAAGGGCTTCGCCGACGCGGGGGATTTGAACCTCGGCAACGCCGGCGGCGGTACCTTTGAGGTCTACTGGTACGACCCCCGCAACGGCGGCAGCTTGCAGCTCGGCAGCGTCACCGCCGTCCCCGGCAGTGGCACCGTCGACCTGGGCAATCCCCCCAGCAGTCCCAACCAAGACTGGGTGGTATTGGTCCAGCGGGGCGACGGTACGCCTTTGCCCAACCAAGCCCCCAACGTCAACGCCGGTCCCAACCGCAGTCTCACCTTGCCCAATACCACGACGACCTTGAACGGCAGCGTCAACGACGACGGCAAGCCCGATGGCGTTTTGGATATCGTCTGGACCCAAATCGCCGGCCCCAGTGGGGCGACCCTCGTCAGCCCCATGAGCCCCGTCACCGAGGTGAGTTTCAGCCAGGCCGGCAGCTATGAGTTCGAGCTGTTCGCCTCCGATGGTGAGCTCGACACCGTCGACACCGTGTCGGTCAGCGTCGCCGAGGCCGGCAGCTCCGACTTGGGCTTTGAGCTGGTCGACGCCGATACCGACCAGGTGGTCAAACCCTTGGGCGACGGCGAGACCATCGACCTCAACGCCTATCCCCTGGCCAACTTCAACGTGGTGCTCATCAACACCCCGAGCAACACGGGGAGTGTGCGCTTTACCCTGAGCGGCGCCGGCAGCAAGGTCCAGGTGGAGAATGTGATTCCCTACGCCGCCATCGGCAACAACGGCGCCGACTACGACGAGCAACCCGCAGTGGTGGGGAGTTATCAGTTGCGGGCCGAGGTGTTTGGCGGAAGCAATGCCTCGGGCACCCTCTTGGACGACATCACCCTTCGCTTTGCCTTTGACGACAGCGTCGAGGTGCCCAACCAAGATCCCGTGGCGAGTATTGCGGCCAACCCCACCCAGGGCACGGCGCCGTTGACGCTGAATTTCAACGCCAGCGCCTCGGAGGATAGCGATGGCACCATCGTCAACTACGCCTGGGCCTTTGGCGATGGCAACCGTGCCAGCGGGGCGACCACCAGCCACGTCTACACCACCCCCGGCAACTACCCCGCCACCCTCACCGTCACCGACGACGACGGCGCCACCGCCAGCGCCGCGGTCGCCATCGACGTGGCCGAGCCCGCCAACCAAGGTCCCATGGCGAACGTCTCACCCACCCCCACCCAGGGCACGGCGCCCTTAACCGTGGCCTTTGACGCCAGTGCCTCCGAAGACAGCGACGGCACCATCGCCGCCTATGCCTGGAGCTTTGGCGACGGCAGCAGTGGCACCGGGGCGACCACTAACCACGTCTACACCACCCCCGGCAACTACACCGCCACCCTCACCGTCACCGACGACGACGGCGCCACCGCCAGCGCCGCGGTAGACGTGATCGTCGACGCCCCCGCAGGCGGCAGCGAGGGGGACGTGGTCGTGGCCGTCAACAGCGGTGGACCGGCCTTCACCGCCGCCGACGGCACGGTCTACAGCGCCGACCAGGGCAGCGTGGGCAGCAGCAAAACCTACAATACCTCCGGCAGTCAAGCCATCGCTGGTACCAGCGACGATGTTCTCTACCGGAGCGAGCGCTACGGCAAGACCTTTGGCTATGCCTTTGACGTTCCCCCGGGTAACTACCAAGTGGAGCTCCTGTTGGCCGAGATTTACTGGAATGCCTCGGGCAAGCGGGTGTTCAGCGCCACGGTGGAGGGCGAGAGCGCCGTGACGGATCTGGATCTGCACGCCGAGGTGGGCAAGTTCGCCACCTATGACGTCACCGTACTGGTGGAGGTGGTCGATGGCACCTTGAACATCGACTTCACCACCGCCGTCAACAACGCCAAGCTCAGCGCCGTGGTAGGCCGTACCGGCGAGCCCGTCGAGCCCCCCGAGCCCGTCGAGCCGACGGTGGAATTGGCCCTCATCGAAGCCACCAATGGTTCCACCGTCGCCGTGGTGAGCGACGGGGCGACGGTCGATCTCGTCAGTGCCGGGCTGGAGCAGTTCAGCTTGTCACTGCTAGATCCCCAGACTGGCACCGACAGCGTGGACTATCTCCTCAAAGGGCCCATCGACCACAGCCAGGTGGAAAATATCTCCCCCTACACCCTGTTTGGCGATCAGGGGGGCGGTGCCAGCTTCACTGGTAGGACTGCCCTGCCGGGCACCTACACCCTGCAGGTCGTGGAGTTCGCCGGCGGCAATGCCTCGGGGGAAGTGCTGAGGGATGCCACCTTGAGTTTTACCTTTGTCGAGGAACAGGTGGTCAACCAACCACCTCTTATCCTCGGGGATAGCTTCGACGTCATCTGGGGAGAGTCAGTGCTCCTCGACGTGTTGGCCAACGACAGCGACCCCGACGGCGACCCCTTGACCCTAGTGGCGTTGAGCGACCGCGAAGGCAGCCTCCAAGGCCAGGTGGCCATCGAGGACAACCAAGTGCGCTACACCCCGCCCCCCGGCAGTGGCTTTGGCTTTGATGTGTTTGCCTACGATGTCACCGATGGCAGCGTGGTGGTGGAGGAGATCGTGGTGTTTGTCTACCTAGACGATCCTCAAACCGTGGGCGATGGCGTCTACGCCGCCAACGCCAACGGCAACTTCGCCTTTGAGGCCGAAGAGGCCCTCAACGTCGACGAGCAGACCAACTGGCTGGTGAAGACTGGCGCCGATTTGATCTCGGGTCACGAAGCCCCCAGCGGCAACGGCTACCTCGAGGCCACCCAAAACAGCCTTGGCAATCCTCCCAACAGCCCGGCGCTGGTCTACGCCTTTGAAGTGCAGCAAGACGGCTTTGTCCGTCTCAACCTGTTGGGCAGCTACCAGGGCAACGACCCCACCGAGGAGAACGACACCTGGGTGGGCTTAAAAAGCCCCGGTGGGAATTTCATCCGAGCCCTCGACCAGGAAGTGCCCCTCGACCAAAAGGGCGGGATGTACAAGTCGTACCAAAGTGGGGGCAAAGAGACACAGTGGCGAGCCGCCAACCGCAATGTCGACAACAACCCCCAGCCCATTGTGATGGCCGTCCAAGGGGGCCAGGTCTACGAGATGCACCTCAAGTCTCGCTCCAGGGGTCATCAGGTGGATCGGGTGGTGGTGGAGTTCCTCCAAAACCGTCCCGGTATCCAGAGTTTTACTTCCCTTGGTCAGATTAAGACCGAACCCCTCTCGCCGCTGCGCTGAGAGACGTGGTGACCCCCCTTGGGAGGCGATGGCATCCCAAGGGGATCAACCAACACTAGCCCCGGGGGTGCGGCCCTCCCGGGGCTTTTTATTCCCCATCGCACGGCCTCACCGCCCCGTGGCAGCGGCAAAAGCCAGCAACGGCCCCGCCCTCCCGGGGCTGTTTACTCGCAGATCAAGCTGAGCCCCGACAGCCCCATCCCCATCAAAGTCGTGGTCCAGTGCTCACCGGGGTGGATGGGCAACGCCTGGGTCAAACTCCCGGTGGTCACCAGTTCTCCCCCCTGGAGAGGCAGGGCATCGGGCTGGTTGGCCAGGGTATCCAGCAGGTGGGCCACGGCCTTTAACGGGCTGCCCAAGACGTTGGCCCCCTGCCCCTCATCCCGCACTTTGCCATCGCAGGCCAACATCAAGGTGACCCGCTCCAAATCCTTCATCACCCGGGAACCCAGACCCACCACGGGCTTTGGGGGTCCCACCAACAGCCGGCCGTGGAGGGCGTTGGAGGCAATGCTATCCGCCGCCTTAAAACGCCAGCTGGGAAAATGGGTCTGGACGATCTCAATGCCGTGGGCGATCCAGTCGACGGCCGCCAAGATCGCCTCGGGAGTGGCGTCAGCGGGGGAGGATGTAAAGTGCAGAACGATCTCGGGCTCGATGCGCGGCTCGGCAAAGTCAGCGACGCGACAGCGTCCCTCCCCTCCCACCAGGTGTTCCACGGTGGTGTCATAGACGTAACCCCAGATGGGGGCATAAACCCCGTACACCGGCCAAAGGGAGGCGTTGGTAAAACCGATCTTGCGCCCCACGGGTTTGGCTCCGTCCCGGACCCGGCGCTGGTGGATCAGCCCCGCCAGGCGATAGGCGTCGCCATTGGCAAAATCGCCGTAGCGATCGGTGAAGGGGGTGATTTGCCGCACCTGCTTTTGGGCGATCTGCATCTCATCGGCCAGGGTAGTGATGGCAAAGGTGGACATCGAGGACTCTCCGAATCACCGGCAACAGCCGCTATAGAGATCGTCTGGGAGCTGTGGAGTCGACGGGTGGACGCGCCATGTCGCCCACCACCTACAGCCCATCATGGTCAATGATGGGCTTATCCCCCGGCAAATGCCAGTTTCCATTCCCCTGGAGTTATCCCAAGACCAGGCGCGAGAGTTCAGCCGCTGCATCTCGCAGGCGCGGCAGGTGAGCCTTGGCGGCGGCGAGGGACAGGCGAAGGGTTGGGGCGTGGAAGGAGACCGTCGACAACAGTCGGCCCCGGTCGTCGACGATGGGTACGGCGATGGCGATCATCCCCTCCATAAATTCTTCGGCATCTTCGGCGAAGCCCTGGGTTTGAATCCGTTGGACTTCTGCCATGAGACCCGGGGGATCGGTGAGGGTGGCGCGGGAGTGGGCCTTGAGTTTGGCATCCCGCAAGTAGTGCTCCAGGTGACTGGGGCTGAGGGTTGAAAGGTACAACTTGCCACTGGCGGTACAGTGGAGGGGAACCCGGGTGCCAATGGGCAGTTGGATGCGCAGCGGCCACTGGGTTTCCACGCGGTCCAGGTAGATCATCGCCCCGCGATCGGGCACGGCTATGTTGCAGGTCTCGCCGATCTCCTCGGCGAGGGCCTTTAAAATGGCGAGGCGGGCGGTGCGAATCCGCAGGGAGGACAGGGCGTTGGCGGACATTTTGCGAAATCGCCGCCCCGGCGTGTAGGATTTCCCATCGATCTCCCGCATCAAAAAACCTTCGTTCTCCAGGGTGGCGAACAGGCGATGGATGGTGGGTTTGGGGAGACCCAGAATTTCATTGACTTCGGTTGGGGTCACGGGGGTGCCCATCCTCGCTACTTCTTCGAGGATGAGCAGCATGCGCAAGTTGGTGGGAATGGATTTGATCGCCCCATTGTCACTTTCGCCGTCCATGGATGCGCTCTAGTCACTCGTGGCGATCGTTGAGGCCCATCATCGATTGGGCAATAGCACCGTGGACAACTGGGGCGTCAGGGCCACGACAAACCAAACCACAATGAGGGCGAACAAATAAACGCTGACAGGTTTGAGTAACCGAAAGTAAGGAACCCCCGTCACACCGCTGGCCACATAGAGATTGAGACCGTAGGGTGGGGTGATAAACCCAATGGAAGCGCCCACCAGAAAAATCACCGCAAAATGTAGGGGCTCAACCCCGACGGAGTGGGCGATGGGAGCGAGGATGGGGGCAAGGATAATGGTGACGGGGAGGCTTTCCAGGATCATACCCGAAATAAAGACGATGGCCATGGCCGTCAACAACACGGCGTGGTAGCCCCCCATGCTGCGCACAAAATCCCCGACCACTTCCTGGGCGCCGAGCAACGAGAGAATCTGCTGCATCACTACCGAAATGGCGATTAACGGGGCGAGAATTCCGGTAATCTGTGCCGAGCGCAGGGTAATGGACGGTACTTCGGTGATCCTAAACCCCTCCACCACCATCATCTCCCGGTAGCTCTTTTCCGTCACAGGACGTGATGGGTTAGCGCTACCCAACCAATGATACAGGGGCAAGGAGGCCAGACCGACGATGAGGCAAAAACCTACCGTGACGCCGGCGGCCTCAGTGGGGGAAAATTTGCCGGTGTAGATGCCCCACAGCACCAGGCCAATGGCAAAAAACCCCAGCCAAGCCCCCAGGGCGGTCTTGAGCACCCTTCCCAGCTCCAATGGTATCAGGTGGCCCCAGCCGTTGATCCGACACATTACCCAACAGGCCAATTGCATGGCAATGACCATCAACGCCCCAGGAATGAGGCCGGCGACAAATAGATCGGAAATCGGTAGGTTCAACAAAAAACCGTAGACGATAAAAATGATCGAGGGGGGTATAATAATACCCACCGTACCGCCGGCGGCGGCTGTCGCCGCCGAAAAGCGCTCGTCGTAGCCCCCCTGCTTCATCTCGGGGTGGAGCATGGCGCCAATGGTGGCCGTCGTCGCCGAGTTGGACCCCGAAATCGCAGCAAACAGCCCACAGGCCCCCAGGGACGCCATGGCGAGGCCACCTCGCAACCAGCCGAGGAGCGAGTAGGCAAAGTCCGACAAGCGTCGGGCTATACCCGAGCGATTGATCAAATCGCCAGTCAATATAAACAGCGGCATGGCGAGCAAGGCAAAACCATCGGTGAACACGTCCGACAAGGCGGCGCCGATGTTATCCAAGGTCATGCCGATGACCAAGCTACAGCCCAAAACCCAGTAGGCGATGACGAGAAACACCGGCACCCCGAGCATAAACAGCACGGTGACACCGATGGAAATGAGGACAATCCAAGTGCCGTCGCTCATGGTATTCCCCTAGTCGATATTTCCCTAGTCGTTAGTCCCCTAGTCGTTAGTCCCCTAGTCGGCGCCGATAGTGGCCAGCTTGATGAGGGGACGGCCGCTGCGGTAATTATTGATGTCATCGATGAGGTTTTCCACAACCCGGGTGGCCATCAAGGTGAAGGCAATGGGCACACTGATGAGAAACCACCATTGCAACACGTCGTTGGTGCCCAGGAGAATTTGAAAATTGGCGGCTGAATTGGCCGTCACCCGCGCCGAGGTCACCACCACCACCCAGCAAAATCCCAGCCAGAGGACGGCGTCGAGGATCAGACAAGCCAGCTGGCCGCGGCGCCCCAAGTGGAGGCGAAACTCGCTAAAGGCCAAATGGGACCGCAGGCGAATGTTGAGGGAGCAACCAAACCAGGTCATGATCAAAAATAAAAACGGCGGTAGGGTCGTCGACCACGGGACCTGCTGGCTGAGGACAAAGCGTCGAAACACCTCGACGAAGATGACCCCGGCAATGATGAGATAGGACCACACCATCACCGTGCGTTCTAGGTGTTGGTCGACGAAGGGTATGAGGCGATAGACCACCAACAAAAGCCCAGCGGCGACGAGCATCGCCCCAAGACCCGCGGGCCACGCCCCCGATGTGGCGAGGGCCTCGCGGATCTCCCAGGCGTCGTTGGTCCAAAACGCCGCGACAACCCCATGGGCCTCGGTGAATAGGGATTCCATGGACAGTTCCTGTTGATCTTTCTCGAGCCAATGGGGTCCGGCTCGCGGTTTACCACGGGCCCTGGCCCCAGGGGGCGCCCGGGCGCCCCACGCCCGTGGACCTCATCCTCAGGTGGTGGGCCCCCACCGCCCGGGCGCGCCGTTTTACGGGAGCATATCCCCCGGGCCCCGTGTGCACGACCCCTCCGGCCTTTTTATTTTTTCTGATGACCTGGTTTGGTTGCTCCCTCAACAATCGCCTGCGGTCCCATTTGGCCTTTAGCGAGTTTCGCCTCCACTTGGGGCGCCGCGGCCAGCT
>JBHJHK010000399.1:0-9297 GCA_050330975.1 Candidatus Competibacterales bacterium | reverse complement strand
TGGAGGCCTTGTCGCTCTCCAGGGTGATCAAGGGATCGTCGGGTTTGAGGCTATCCCCCGGATGGACGTGGACTTCGATGACGTCCACGGCGCTAAAATCGCCGATGTCGGGGACTAGAATATCTTCGACGCTGTCACTGCCGTAGCCGCCGCCGGCATCCCCCGGGGCCGGTTGGCCGTCCCCCGTCCCCGACACCGCCGGTTGGGGGGAGCGGTCGGCCACCGTGGCGGCATCGGCCACCTCCAGGCGCAAGATCACGTCACCCTCACTCACTTTGCTGCCCACCTGGACCGCCAGCTCTTGCACGGTGCCCGAGCGGGGGGCGGGGATATCCATGGAGGCCTTGTCGCTCTCCAGGGTGATGAGGGGGGCGTCGACGTCGATGGCGTCCCCGACGGCCACGTGGACTTCGATGATATCCACGTCTTTAAAATCGCCGATATCGGGTACTTTGATGTCTTCAATGCTCATAAAAAGCGTTTCCTCGGCAAGGCGCTTGGTGGGGAGGGAGAACTAGAGGATCAAGCGGCGAATGTCGCTGAGGATCTGTCCCAAGTGGCGGACGAAGCGAGCCGCCTCGGCGCCGTCGACGACCCGGTGGTCGTAGGACAACGACAGGGGCTGCATCAAGGTGGGGACGAATTCCTTGCCGTTCCAAATGGGCTTCATCTGGGAGCGGGTGAGGCCCAAGATGGCCACCTCCGGGGCGTTGACGATGGGGGTAAAAGCCGTACCGCCGATACCCCCGAGGCTGGAAATGGTGAAGGACGCCCCCTGCATCTCGGCGGGACCGAGTTTTTTGTCCCGGGCCTTTTTGCTCAACGCTGCCAAGTCCCCCGACAACTCGTAGACCGACTTTTGATCTACGTCCCGCACCACCGGCACCACCAGGCCATTGGGGGTGTCCACGGCGATGCCGATGTGGATGTACTGCTTCAACACCAGGTTTTCGCCACTGGGATCCAGGGAGGCATTAAAGGTGGGAAAGGCCTGGAGGGTGGCCGCCACGGCCTTCATGACAAACCCCAACAACGTCACCCGCACCCCCTTCTCCTGGGCTTCCTCCTTGAGGGACCGGCGAAAGGCCTCGAGCTCGGTGATATCACACTCGTCGTGGTGGGTGACGTGGGGGACATTGAGCCAGGACCGGGACAAGTTCTGCCCGGTGAGACGCTTGATGCGGTTGAGGGGGACGGTCTCGACGGGGCCGAACTTGGCGAAATCCACCCCGGGGATCGGGGGAATGCCGCTGCCCGACTGGCCTTCGGGGACCCTGGCGACGGGGGGAGCTGCGGTCTTGGCGGGGGCCTCGGGGGATGGGCCCCGTCGCAGGAACTGCTCCAGGTCTTCCCGGGTGATGCGACCTTTGGGACCGCTGCCCTGGAGTTGGTTGAGGTCTACCCCCCGCTCCCGGGCCAAACGGCGCACCGAGGGGCTGGCGTGGACCCGGGCGAAGCTCGGCCCCTGGCCCGGACCACGGGCCACCCCAGGGGCCGGCCCTTCGCTACCTGGGGCCACCGTGGCCTGGCCGGCACCCATTTCCGGGGGGGCGTGGTGGCCTTGCTCCTCCTGAGGGGCTTTCGATCCCGCCGCCGGTGTCGTCGGTGCTTCGGCCTGGGGGGCTTCGCCACCGGCAGGGGCGGCGCCGCTGGCGTCATTGGCCGACTCCAGCAAGGCGATGAGGTCCCCTTCGCTGACTTTGTCCCCCACGGCCACCTTGACTTCCCGGATCACCCCCTCCTCGGGGGCGGGGATGTCCATGGAGGCCTTGTCGCTCTCCAGGGTGATCAAGGGGTCGTCGACTTTAATGCGATCCCCCGGTTGGACGATCACCTCGATGATGTCCACCTGGGAAAAGTCGCCGATGTCAGGTACCCGAATCTCTGTGGCGCTCACGGTGCAGTCCTCCTCGGTTTGTTATTAATGTGAGGTTAGGCCAAACGGGGATTGGGCGCTTCGGGGTCGATCTCGTAGCGCTCGATGGCCTCGCTCACCCGGGCCGCCGGGAGCTTTTGCTCGTCGGCCAACGCCTTGAGGGCGGTGACGGCCACGTGGTGGCGGTCCACCTCGAAGTGGGCCCGCAGCCGGCTGCGACTGTCGGAGCGGCCAAAGCCATCGGTGCCCAGGGTGACGTAGGCCGTGGGGACAAAGGGGCGGATCTGCTCGGCGAACAACTTGATGTAGTCGGTGGTGGCGATGGTGGGGCCGCCATCCCCCAAACACTGGGCCACGTAGCTTTGGCGCGGCGCTTCCTCGGGGTGGAGGCGGCTCCAGCGCAACGCGTCGTGGCCATCGCGGTAGAGTTCGTTGAAGCTGGTGACGCTGTAGACGTCGGCGGCGATGCCAAAGTCCGCCTCCAGGAGTTCCGCGGCGGCCAACGCCTCCCGCAAAATGGTGCCACAACCCAACAGCTGTACCTTGGGACCCTTGGCCTCGCTGGCGCGCAGTTTGTACATGCCCTTGATGATCCCCTCCTCGGCCCCCTCGGGCATGGCCGGGTGGTGGTAGTTCTCGTTCATGGTGGTGATGTAGTAATACACGTCTTCCTGGCGCTCAAACATCCGCTTGAGGCCCTCGTGGAAGATCACCGCGATCTCGTACTGAAAGGTGGGGTCGTAGGCGATGCAGTTGGGGATAAATTGGGCGAAGACTTGGCTGTGGCCGTCCTGGTGCTGGAGACCCTCCCCGTTGAGGGTGGTGCGTCCCGAGGTGCCGCCGATCAAAAAGCCCCGGGCGCGGCTGTCCCCCGCCGCCCAGGCCAGATCGCCGATGCGCTGGAAGCCGAACATGGAGTAGAACAGGTAGATGGGGATCACCTGGATGCCGTGGTTGCTGTAGGCCGTACCGGCGGCGATCCACGATGAAAAGGCACCGGCCTCGGTGATGCCCTCCTGGAGCAACTGGCCCTTGCGATCCTCCCGGTAGGGCATGATGTCCTTGGCGTCCTGGGGTATGTATTTTTGCCCCTCGGGGGCGTAGATCCCCAACTGGCGGAACATCCCCTCCATGCCAAAGGTGCGAGCTTCGTCGGGGATGATGGGCACTAGGCGCTTGCCCAGGTTTTTGTCCCGCCCCAAGGTGGCGATGATCCGCACCGTCGCCATGGTGGTGGACAAGGTGCGCTCCCCGGAGTCCTTGAGGAGCATGTCGAAGGTGGACAGGGGGGGCACCGTCAAGGGGGCCTCCACGTCCCCGCGGCGCCGGGGCAGATAGCCCCCCAAAGCCTGGCGCCGCTCGTGGAGGTAGCGTTCCTCGGGGCTGTCTTTGTCGGGACGGACAAAGGGGGCGTCTTTGATGGCCTCGTCGGACACCTCCACGTGGATCCGATCCCTGAAGGCCCGGAGCTGGTTTTCCCCCATTTTTTTCTGCTGGTGGGTGATATTCATTCCCTCACCGGCTTCGCCCATGCCGTAGCCCTTGACGGTCTTGGCCAGGATTACCGTGGGCTTGTCTTTGCTGCTGACCGCTGCCAGGTAGGCGTTGTAGACCTTGACGGGGTCGTGGCCCCCCCGGCGCAGGTCGTAGTAAATTTGGTCGTCGGTCAGGGACTCGGCCATGCGCTTGAGTTCCGGGTACTTGCCGAAGAAGTGTTCCCGGGTGTAGGCCCCGCCCTTGGATTTGAAGTTCTGATATTCGCCGTCGACGCATTCGTTCATGCGCTTTTTCAGCAGGCCGTTGTGGTCTTGGGCCAACAACTTGTCCCACCCCGAGCCCCACAGGACCTTGATGACGTTCCAGCCGGCGCCGTGGAAGTTGCCCTCCAGCTCCTGGATGATTTTGCCGTTGCCCCGCACTGGGCCATCCAAGCGCTGGAGGTTGCAGTTGACCACAAAGATCAAATTGTCGAGTTTTTCCCGGGCCGCCAAGGCGATGGCCCCTTGGGATTCGGGTTCATCCATTTCCCCGTCGCCCAGAAACACCCATATCTTGCGGTCCGAGGGGGGAATCAGCTCGCGGTTTTGCAGGTACTTCATAAACCGCGCCTGGTAGATGGCGGTGATGGGGCCCAAGCCCATGGACACGGTGGGAAATTGCCAAAACTGGGGCATCAACCAGGGGTGGGGGTAAGAGGACACGCCCTTGCCGTCCACCTCCCGGCGAAAGTATTCCAGCTGCTGGTCGTCGATGCGTCCCTCGACGTAGGCCCGGGCGTAGATGCCCGGGGCAACGTGGCCTTGAATGTAGATCAAATCCCCGTCGAAATCCCCCTTGGGGGCGCGCCAGAAGTGGTGAAAACCCACTTCGTAGAGGGTGGAGGAGGATTGGTAGCTGGCGATGTGGCCACCGGGTTCGGCGGGCTTTTTATTGGCCTTGACCACCATGGCGGCGGTGTTCCAGCGCATCATGGCCTGGAGGCGCTCTTCGATGGCCAAGTCGCCGGGGTAGGGCTTTTCCTGGTGGGCGGGGATGGTGTTGAGGTAGGGGGTGCGGCTGGTGTCGGGGAGTTCGGCGCCGGCGATGTAGGCCTTGGAGGCGGTTTGCTGCAATAGCCAAGTGGCCCGCTCGGTGCCCTCTCGCTCGATGACGACGTCGATAGCCTCTTGCCATTCCTGGGTTTCCAAGGGATCGCGGTCGCGATAGGACTCTAGAGCCATGGGGCTTCCTCACATGGTGGTTTGGTTGTGATTCGAGGGACTGGACGTCGGTCGACAGATACAGTGCGCTGCGAGTGGGATTGTAGCGACGCGGCACGCCACGGGACACTGGTCGGGGTGGTGGATGGGTGAGAGGGTTGGCGTGGGGGCGGCTTTGCCCTGTTGCGGTGCGGGTGTTTCAATTTTGTTGCCCTGGCTTTGGCCCTGTCAACTTACGCAGCTGGCAGTGGTGAGTTTAGCCGGCGCTAGGAGCAATGCCAGTGGGGGGATTCAGGGCGGGCTTTGGAAGTGGGAGAGGCCATGGCCCTAGGCGAATCTTTGGGAGTTTGCTTTAATGGCTCACCAGTTTCTCGCTGACGGGAAGGAAGGTGCCGTGGTTGATCGCGACGATTCTCCTGGGCTCGACGAAGCCCAGGCCAAGGCTCAAGTGGCCGAACTCAAGACCATCATCGACCAGCAGCCCCATCGGTTGGATGCCCACTTGGCCCTGGCCGATGCTCTGTGCGTCCTCGGTCGGGCCGAGGACGCCGCCGAGGCGTTGAGCGATGCGGCCAAACTCCTGCCCCAGGAGCCGTTGATTTGGGACAAGATGGCAGCTGTTCGCCTCAAGCTCAACGACTGGGTCGGGACGGCCGAAGCCTTAGCAGAACAGGTCCAACGGGATCCCGACAATCCCGAGGCCTACGCCAACTGGATCACCTTTGCCATCGCCGCCCAGGATGCCGAGGCGGCGGTGCGGGCCTCCAACGAATTTATGGAGCGCCACCCCCAACACTGGAAGGCCCACTACTTTCGCGGGCGGTTGTACGACACCGACCCCCGCCACCGGGACCTGGCCCTCGCCTCCCTGCGCAAGGCCCACGCACTGGCCCCCGAGGAGTGGCAGCCCCTCAACGACCTAGGGGAGACCCTCAACGCCCAGGCCCTCGAAAAACAAGATGTCGCCGGTTTTGCCGAGGCGGTGATGTTGCTGGAGCGCTCCCGAGAATTGGCGCCCCCGGAGCAGCCCGAACCCCGCTACAATTTGGCCTTGGCCCTGTGGAACAGCCAACGGGGGGCTGAGGCCATAGACGCCCTCGACGAACTCCTCGACCAAACCCCCATCGGCCATCCCCTGCGGGAGACTGCCGACCGAGCCCGACAAGCCATGGCCCGGGAACTGGAAGGTCAGGACTGAACCGCCTGTTGACAAGATGGACGACGGGTCCAATAATTTGGACCTTAGCTTGCCGAGGTGGCGGAATTGGTAGACGCGCTAGCTTCAGGTGTTAGTTGGGGAAACCCAGTGGAGGTTCAAGTCCTCTCCTCGGCACTCAAACCCACCCCCGTGGGATATGTCCGCCAGCCTTCTTCAACTTCCGACAGCTAACAATCCCTAGGTCGTTGTTTCCCATAGAAACTACTTCATATTTTTGTGGACTAAAACAGTACCGATGAAGTACTATTTTAAGCCTACAAACATCCCTGATCCCCACTTTGACGGTTCTTGGCAGTCCTGTTCCAAGGACGGTTGTTGTAGAATGCCGTTGCCTCTTTACTTTCATGAAGTTGAACTCGGGCTCAGGCAGTCGACGGTGGCAGACTAACTGGACGGTCAGCGGTAGCAGAGCGAGGCCTTCGCCATGGCAACTCACCAACCCATAAAATCTCGGTCGGCGGCCGACGTCGCCCAGCGGTTGCGGGATGCGGGTATCGCCCCCACGCGCCAGCGGATGCGCATTGCCACGGCACTGCTGGAGACGCCAACCCACCTGTCGGCCCAAGAACTCTACGCCAAGGTCAACCGCAATCAACGCACGGTGTGCCGCGCCACGGTTTACAACACCCTCAATCTCTTTGTGAGTCGCGGCTTGGTGCGGGAGATTCCCGTCGATGCCAACCAGACTTTCTACGACTCCAACGTCGAAATTCACCACCACATTTTCAACGTCGACACCGGCGAATTGGTGGATATCGAACCGGATTCGGTCATCTTCAAATCCCTCCCCCCCCTACCCGCCGATACCCAACAAGACGACATCTCGTTGATCATCCGGGTGCGCAACAAACCCCGGGAAGAGACCAACGATACCCAGTAGCCTTTCCCTAGGTGGGCTTCCCCTGGCGTCCGGCCACTGTTACGGATTCCCCGAGCTTCCTTCAAAGGACGATGCACTCCCCTTGGTGGGGAAACACAAAGTTCACCACCAAGTCGTTGCCCGCCAAGAGCTCCTGGCGGATCTGTTCATCCGCCCGGGTGCATTTGCGAAAGCTGGGTTTGATGGCGGTGATGATCACCGTCAGCCCTTCTAAGGGGCGGGGATGGCTGGCCCCACAATGGGTGACCCGTCGGGCCAGTTGGTGCAATTCGTGGAGCATCCACGCCGGGGTCAGGTGACCGTAGAGTTGGTCGACGGGCTTGCTGTTGGGGTAAGACACTTCTAGCAACACCCCCCTGAGATAGCCATCCCGCACCAAGGGAGCCACTTGATCCCAGATGGTGGCAATGCAATGGCTGTTTTCCACCGCATCGGCCCCGGTGTCGCCGAAGAACAACACGTGGTGACCCTGGGCTTCGATGAGAAACGCCGTCGAGCGATAGTCGCCGGAATGGCTCAACCGGTAGGGGGTCACGGTCATGGCCGTGTGCTCGATGGGGTGGGAGCGTCCCTGGCTCAGCAGTTGATAGTGGTACTTGCCCAGGCAAGGGGGCGTGCCGCTGTCGGCGAAGTTGGGCCAAATCCGCCAGTTGAACAGATGTTCCCGGAGGTAATTCAGCGGTTCGGCTAGGCCCAACAGAGGCTTGGGGCCGGCGTCGTCGGTGGAGTTGAGCACCAACCCCGCCACGTGATCCAGGTGAGCGTGGGAAATCAAATAGGCCTTGACGCAGTGGTTGAGAATCCAGCGCTCGGGCCGCAGGTCGGTGTCGCCGGGGACTTCGATATCGCCAAAACTCCCCGCTGACCAGGCCTTCTCCAACCCCGCGGAGAAACTGCCGGCGTCCAGGGCGACGAAGTGTTGATGACCCCGGGGGGCGATGAGGAAGGCGTTGAGGTTGCCTTCCAGGAGGCCCCCCGTGGCCCCCAGGACCACGACCTTGAAACCCACGGTCATGGCGTGGCGGCGTCCCAGGTGTCGAGGCGGGGGGTCACTGTCCCCCACCCGCCGCCCGGGCCGCCGGGCCCCGTGGCTCCCCAGTGTTTGTCATCGGGCTACCGCCGACGCCAGTTAGGCCTTGGCCGCGGCGTAGCCCTTGGCCACGGTGTCCCAATTCACGGTGTTCCACCAGGCTTGGATGTACTCGGGGCGGCGATTTTGGTACTTGAGGTAGTAGGCGTGCTCCCAGACGTCCAGGCCGAGGATGGGGGTACCCTGGACGGCGGCCACGTCCATGAGGGGGTTGTCCTGGTTGGGGGTGGAGGTGATGGCCAGTTGGCCGTCCTTGACGATCAACCACGCGAAGCCCGAGCCGAACTGGCCGACGCCAGCGGCGCCAAACTGCTCTTGGAATTGGCCAAAGGAGCCGAAGGTGCTGTCGATGGCACTGGCCAATTCCCCCTGGGGCTGGCCGCCGCCGTTGGGGGACATGCAGTTCCAAAACAGGGTGTGGTTGAAGAAGCCGCCGCCGTTGTTGCGCACTGCCGCCGGGTATTTGGAGATCTCGGCCAAGATGGTCTCCAGGTTTTGATCGGCGGCGGGGGTATTCTGGATGGCGGCGGTGAACTTGTCGAAATAGGTCTTGTGGTGCTTGCCGTAGTGGAGCTCCATGGTGGCGGCGTCGATGTGGGGCTCTAGGGCGCTGTAGTCGTAGGGCAGGTCGGGGAATTGAAAAGCCATGGTCGGTCTCCTCAAGCCAAGTGGTCGGTGGGGTTGGACCCCGGGGGTTCGATGGTCGGTGCGCGTGGTCGTCATCGCGGCGCTCGGCGCCCTGGGTCGGCGGTGCGACGGGCGTCGATGGCGTTTTTGGCGGCGATGAGCAAACCCAGGCTCAAGAAGGCCCCCGGGGGCAACAGGGCCAGCAAAAAGCCCGGGTAGTGGGCCCCCACGCTGAGGGTCCAATCGCGGGCTCCATCGCCCAATATCAGATGGGCGCGGGCAAAGAGGGTTCCCTGCCCCAAGAGTTCCCGCATCCCTCCCAAGAGCAATAAGACCGCGGCAAAGCCCGTACCCATGGCCAAACCGTCCAGGGCCGCCGCCAGGGGGCGGTGTCTGGCGGCGAAGGCCTCGGCCCGGGCGACGATGGCGCAATTGGTGACGATCAACGGCAAAAAAATCCCCAAACTGCGGTGGAGGCTGTGCCAGTGGGCCTGGAGGAGGAGTTCCACCGCGGTGACCAAGGTGGCGATGATCAACACAAAGGTGGGCAGGCGGACTTCGGGGCGCAAGAAGGGGCCCACCAGGGCGACGGCAAATCCCGAGGCCGTCATGACCCCCACCGTGGCCAATCCCAACCCCAGGGCGTTGACCACGTCGGTGGACACCGCCAGCAATGGGCAAAGCCCCAACAACTGGACCGCAGCGGGGTTGTGGCGCCACAGCCCGTCTTTGACCGCGGTGCCAACGGTGGGGGGCTCTCCTTGGGCCGTTTTGGGGGTATCGGGTTTGAGGGGGGGGTTCACGGGACGGACCTGGGGGATTGGGGGGGGCCGTAGAGGACGTCGCGGCGGTGGGCGAACAGAGTCAACAGGTCGGCGCGGCCTTCCCCCACGGCCCGGGCGGTGG
>JBHJHK010000398.1:0-4455 GCA_050330975.1 Candidatus Competibacterales bacterium | reverse complement strand
CCCCACGGCTGGGGCCAGGGCGCCGCTGAGGAGCAACTCCAGGGTGTCGAGCTGGGGGGGCGTGAGGGTCCAGTCGCAACGGCGAGCGGCCCGGGCGGCCCGGGCGGCCGGGGGATCCAAGTAGCGCTGGCGCCCGGGGGTCTCGGGGTTCACTGGGACAACAGCCCCCGCTGGCTCAACAGCCCCAACACCGCCTGGACACCGGCGGCCACGTCTAGGTGCTGGGTGTCGACGGCGAGGGCCGGGGTCACCGGGGGCTCAAAGGGGGCGTCGATACCGGTGACGTTGCCGATTTCCCCGGCCCGGGCCCGGCGGTAGAGCCCGGCGTCGTCCCGGGTCTCACACACGCTCAAGGGGGCGTCGCAGTACACTTCCAGATACTGTTCTCCCAGGATGGTGCGGGCCCGCTGGCGATCGATCTCCCGGGGCGCCACCAGGGCGACGATGGCGATGACCCCAGTCCGGTTGAACAACCGGGCGATCTCGGCGACCCGGCGGACATTTTCGCTTCGATCCCCGGGGTCGAAGCCCAAGTCGTTGTTGACCCCGGCCCGGAGGCTCTCCCCGTCCAACACCGCCACCGTGCGACCGGCGTCAAACAGCGCCCGCTCCAAGCCCAGGGCCAAGGAAGTCTTACCCGAGCGGGGGAGGCCGGTGAACCACACGGTGAAGGGAGTTTGCCCCAGGGCCTGGGCCTTGGCGTCGGGATCCACCCCCGACACCTGGGGTCGGAGGTTGGTGCCGGCGTCGACGGCAGTGCGGTGGCGTCCCAGGGCCTGGTCGCTGGTGGTGCGATCCACCAACATCCCGGCGCCGGCGGTGGCGTTGGTCAGGCGGTCGATGAGCAAAAACGCCCCCGTGGCGGGGCTTTTGGCATAGGGATCCCAGGCCAGGGGGCGACTGGTCTCCAACGCCACCCGGCCGATTTCGTTGAGGCCCAGGGCGGCGGCCTCCTCGCGCCGCAGGCTGTTGACATCCATGCGGTAGCGCAAAGCCGCCACCCTGGCCTCGGTGGTGTGGGTGGTGTGCTTGATGAGGTAGCGCTGGTCGAGCTCCAGGGGCGCGTGGTCCATCCACACCACCATGGCCTCCAAGCGCCGATCCAGGGCGGGGGCGTTGTGGGGGGCGGCCAGCATATCGCCGCGGCTCAAATCGATATGGTCTTCCAAGACCACCGTCACCGCCAGGGGGGGAAAGGCCTCGTCTAGGTCGCCGTCGGCGGTCACCAACCGCGCCACCCGGCTCTGGCGCCCGGATGGCAGCGCCACCACGGAATCGCCGGGGCGCAAGATCCCCGCCGCCACGGTGCCGCTGTAACCGCGGAAGTCGCCGTGGGGGCGGATCACCCCCTGGACGGGGAAGCGCAGGTCGATGAGGTTGCGATCCGAGGCGATGTGGACGGTTTCCAGGTAATTGAGCAACGCCCCCCCCTGGTACCAGGGCATGTGGGGGCTCTCGGCGACGACGTTATCCCCCTCTAGGGCCGACACTGGGACGAAATGCAGGTCGCTCACCTGGAGTTTGGCGGCAAACCCCATGTAGTCCCGGCGAATGGCCTCAAAGCGCTGTTGGTCGAAATCCACCAGGTCCATCTTGTTGACCGCCACCACCACGTGGCGGATGCCCAACAACGAGACGATAAAGGCGTGGCGCCGGGTCTGGTCGAGGACCCCCTTGCGGGCGTCGATGAGGATCACCGCCAGGTCGGCGTTGGCGGCGCCGGTGGCCATGTTGCGGGTGTACTGTTCGTGGCCCGGGGTGTCGGCGATGATGAATTTGCGCCGCTCGGTGGCGAAGTAGCGGTAGGCCACGTCGATGGTGATGCCCTGTTGGCGCTCGGCGGCCAGGCCATCCACCAGCAAGGCGTAGTCCAAACCGCCCCCGGTGGTGCCAAAGCGGGCCGAGTCTTTGATGACCTGTTGTAACTGGTCTTCAAATACCGCCCCGGCGTCGTATAAAAGCCGGCCGATGAGGGTGGATTTGCCGTCGTCGACGCTGCCACAGGTCAAAAAGCGCAGCAGTTCCCGGTGGCGGTAGGCCTCCAAAAAGCCCTCGATCCCCAGGGCCTTGATTTGCTCGGCGAACATTTAGAAGTAACCCTCGCGCTTTTTGTCCTCCATAGATCCGGCCTCGTCGTAGTCGATAACCCGCCCCTGGCGCTCCGAAGCCCGGTTTAGCAGCATCTCTTCGATGATGGCGGGCAAGGTGGTGGCGGTGGAGGCCACGGCACCGGTGAGGGGGTAGCAACCCAAGGTGCGAAACCGCACCCAGCGCTGTTGGGGAACCTCGCCGGGGCCTAGGGGCAGGCGGTCGTCGTCCACCATGATGAGCGCGTTGGAGCGCTCCACCACCGGGCGGGGGGCGGCGAAGTACAGCGGCACCACGGGGATGTCTTGGTAGTAGATATACAGCCACACGTCGAGCTCGGTCCAGTTGGAGAGGGGAAACACCCGGATGGATTCTCCCTTGGCCAGGCGGCTGTTGTAGAGGTTCCACAGCTCTGGGCGCTGGTTTTTGGGGTCCCACTGGTGGTGGCGATCCCGAAAGGAGAACACCCGCTCCTTGGCGCGGCTCTTTTCCTCGTCCCGCCGGGCGCCGCCAAAGGCGGCGTCAAAACCGTAGTGGTCCAGGGCCTGTTTGAGGGCCTCGGTCTTCATGATATGGGTGTGGCGTTGGGTGCCGTGGTCAAAGGGGTTGATCTTGGCCTTGAGGCCCTCGGGGTTGATCCACTCGATGAGCTCGAGATGGCGCTCACGGGGGAGGCGGTCGCGAAACTCAATCATCTCGCGGAATTTAAACGTGGTATTGACGTGGAGCAGGGGAAAGGGAATGCGCCCGGGGTAAAAGGCCTTCTCCACCAAGCGCAACAACACCATGGAGTCCTTGCCGATGGAAAACAGCAGCACCGGGTTGGCAAACTCGCTGGCCACCTCGCGGATGATGTAGATGCTCTCGTTTTCCAGTTGCTGGAGGTGGCTTGGGACGTAGGGACTGGCGGGCATGGGCTGGCTGTTCACGATTCGAGGAGTTGGCGCAATTCCGCCGTGCGCCGGGCCAGGAGTTCGCCGTCGCCCCGGGTCTCGACGTTGAGGCGCACCAGGGGTTCGGTGTTGGAGGCCCGGAGGTTGAAACGCCAGTCGGCGAAGGTGAGGCTCAGACCGTCGGTGGTGTCCTCCGCGGGGTTTTGCCCCTGGTAATGGGCGGCAACGGCGGCGAGGGTGGCTTTGGGATCGTCGAGGCGAAAGTTGAGTTCGCCGCTACAGGGGTAGGCCCGGATCCGCTCGTCCACCAGGCTCGACAGCGACCGTCCGGTCTTGGCCATCCGCTCGACGATGAGCAGCCAGGGGATCATGCCGCTGTCGCAGTAGGCGAAGTCTCGAAAGTAGTGGTGGGCGCTCATCTCGCCGCCATAGGCGGCGTCTTCGAGGCGCATCCGCTCTTTGATAAAGGCGTGGCCGGTCTTGGACTGCACCGGTCGGCCGCCCTTGGCCTCGACCAAGTCGATGGTGTTCCATACCAACCGCGGGTCGTGGACGATGGCGGCACCGGGGTGGAGGTCCAAGGCCGCCTCGGCCAAAAGACCCACCAGGTAATAGCCCTCGATAAACCGCCCTTGCTCGTCGAAGAAAAAGCAGCGGTCGAAGTCCCCGTCCCAAGCGATGCCCAAGTCGGCCTTGGCGGCCACTACCGCCTCGGCGGTGGCCTGGCGGTTCTCCGGCAACAGGGGATTGGGGATGCCGTTGGGAAAGCGGCCGTCGGGCTCAAAGTGGAGTTTGACGAACTCCAGGGGCAGGGCATCTTGGAGGCGGTCGATGATCAGCCCGGCGCCGCCGTTGCCGGCGTTGGCCACCACCTTGAGGGGTTTGAGCTGGGCTGGGTCGGTATAGCTCAACAAGTGCTGGATATAGGCGGTTTTGTCCTCTTGGCGGCTATAACTCCCCCGTTGGGCGGCGACGGGCAGGTCGTCGGCCTCGGCCCTGGTTTTGAGGGCCGGGAGGCCGCTGTCGCCGCTGATGGGGCGAGCCCGCTCCCGCACCAATTTCATGCCGTTGTAGTCGGCGGGGTTGTGGCTGGCGGTGACCATGATGCCCCCCCCCAACTCGCCGTGGAAGGCGGCGAAGTAGACTTCCTCGGTGCCACACAGGCCGATATCCACCACGTCGACCCCGCCGGCCATGAGGCCGTCGGCCAGGGCCTGGCAAAGGCTTGGGCTCGTCAGGCGGATATCCCGCCCCACGGCCACGGCCTGGGGGGCGAACTCGGCGGCGAAGGCCAGGCCGATGCGCCTGGCGATGTCTTCGTCGAGCTGTTGGGGCACCTGGCCGCGGATGTCGTAGGCTTTAAAACAGCTGAGGGGCTGGACCATTGCTGACCTCGTCGAGGGGGCGGCGGCAGGCTCAGGGCTGGCGGCGCACAGGGGACGCGGGGGGCGGGGCCTTGTCGGGCTCGCGCCGG
>JBHJHK010000397.1:0-5014 GCA_050330975.1 Candidatus Competibacterales bacterium | reverse complement strand
CCCCCTGGATTGGGAGGCGCGCGTCGGCGTGGCTGTATAAGGCCTGGGACCCAGGCGGGCGGGGCTCTGCCGCCAAGATCCGCACCCACCAGACCTCGTCATCGCCATAGACCGCGGCGGCGGCCCCCTGGGTCAGCCAATTTTGTGCCCCCCGGGGAGCGCGGTTAAAGGCCCCCAGACCCCGCCAAGGGTCGGACTCGGCAAAGGCCGGGGTGGTTTCCCGCAACAGCAGCGAGATGCTCCCCACCAATCCCGCCGCCTCGCCGGGGGCAAGGCGCTGGCCTTCCACGGGTAAGTCGGGGAGTATCACCGGCTGGTCCCGACCCATGATGGCCCCATAGGGCACCACCGCCCGGGGCTGGGCCTCGTTCCAGCGCGAGTCATTCACCACCCGCTGGAGCTCCCGGGGATGATCGACAGTCGCCGCCACCTCGGGCAACAGGTAAATGCCACTGTCGGGCATGGGCACGCCATCGGCACCCCGGTTGTTGGCGGGGCCGTCGAGCCACACCAGCAATAAGCCATTGTCCGGCGCCGGGCTGGGATGGGTCAGTTTGCCCAGGTGGACGCCGTCGGACACCGGGGATGGCACGTCGCCACTGATGGCCCACGGGGCGAGGGTGACCATGCCCCGGGGGGCAAAGGGCAGGGGCGCAAAGCCGTCGACGCGAAACTCACCGCCGCCGTCCGCCCCGTGGAACAGGGGGCGCTGGCCCGGGCCGGGGGATGGAATGCGGTAGAGGGCGCCGGCGGCAAAGTTGTTGCGGCGGTAGTAATCCCCCACCACCAGGGTGCCGTCGCTGGTTTCGGCAAACCAGTGGAAGCCCTTGCCGTGGTTAAACGCCCCCACCATCGGCTCCCACTCCCGGCCGTCGGGATAAATCGACCACACTCCCCACAACTGGTCACTGCGCAGGCCCTGGCCCTCCTGGGAGGAAAAAGCCAGGCGACCGTCGGCCAAGGTGTAGGGGTGGAGAGCCCCCTGGTGGGTCATGGGGGCGATGGGGGACGCGTTGCGGCCGTCGACGTCCATGACGTAGAGCTGGGTCACCAGGCTGCCCTGGCCCACGGCGCGGTAGCCCGTGCGAGTACTGGTAAAAGCCAGCCGTCCCCCGGGCAGTGGATAGGGCCCGGTGTTAAACACCCCCTCCAGACCATCAAAGGTCAATTGCCGCCCCAACTGAGAGGGGATGTCGACCACAAACAAGTCGGCACCGCCGGTCTTGACCCCCCGGCGCGGACGATCCTCCAAGGGTTGGTAGAGGACGGCAAAGTAAACCCTTTGGCCATCAAAGGAAACCGCGGGGTCAATCACCGCCCCCCGGGTGACGTCCGCCAACACTTGTTCACTGCCATCGGGATGGCGCAACACCAAATCGCTGTCGGGTTCGGCGTGGAAGGGGCGGTCGAAGTCGGGCCAGCGAGAAGCGATAGTATCCCCATGGCGAGGTTGGCGGACGTAGACGATGGGGTAGTCCAGGACGGCCTCAAGCCTTTCGGCGTCAAAGGTGGCAGCCATGGCGATCCCTGGCAGCGCCAGGGCCATCCAGGCCACAGCCCCCAGGGTGACCTGGGTGAACGCCTCGGCCCAGGATCGACCTCCCCACCCCTTGAAAAGGCATGGATCCGGCCTTCCACGCTGAACCCTCGACGACAACGGGCCAAGCCACCACTTCAACCACCCTTGGTCATCCACGCCATAGCGACGACCAAAATCGCTGCTCGACAAGCTCATAGCACCTCACAACCCCTCTACTGGAACCCTGCGGACCAGCACTTAGGGCGATTTTAGCGCATCCACTGTGAATACCTCGTGAATCGGCCTAAATCCCAGCGACTCGGCAAGCCAACAAAGTGATGATATAAAAAACCCTTGATGCCCCGGGCTCCCCTGCCCCCCTTGTTTAAAATGGGTTAAGGTAAGTTGCGCTGGATAATGTCGTGGGATTTGAGGTGGCCCTTGGCCCATGGAGGTGCAGCTGTTGTCCACACCTTCAATAAGTGCCCGGGTGAGACCTCTTGCCCTAGAGATTTGGAGTCAACGATGAAAAAAGGGGACGACCTTGAATCTAGAACAAATTCAATTGACGCTAATCATCTTGGCATTTATTGTCGCCATCGTCGGGCTTTGGTATCGATTTTTTTACAAAAAAATAGCTATTAGCATACCTCTGGCGGACCTGGACTGGGTCATCGACAACAAAAAGCTCCTCTGTCGTCTGAATATTCACTTGAAGGCCATCAACAGGGACTTTAAGCTCAGCGGCGCCTACGTGGCCAACAAAAACAACAAATGGATAAAAAAAATCGATATGGACTACGCCATACCCATCACCCAACAACTACCCATGGGTTTTTTTTCCATCAAGCAATCCGGCGTCGAGCACACCCATCACACAAAGATCAAAGATCTAGTCCTCAAAAAAAACCACAAGCATGCCCTAACCTTGATAGGTTATTTCACCCTAGAACAAGAGCCGCCGAAGGGTAAAACCATGCCCATCAAAGGGGGAAGATTTTTCATCAAGGCCGGCAAGCAGAAATTCTCAAAGCCCTTTAAATTCAAGCCGGCCGAGGGTTGACGGGGCACTTCAACCATCGACCCACACAACCCGAAAACCCAATGTGGTCAACCGCCGTTCGAAGTCCGCCAGGGCGACGCCACCGGGCCCGTCCACCGAGCTGAGTTCAGACCTATCGATGGCCAACGTCCCCTGGATTTCCCGGGGGTCAGGTAAAACCAGATCCGCCAGGGCAGCCCCAAGGGCAGCCCCCTCCCAACGCCCCCGGATGACAATGACAATGCCCAGGGGCGCTGGAACCATCTCTAACTGGCGAGCCAGCACATTGCCCTGGCGTCGAAGCCATGGGTTGGCGGGCGCCACCAGGTCGTCGAGGTAAGCCACCGCCAGAGAGCGGCGCAGGGCGGGCTCCACCCCCACAACCCAAAAGGGCCGTTGCCTCAACCAACACTGGCGCCAGGTGCGCAGCAACTGCCCCTGGGCCCTGGGATGGAGGCACTTCAAGCCCTGGCAATCCACCACGAGCCGTCCCGTGGGATCCTCTAGCCTAAGCGCCGATAGGGTCGCTGCGACCTGTCCCCCTCGCCCGTGCCACCACCGCCCCCAGAGCGGTCGCCCAGCCATATGGCCGAAGGCCACCAGCCCCACGGCGTAGCGCTTGAACAGCCGGCGGGGCTGGCGGGTGAGGCGATACAGCCACTCCAAGCCGGCCCGCTGCAGCCCCACGGGTGCCCGGGACACCGTGCCGGCGATAAACTCGTAGGTGCCACCGACGCCGATGGCGGCGGCGACGGCCAAACGCGAGCGGTTGCGGTCGATCCACAATTCCTGCTTGGGATTGCCCAGCCCCACCAACAACACATCCGCCCCCGAGGCGTTGATCTCCGCCACCAACGCCCGGTCCTATGCCAAAGACCGGGGAAGCTGTGGCCCCGCGGTGTGGATCATCGGCGAGCGCCAGCCGGCGATGACGAGCCCCGGGTAGCGCCTTTGCAGCACCTCGGCGGCCCGCTGTGCCACCCCCTCCCGACCCCCCAACAGATAGAGGCTGAGCCCCTCTTGGGCCGCCCGAGCCGCCAGGGCCGGCACCAGATCCGAACCGGCCACCCGCTCGGGCAACGGCGCCCCCAACAAGCGACTCAGCCACACCAGGGGCATGCCGTCGGCCACCACCAGGCCAGCCCGCCGCAGGACGTCACGGAGTTCTGGATGGCGCACACTCCGCCCCCAACCGTAGACATTGACCAGAAAATCGACGTTGACCGTGGCCACCTGGCACAGGGGGCGATCCTCGCCCCGGCGCCGGGCCAAGGCCAGCTCCGCCAGGTGGGCGACGGTGGCCTCCAGGGTGACGGCGTCAAAGGCCAGGCCCAGCATCCCCACCACCGGGGGCGGCCAAGCGTCCCGGTCCATCGCCCCCTCCGGGGAGGTCATGGAAACTCCGGCCACGGCGCCGGACGCCCCACCCGGGTCACCAGGGCCGCCACATCGGCGCGAAAATGCTCGGCGAGGCGCTGGCGCTCCAGGGGCCCAGGGCCCGGCTCCGCTGCCTTGGGCCGGACGTTGAGGCGCTCGTACCAGCGCCGCAGGCGGCCTTGCTGGTCGCCGGGAACCCGGGACCACAGGGCCCGCACCGGCCCCAAGGCCATGATCCGCCGCCGCAAAGCCTGGGGCACCCAGGGCCGACCACCGCCCCGGTGGTACACCGTCCCCAGGTTGGGGGGAACAAACTCGGCGTCGACATCGAGAAAGGCCAAGATCCCCCGGAGGACCTCCCGGGGCTGTTGCTGGAGCGCCTCGGTGTAGACCAGGTGGAACTGGGTCGGGGCAAAATGCTGGGCGAAGTGGTCCAGAATGCGGCCGTATTCGCTCCACACCACGTAAAAGCGGTTGACCGCCGGGTCCTTGGCCAGGTAGCCGGCGGCGTAGTCGGGGGCCGGGGCACGGCGGGCGGCGGCGAGGGCGGCGGGGTCTAGGGCCTCCTCGACCACCCGGGCAAAGGGCCGGGACTCCAAACCCCGGCGACAGCTCATCTGGTAGTGGGAGTAGGTCCTTTGGATGGGATTGCGCAGCAAGGCGATGAGCTTGACCTCGGGAAAGGCGGCGGCGATGCGGGCCGGGGCCCTGGGGTCCCCCATGTACTGGGGCGAGGCGGTGCCCCAGCGCTGGTGGTCTTTGGCCCCGGCGAAGTGCCGGGCGGCGACGGCCTCCCAGCCCTGGGCCAAGAGGTCGTCCCGGACGAAGAACGGCAGTTCTTTTTCCGCCGGCAAGCAGAGGGCGGGGTGGGGGCGCAAATATTCAAACAGCGAGGTCGTGCCGGCCTTTTGGGCGCCGATGACGATAAAATCGAGGGGCTTCACCGCGGTTGCTACCATCTGGGACTCGGAGAATTTATTATTATACCCCTCTCAGGCTCTCCATGGAGGCGTCCCGCCCGTCATGCCCCCCTCCTCGCCCCTGCCGCTGTTGTTCCTCACCCCCGAGCTGCCCTA
>JBHJHK010000396.1:0-2551 GCA_050330975.1 Candidatus Competibacterales bacterium | reverse complement strand
GTCGGGATGTTTTGCCCGGGCGGCTTCCGCCGCGAAACGCCCACCTCTTTCCTCTTGGCCGGGGGTTTTCCCGAGGTCCACCCGTGGGCGGGGGGGGTGCTGGGGTATCTGCGCCAGGTGCCGGCGGAGGCGTCCCGCTGGCGGGGGGTGTGCTTTGTCTTCGACCAGCGGGTGATCGTGGATGGGGGGTTGCGCCCCGGTTGCTACATCCAGTGCTTTGCCTGTCGGCGGCCGTTATCCGCCGGGGAGTGTCGCGACCCCCGCTACAGCGTAGGCCTATCCTGCCCCCACTGCTTTGACCGCCTCAGCGAAACCCAGCGGGCGGCCTTTGCCGAGCGCCGCCGCCAAGTGATCCTGGCGGCCGAGCGGCGGGAAAGGCACGTGGGGGCGGCGATGGCCCTGCCCGCTCAATCGCCACGGCCCTCGTCCCCCCGGGGGGACTGAGCCGCCCTAGGATGAAACGGTGTCCAGGGGCCCAGCGGCGCCCTTGGGTCCCCGCCGTGCCAGTAGCACACTGACCGCCAAGGCCAAGGCTAGAGCAGAGCCCGTCACCAGCCAGAGGGTGTTGTAGCGCTCGGCGACGGCGGCGTGGGCTTCGGCGGTGTGTTGCAAAAACACCAGTTGCCAACCCAGTTCCAAGGGCTTGACCAAAGCGAGCTTCTCCACCCCATCGGCGACGATGGTCTGCACCTGGTCAAAAGCAGGGGTCTGCAGGGCGGGGTGGGCGTCCAGATCCATCAACACCGCGCCGATGGTGGCGGCGTCGCCGTGGGCGATGGCCCGGCGGTTGTCGTCCACCAAGATGGCGTAGCCGGTCTCCCCCAGGCGGCGGTCCACCACGGTGGCGGAAATGTCCGCCAGCCGCGTCCCGGTGACGATGAGCCCCGCCAGCTGATCTTGGGCATCGGTGATAGCCTGGGCCAGCACCAGGGCCGGTTGGTTGTTGGTGCGACCGATGGCGACGATGTGGGCGAAGGGGGCGCCGTCGTCGACGATGGCTTTGAAGTAACCCCGGTCGCCGTAGTAAACGAGGGGCTTGCCGTCACTGCGGGCCACGTTGTTGCCCGCGGTGTCGACCACGTGGGCGACGTAGACCCATTCGTGGTCGCCGTCCACCCGGTCGACGGCGGCCTGAAGGGCCGCGGGCTCCATGGCCTTGACCCCCGGCAGGGCGGCAGCTTCGGTTAGCGCGGCGCGATTTTCATCGATCCAGGCGTCGACCTCGGCGGCCAACTGGTCGGCGGTTTGCCGCAACTCGCCTTCGGCGGCGGCCCGCAACGGAGCTTCAGTGCTGTAAACCCCCACGTACCAGTAGCCGAGGACGGGGAGCGCTGCGACGAGCACTGTGATGCACAACACCTTGAAGAATGCGAATCTATTCACCTGAGACCTCCTGTCAACAGTTGCGATCACCGGTCAAACAACGGCCCCTCAAATTGAGACTTTTCAACTGCAATACCGTGGAGCCATTGGCACGCTATCACATTCTCAGATGGGAGCAAAATAGCGTTTTTTTTGCATTTATAGCTTTTTTCCCCGGGGGTTGCGCCCCCGGGGTCCCTCGCCCTCTAGGGAGCCAACAGGGTTCGGCGCTGCCAACCCACGGACAACAGGGCCGCCACCAGCAGCAACGAGGATCCGAGGACCGCCTGGATGGGCGGATGGACGATGGCGTCTTTGTGCAACAGCACAGCGACGACGATGGCACTGGAAAAGGGCATGGAGATGGCCAATAGCCCCATGGCGTGGTCGTGGTCGAAGTTAGTAGTCTGGGTGTTACGGTTGTTGGCGTCGGCGGAAGCCTGGGCCATTTTACCCTGGATAAAATCGATATGGGTCAAGGGCCAAAAGCTACAGGCGCTCTGTAATAAAGCCACCGTCACCAGGGCCGATAGGGGATCCAAGGGCACCGCGGCCAGCAAGGCGGCGCTGATGAGGAAGGCCACGCCCGCCCGCAACAGCAAAATCCACAAAATGACCAACCCGTCCCCCGATTTCAGCCGCAGGCACAAGCCGATGAAAATCATCGCCAGGGGCAGCAGCAGTTGCGCCATGGTCTCCAAGAGGTGGCGTCCCACGGCGGGAACGGCGGCGTAGCCAAGGCCCAGGGCCTGGAGGGCCACGGCGATCAACACGAAACCGTTGATGGGCTCGACGACGAACTTGCGTCCTAGGGCCCACAGCCTCCCCGGGGTGAGGAGCCGCCACACCGCGGTGCCGCCGATGCTCAACAGCCGCAGCGCCACCAAGTAGAGCACCACCAGGACAAATAATTTATTGCCCAAATCGGCCACGGCGACCCGAGCTAGGGCTTCGTCCCCCAGGGCCGAGGCCACAAAGGGGAAACACGACACCCCCGGGGCTAGGGAGGCCAACATCATGGCCGAGGTGCAGTAGCGGGGAGAATGGGGGGCGACGTCCAAGAGTCGCAGTATGCCCCAGGTGGCGGGGGCCCCCCCCACGGGGGGGGGGCCGCCCACCATGGGGGCCGCCCCCGGGGGGCGCGGGGGCTCCCGGGTGGGCCGCGCGGCGGAAAAAGGACGGGGGGGGG
>JBHJHK010000395.1:0-3860 GCA_050330975.1 Candidatus Competibacterales bacterium | reverse complement strand
GCAGTTCCAGTCCCAGTTGTTCTTTGACGCGGGCGGTGAGCTGAACCGCCAGCAGCGAGTGGCCGCCCAATTCAAAGAAGTGGTCGTTAATACCCACCGCTGGGGTTTGGGTCAGTTCGGCAAACAGCGTTGCCAGCAACGCCTCGGTCTCGTTGCGGGGGGCGACGTAGGGCGCCTGGGCTGAAGTGGCTTCCACCACGGGTAGCGCCCGGCGATCGATTTTGCCCGAGGGGGTGAGGGGCAGGTGGCTGAGTCCCACATAGCCCGCGGGAAGCATGTAGTCGGGCAAGTAGCGCTGCAGTTGGCTGCGTATGACGGCGACATCGAACCACTCTGCCAGGTCGAGTACAGCGGGAGGGGTTTCGAGATCGCCCCCGGGCCCCGACGGTACCAGATAAGCCACAAGCCACTGATTCTGGTCATTGCTTTGGACGACGACTGCCGCTTGGGCAATCTCGGGGCAAGCCATGAGCGTCGCCTCTATTTCCCCCAACTCTACGCGCATACCCCGTATCTTGACCTGGAAATCCCGCCGCCCCAAAAATTCCAAGGTGCCATCATGGCGCCAGCGGGCCCGATCGCCAGTGCGGTAGAGCCGCCCCTCCCCTGGGTCATTGATCCGTTGCCGGTCAAAAGGGTTGTCGATAAAGGCCTGTGCCGTTAGCTCGGGGCGGCGGTGGTAACCCCGCGCTATCTGCAGACCCCCCACCACGAGCTCACCGGGAACGCCGATGGGCTGCAGATGGAGTTGGTCATCGACGACATGGAGCTGAGTATTGGTCACCGGCTTGCCCATGGGGAGGGGGTCGCATTCCCCTGGATCGCAGCGGTGGATGGCGACATCTTGGGCTTCGGTCGAGCCATAGACGGCGTATATCGCCAGGGGCTGATGGGCAAAGTGGGCGGCAAATGCATCGACCATAGCCGCCGTGACCTGTTCGCCGCCGATAAACAGGACACGGAGAGCGCTGTTGCGAAGGGTATCAGGGTGTTGTTTGAAGTGCTGGAGTAATCCCTGCAATAGGGTGGGGGAGACCCGTAAACAGGAGATTTGCTGAGTTTGTAGCTGGTCGATGAGCTTGACGGGATCTTCGGCTGTGCCCGCCGGCGCAATAACCAGCTGTGCCCCCGCCAATGCCCACAAAAAGTGTTCGCGGATGGCGCCATCAAAGGCCATGGGCGTCAGGTTTAATAAACGATCTCTCGGTTCCAGCTGGGTAATAGATTGAAAGTGGCGCAAACGCGATGTCAGGGCAGCCAAGGTGACTGCTACGCCTTTGGGTTGACCCGTGGAACCGGACGTGTAGAGGATATAGGCCAGGGTTGTCGGGGTTACGGGAGAGCGGCGCTCGGCGGCTTGTAGGGGTGTTGGCGCTAGTGTCGCCAGGGTCGATTTTATCGTGGGCTGATCGATACACAGGACCTTCTGTTCAATCTCACTGTTGTCGCCACTGAGGCTGATCAATTGTGGTCGCAGAGCTTCATGGGTAATGACGACGCTACAATTTGCATCAGCTAGCATAAATGTCAAGCGCTGGCTGGGATAGTCAGGATCAAGGGGTACAAAGGCCCCCCCGGCCTTGAGAATCGCCAGCAGACTGATGATGACATCGGGGGATCGCCTCAGATAAAGGCCCACGGTGACTTCGGGGCCGATGCCACAAGTGATGAGATAGCGAGCCAAACGGCTAGAGGTCGAATCGAGTTCGCCATAGGTGAGTGTCCCCTGATCGCTGCGAAGGGCTACGCGATCGGCAAGTTGGGCTGCTCGATGGGTAAAGAGATCGATAAAGGTCTGGTTCTTGGGGTAATCAGCTGATGTTTGATTCCATGCCCGTAGTATTTGGGCTTCGTTGTCAGTGATTATCGAGAGTCGCTGAATGGGGGTGTGTTCTGAGGTGACAATAGTACTGAGCAATTGCCGGTAGTGCGTAGCTAGCTGGGTCATGGCCTTGGCGTTGTAAAGTTCTGGACGATAGCGCAGCTTGAGGAGCAGGCTTTCGTCGGCCATTTCAATAACCGTGGGACTCAGGTCGAAATGGCCTGCCATTTGGTCAAGGTCGTGCCGGATAGCTATGACATCACCTGCACAAAAACGCCACGGCAACAATTTGGACGATTCAAAGCCAAAGCTAACCTGGATGAATGGGGAGCTACTGTCGCGTTGCTGGCTTCGGATGAGTGCGTCGATGGGATAGGGCTGGTGGCGTAGACCGTTGAAGAGTTGTCGCCCCGTTTGCCGTAGCCAATCATCAAACGCGGTCGATGCGTCTTGGGGAAGGTGGGAGTACACCATCACTTGGTTGACCAAGAAGCCCACCAGTGGTGCAAAGTGAGGCTGATTCCGAGCCACGGCTGTGGGCACGCCAATCCACAGATCCGTTTGGCCACTAAAGCGGTGCAGTAGCAGTTGGAACGCGGCCAACAGAAGGGTTGGAAGGGTCGTGTGACAACGCTGAGCCAACGTTTTGAGTGCGCCGACGAGGTCGGCAGCTAGCGGTTGATGGCAATACTCACCCTGGTAGCGAGGGCGACGACTGACGCGGGGCGCGTTGCCAAAGAGCTGGAGACGCGGTATTTCATCGCCCAACTGACGCTGCCAATAGCGGCTTGCCCGTCGGCCAGTGGGGCCGGTCAGTTGTTGGCTCTCCCACTCGATAAAATCGATGTAGTCGCCCACCAACGGCGTCAGCGCTGGGTTTGTACCCCCACGGGCCGCAGCGTAGAGTGTCACGAGCTCCTGGCCGATAATGGCCAATGAAGCGGCGTCACCAGCGATGTGGTGAAGGTTCAGTAATAGTAGATCGCCACCGGGAGCGGCGATAAAGACGGTAACAGCCAACACGCCCTTGCTGAGATTGAAGGGCTGTTGGGTGTAGTGTCGAAGCCGTTGTTGGAGTGTGTCGATGTCCCAGCCACCGGCGTCAATCCAAACCGGTGTCATTTGATCTTGGTCGCTAAAGCGTTGAAAGGGAATACCGTCGTGGTCGCCAAACGCAGCCCGAAGCTGGCGGTGCCGGGCAATCAATTGCTCTAGGGCTCGCTCGAGTGGCTCGTGTTGCAGCGGTTGTTCAAACTGCAGCGGTAGAGCCATATTACAGGCGAAGCTATCGGGGGCCGCTTGCTGGATAAACCAAAAATCCCGCTGACCATGGGAAAGGGGATGGGTGGAGTCAACGACCATGGAATACCTTTGCTCAGTCAAACAAGGCTGTTGATTGACACTGTTGGGGCAAGACGACGGGAACAATCACTCCTTGAGTTTGCCGGCTAGCAAGTCTCCCAAGGCCTGGATGGAGGCAAAGTGCCCGGGGAGGATTTCGTGATCTTCAAAGACTACGGCGTAGCGCTGCTCGAGATAACCGATGAGATTGATCATCCCCAAAGAATCCAGCACCCCGTGGTCGAGCAACGGATAGTGGCGATCGAAGCCCTCGGGGGGGACCCCCTTGAGGTGGCGCTCGACGATGATGTGCTCTAGCTCGTCGATGAGCTGGGCGGGGGCTGGGGCAGGGGGATTCGCCATGGGGAGCCTCTAGAGCGGTTGTCGTTGATGGGGCGTCGGTGGGGCGTCGGTGGGGCTTGGGGTGAGCGATGACGCGGATGACGCGGATTAAACCAGGGGCGTTGCAGCGGCGTTGGCCGCCAGCTGCTCGCCGTCGCGGATGAGCTTGCCGCTGGCGGTGTAGGCGAGTTCGAGGACTTGCCAATAGCCCTCGGGCAGTTTGTGGGCGCTGAGTTCGGTTTGGCAAAAGGCGTGGAGTTCTGCGGCGGTGGGGCGGGGTTGGTGGGGGGTCAGCACCAAGTGGGCGTTGACCGCCTCGCGCCGGCGGCGGTCGGGGCGACCAAAGACACAGGCC
>JBHJHK010000394.1:0-2295 GCA_050330975.1 Candidatus Competibacterales bacterium | reverse complement strand
GCCATCTCCCGCCTGCGCTTGGGTATGGGGCCCGGGGAACTCTTGGGGGTCGGGGGCGAAGCGCGGGCCGGCAAGTCCACCATCGGCAACGCCGTAACTGGCCTCCTAGAGCCCCCCGGGCGCATCACTGGTGGTTCCATTCACCTGCGGGGCGAGCGCATCGACACCCTTGACGAGGTGGCCAAGGGGGCCCTGCGGGGACGGCGGGTTGGCATGATCTTTCAAGATCCCCTCACCTCCCTCGACCCCCTCCAGACCGTCGGTCGCCAGCTCATGGTCACCCTCCAGCGCCACCTGGGGCTCGGCGATGGGGATGCCAAGGCGAGGGCGGTGGCGTGGCTCCAGCAGGTGGGTATCCCCGACCCCGGCCTGCGGATCCACCACTACCCCCACCAATTCTCCGGGGGGATGCGCCAGCGGGTGGTGATCGCCCTGGCATTGTGTGGCGAGCCGGAGTTGGTCATCGCCGACGAGCCCACCACGGCCTTGGATGTCTCGGTCCAGGCCCAGATCTTGGATCTGCTCAAGAGCTTATGTCGTCGACGGCAGGTGGGCATGGTGCTCATCACCCATGACATGGGGGTCATCGCCGAGACCTGTGACCGGGTGGTGGTGATGTACCGGGGCGTATCGGTGGAGGAGGGGGCAACCGCCCAGGTGCTCACCCAACCCAGCCACGACTACACCCAGAGCCTAGTGGCCGCGGTGCCCCGGGCCGACCGGCGCTTGGCGCGCTTTCCCAGTCTCGATTATGGCGCTGCTGCCGCCCCTCGGCCTGGGCTGGATTTGGCCAGCCACTGGCTGGGGAAGGTCCGGGACTACGCCGCCCTCCAGGGGCCGCTGTTAGAGGTGGATGACCTGGCCATGCGTTTCACCATCCGCGCCTCCTGGTGGCCGAGTCGACGGCGCTATTTGGATGCCGTGGCCGGGGTGTCCTTTGCCATCGGCACCGGGGAGGTGTTTGGCCTGGTGGGGGAGTCGGGCTCGGGGAAATCCACCGTGGCGCGGTTGATCACCGGCCTCTACGTCCCTACGGGGGGCGCGGTCCGCTTTGCAGGTCAAGACCTCACCGCCTTGGGGGCCCGCCGGGAGGTGGCCGTTTATCGCCGACAGATGCAGATGATCTTCCAAGATCCCTTTTCTTCCCTCAACGGTCGCTGGCGGGTGGGGGATATCGTCGCCGAGCCCATCCGCTTTCACCGTTTGGCCCCCACCCAAACCGAGGTGGTGGCCATTGTGGCGGACCTTTTAGAGGTGGTGGGCCTGGGGGCGGCGGCGGCCCAGCGCTTTCCGCACGAGTTTTCCGGCGGTCAACGCCAGCGGATCTCCATCGCCCGGGCTCTGGCCACCCGGCCGCGGTTTTTGCTCTGCGACGAGCCCACCTCGGCCCTGGACGTTTCCATCCAAGCCCAGATCCTCAATTTGCTCAAGGATCTGCAACAAGAGCTCAGCCTGTCGATGCTGTTTATCTCCCACGATTTGCCGGTGATCCGCCAGATGTGCGACCGGGTGGGGGTCATGCGGGGGGGGCAGTTGTTGGAGGTCTCCCCCACAGAACAGCTGTTTGAAAACCCAAGCCACCCCTACACCCGCCAACTGCTGGACTTGATGCCCAAGTTTGCCGCCGGGCCGCCTGGGTCTGAACCCCGGAGTCCTGACCCCCAGCGGGTGGGGGGTTAGGACAACGCCGCTGCCAGGATACCAATGATCACCCAGGGGGCTGTAAACACGAGCCCCGCCAGGAGGGCATTGCCCAGGGCTTTCCAGGCTGAAAAGCCCTGCACCTGTCTCAGACACTGCAAAAACACCACCAAGCCCCAGAGGGTGATGACTATCTGCACGAGGAGGCTGGTCAATACCACCAACGTAAATCTGAGGTCATCGGGGGTGACGCTCGGCGATCGAGAGAATCGGTAGGTGGATATATAGCTGTACACGACCAACTGGGGTATCCACAGCCATAGCCCCCAGATGGTGGGGACACTCGACCAAGCCCAGGCCGCTTTGATGGTCTGGCCAAAGGCTTGACCGTTGAGCCAGCGCCCCGTCCACAGCATCAGAGTGCTGCCGATGAGCAAGTTGAGGGCGCCTAGCACCGGTCCCATGACCACTGCCACGGCCAGGGTGACGCTCGCCGCCAGGGTGATACTTTGCGCCTTCAGGCCGTTGAAATTTATCACCACTTGGGAATTTACCAGCACTTGCGCGACACCGGCGAGACTCACCAATAGCCAAACGTTGCGGTGGGGGGCGGTGGGGGTCGGTGGTGGTGACCTGCTGGATGGTGGTGCGGGG
>JBHJHK010000393.1:0-3843 GCA_050330975.1 Candidatus Competibacterales bacterium | reverse complement strand
TGGTACCAAGACGCCATCATCTACCAACTCCACGTCAAGGCCTACCTAGACAGCAACGGCGATGGCATCGGCGACTTCAAGGGCCTCACCCGCTGCCTCGACTACATCCAGGATTTGGGCGTCAATACCCTCTGGCTGTTGCCCTTCTACCCCTCGCCCCTGCGCGACGACGGCTACGACATCGCCGACTACAAAAACGTCCACCCCGACTACGGCTCCCGCGCCGATTTCCGCGCCTTTGTCAAAGAGGCTCACCGCCGCGGCTTGAAGGTCATCACCGAGCTTGTCATCAACCACACCTCCGACCAGCACGCCTGGTTCCAAGCCGCAAGACACGCCCCCAAGGCCTCACCCAAGCGCCAGTTCTACGTCTGGAGCGACACCGACCAAGCCCTGGCCAACACCCGCATCATCTTCACCGACACCGAAACCTCCAACTGGGCTTGGGACCCCGTGGCCAAGCAGTACTACTGGCACCGATTCTTCTCCCATCAGCCCGATTTGAACCACAACAACCCCCAGGTAGTGCGGGCCGTGACTCGGATTATGCGCTTTTGGCTCGATCAAGGCGTCGATGGGCTGCGGCTGGATGCCATTCCCTACCTTTGCGTGCGGGAGGGGACCAACAACGAAAACCTCCCCGAGACCCACGAGGCCATCCGCCAAATCCGCGCCGCCGTGGACGGCCACTACCAACACCGCATGCTCCTAGCCGAGGCCAACCAGTGGCCCGAAGACGTGCGGGAATACTTCGGCGAGGGGGACGAATGCCACATGGCCTACCACTTCCCCTTGATGCCCCGGATGTACATGGCGCTGGCCCAGGAGGACCGCCACCCCATCGTCGAGATCATGGAGCAGACCCCCACCATCCCTCCGGGCTGCCAGTGGGCGATTTTTCTGCGCAACCACGACGAGCTGACCCTGGAGATGGTCACCGACAAAGAGCGGGACTACATGTACAACGTCTACGCCGCCGATCCCAGGATGCGGGTCAACGTCGGCATTCGCCGGCGGCTGGCGCCTTTGTTGGACAACGACCTCGACAAGATCAAGTTGATGAACAATTTGTTGTTGTCCATGCCGGGCTCGCCGATCATTTACTACGGCGACGAGATCGGCATGGGGGACAACATTTATTTGGGGGATCGCAACGGGGTGCGCACCCCTATGCAGTGGAGCTTTGACCGCAACGCCGGGTTTTCCAAGGCCGACCCCCAACGGCTCTATTTACCCCCCATCATGGACCCCATCTACGGCTATGAGGCCGTCAACGTCGAGGCCCAGAGCCGCGAACCCTCGTCGTTACTCAACTGGATGAAGCGCTTGATTGCGGTGCGCAAGGGCCACCGGGCCTTTGGCCGGGGCACACTGCGCTTTATCCGCCCGGGGAACCGCAAGATCCTGGCCTTTATCCGCGAGTACCGGGACGACGTGATCTTGTGTGTATCCAATTTATCCCGCTACGCCCAGCCGGTGGAGCTCAACTTGGCGGAGTTCCAGGGACGGGTGCCAGTGGAGCTGTTGGGCCACACCCCCTTTCCCCCCATCGGCGAGCTACCCTATTTGCTCACTTTGCCGGGGTACGGATTTTACTGGTTTCGCCTGGGGGTAGACGAAGACATCCCCGCCTGGCACGAGGAACACTTGCCACCCCAAGAACTGCCGGTGTTGGTATTGTTCCAGGGCTGGGACAGTTTCTTTCCCGAGCGCATCGCCGGCAACCGAGCCACCATGGCCCTGGCCCTGCGCCGCCAGTTCGAACGGGATGTGCTCCCGGCCTATCTCCGAAACCAGCGCTGGTACGCCGCCAAGGGGGCCGTAGTGGAACAGGTGGAGGTGGAGCACTGGGACCGCTGGCAAGACGGCCAGCGGGAATGGCTGCTGTTCCAGTGTCGCGTCACTCTGCAAAATGGCCCCAGTCAGCGCTACTTTGTGCCCCTGGGACTGGCCTTGGAGGGCCAAGACGACGATCGCATCCGCGCCACGGGGTGGGCCACCTTGGCCAAGGTGCGTCGCCAGGCCCAAGTGGGGATGCTTTATGATGCCTTTGCCGACGAGCAGTTTAGCCTCGCCGTGGTGCGGGCCATGGCACAAGGTCTGGAGGTGCGATTGTTGCGGGGCACGGTGCAATTTGTGGCCACCGAAGCCTTTGACGACCTGGTCGGCAGGGATCTCAGCGCCTTATCGGTGCGCCGGTTGACGGCGGAGAGCAGCAACACCGCCGTGGTGGTGGGGGAGCGGGCGTTTCTCAAGGGCTACCGCCGCCTCCAGGTGGGCGTCAACCCCGAGCTGGAACTGGGACGCTTTCTCACCGAGGCCAAACCCATGGCTACCATTGCCCGCCTAGGGGGGTATGTGGCGTTCACCGCCGATGACGGCCAGGTCACGACCTTGGGATTGCTCCAGGAGTTCAAGGCCAACCAAGGGGACGCTTGGCAATACAGCGTCGACTACCTCAAGCGTTCCCTCAACGACGATGCCCTGCGGGGAGTGGATAGCCCGTGGCCCGCCACCGAGCACCATTCCGTCCACCTTTTACTCATGGACACGTTGGGCAGACGCACCGGCGAACTGCACTGCGCCTTGGGCACCCCCACGGGGGACCCGGCCTTCGACCCCATCCCGGTGACGGCGGCCATGACCGACGCCTGGGTCAACCAGATTCTCGACGAGGCCCAGGCCAGCTTTGAGCTTTTGGAGCGCGCCCGGGGGGGACTGGAAGTCGACGCCAAGGCGTGCGCCGATCGGCTATTGGCCCTGCGGCCGCGCCTTCCCGAGCGCTTGGCGGAACTGCCCTTGGGACAACTCCAGGCCATGGCCACTCGCCACCACGGCGACTACCACTTGGGACAAGTACTCGTAGCCCGCAACGACTTTATCATCATCGATTTCGAAGGGGAGCCCACCCGGACCCTGGAGGAGCGCCGAGCCAAGCACTCGCCCCTCAAGGACGTGGCCGGTATGCTGCGCTCCTTCTACTACGCCGCCTTTGCCGCCCTCCTCGACGTCACTCAGGATCGCCCCGACGACTACCACAGGCTCTCACCCTTTGCTGCCGCCTGGGAGCAGGTGACGGCCGACGCCTTTTTGACGGGCTACTTTGAAGCTGCGGCGGCAAGCCCTGGACTCCCCGCCGACGCCAACCAAGCCAAGGCGCTTATCCAATTGTTCACCCTAGAAAAGGCTTTCTACGAGCTGCGCTACGAGCTCAACAACCGACCCCATTGGGTCATCGTGCCGCTTCTGGGGGTCTTGGCATTGTTGAACTAGGGCTTGTGGGGTCTTCGACCTCTTCGAGGGGCTCGGGGTAATGGAGGTGGTAACCCTGGACAAAGTCGATGCCAAGGTTTTGCACCGACTGCAACACGGCGGCGTTCTCCACCCCCTCGCCGATACAACTCAGGCCGTGGAGATGGGCCAAATCCACTAGGGCTCGGACGATGATGCCGCTGGCGGGGTCGCTGTCGAGGTAGCGGATGTAGCGCTCGCTGAGCTTGACGAACTGCACGGGCAGTTCGTCGAGGTAGCCAAAGCTCGCCACCCCGGTGCCAAAATCGTCGAGGGCGAATTGAAAACCCTGGTTCAGGAGGGTTTCCAGGGTGGCGCGGGCCCGCATCAAGCGGCTGATGGCCACCTGTTCGGTGATCTCAAATACCACGCCCTTGGGATCAATGCCGTGGTGGGCGGCGCGGTCGGTGACGAAGGCGGCGAAGTGGGGGTCGTCGAGGGTGGCACCGCAGAGGTGGATGAAGAAACGCCGCGGTGAGGCATGTCGACCGTGGAGGTCAAAGACCCGCTCGATGACCCACTGATCCAGGCCGAGCATCAGGCCAAACCGCG
>JBHJHK010000392.1:0-13202 GCA_050330975.1 Candidatus Competibacterales bacterium | reverse complement strand
CGGCCGCCGGTGCCCAGGGCGACGGGGGCAGGAGGGACAGGGAAAACGGGGGCCGGAATGGGGGAGCTCGCGTGGGGGTGGAGGTGGGGTGGCCAAACGCCGGCGGTGTAGATCGCCGGTGGGGAACGGCGACTCCCGGGGGACTGCGGATTTTGACAAAGGTCGAATGGCCCACTAACAGTCTAGCCATGGGCCGGGCATTGTTGGGCGCTGTGGACAACGACGAGGATCTGCGATGACTGTAATTGCTTTGACGGGGGCCCACGGCCGGTTGGGTTCCCGCTTGCGGGGGCCTTTGGCCGACTGCGCCGAGGCGTTGGTCTGCTGTGACCTAGTGGACGACATCGGCCCCCTCCACCCCAAGGAGCGCTACCAAAAGGCCGACGTGGCCGAGCTCGATCAAATGCTGGATTTGCTCCAGGGAGTGGATACGGTAGTGCACTTTGCCGCCATCGTCGACGAAGCCCCGTTTGAAAAGCTCCTGGGGCCCAACTTCATCGGCGCCTACAACGTCTGGGAGGCGGCTTACCGCTGTGGGGTCAAGCGGGTAGTTTACGCCAGTTCCATCCACGCCGTGGGCATGTACCCCCGCACCCAGTACATCGACGCCGACGTTCCCCACCGCCCCGACACGTTTTACGGCCTGGCCAAGTGTTTTGCCGAAGACCTGGCCAGGATGTACCACGACAAGCGGGGCATCGAGGCGGTGTGTCTGCGGATTCTCTCCTGTGCTGCGGTGAACAACGAGCGGGCCCTGGGCACTTGGCTGAGCTACGACGATCTGGTGGAGTTGGTGCTGCGCAGCGTCGAGACACCGGTGGTGGGGTTTACCATTGTCTACGGAGTCTCCGCCAACGACCGCGCCCCGGTGGACAATGCCAAGGCGAGTTTCTTGGGCTATCGCCCCAAGGACAACGCCGAGGAGTTTGCCGAGGATATCTTGCCCACCGCTCCTCCCGTGGATCCCCAAGACCCGGCCCGCCACTGCCAAGGGGGTCCCTTTGCCAGCGTACCCCTGGGGGAGGGTATCGTGGGGCAGATGAACATCGTCGATGAGGACCAACAATCCCAAGGCTAGGGGCGAGCCGGTCCGGGGTGACAGCGGGGGCGAAGGCCCGTGGCTGGCAGTGGTCCCGGCGCTGAGCTAACCTTGAGGCTATTATTGCCCGGGTGATGCTCCACCGAACCCGGCTCCACCACCCACTGGGTGGAGCGCCCTGTCCCCGGCATGCAACGTCCATCCAAGAGCTTTGGCCGACACCATGAAACATCGCTCCACTGCTGTATTCGCCCCCCCTTCCCCGTCCCGGCGCCGCTTCCTCGCCCTCGCCGGCGCCGCGGGTGCCCTGGGGTTGGGTGGGTCATTGCCCCCCGCCCGGGCCGCCGACGGTCTCACCCTCACCTTGGCCGACATCGGCGTCGGCGACCCCAACGGCAACTGGTCGGCCTTTGAATCGGCCACGGACTTCGGGGTCAATGTGGTCTCCATGGGCAATGGTCCAGCGGCAGTCCTCAACCAGCTCATCGCCGGCGGTGGCCGCCAGAGCTTCGACGTCATCAACATCGTCGGCGGCATGCAAAAGCCCTTGGTGGACAACGGCCTCATCCTGCCCATCGACATCGAAAAGATGCCCCACTGGGCCGCCAACGACTACATCCAGACCTACCTGGCCCCGGGCACTCCGGGGTTCGACTTCATCGGCTACCGAGACCGGGTCTACGGCGTGCCCACGGTTCTCCAGGGGGATTCCTTTGCCTACCTGCCGGAGATCACTGGCGAGTTGGATTCCTATGCCGCCCTGTTTGACCCCAAGTTCAAAGGCTACGTGGCCCTGGAGGACAACTACACCACGGCGGGGCAAAAAACGGCCCTCTACCTCAAGAGTGCTGGCCTGGCCACCATCGCCGACCCCGCCGATATGACCCCATCGGAGTTGGCCACGGTGATGGACTTTCTCATCGAGCAAAAGCGCGCCGGGCAATTTCGGGTCATTTGGTCGAGCTTTGAGCAGGCGGTGAATCTGCTGGTCAACCGCGAGGTCCACGTCATGGACTGTTGGGAGCCCATGGTGTTTGTCGCCGTTGAACGAGGCGTCGCCGCCCGCTATGCCGCCCCAAAGGAGGGCTATTTGCTGTGGGCCATGGCTGCCCATGTGGTCGCCAATGACCCCGATGCCGAGCGCCTGGCGGCCCGCTACGCCCTGCTGGACTACATGCTGGGGCCCGCCTACGGGGCGGCCATCACCGGCTTGCGGGGCTACATGACCAACCCCGGTGCCCCGGCCTTTGCTGCCGCCGACGACGCCTATGACACCGCCGCCGCCGAGCGCATCGCCGCCATCGACGCGGGGGTGAAGGCCAAGTTCCGCGCCGGGGGCACCTGGCAAAATCGCTGGCCCACCCACGTGGAGGCCTATGAAGAGGAGTGGCAACGCTTCAAGGCGGCTTGAGGCCCGTGGCCATACCCGGTCGGGGGTCTTGGTGGTTGGCATTGCCCGTGGGCCTCTGGGCCATCGCCATCCTCTTGCCCCTGGTCCTCATGGCCGTGGTGAGCTTTTGGGAACGGCGCCTCATCGGCTTTGAACCGGCCTTGAGCCTCGACGCCTATGAGCTGTTCTTCCGTGGGGTGCGCCTGGAGGTGCTGCTGCGCAGCCTGGCCGTGGCGTCCCTGGCCACGGCACTCATGGTCCTCGTCGCCTACCCGGTGGCCTACGCCGCCGCCTTTGTCCTGGGCAAGCGCACGGCGCGGGTGTTGTTGTGGCTGTTGGCGGTGCCCTTTTTGATCAACTACGTGATCCGCACCTTCGCCTGGGCCGACGTCTTGGGCCGCCAGGGGTTCATCAACGCCACTTTGTTGCAGTGGGGGCTCATCGACGCCCCGTTGGATTGGCTTTTGTTCAGCGACTTCGCCGTCTACTTGGGTCTGGTGGCCGCCTACATGCCGTTTATGGTGTTTCCCATCTATTTGTCCTTGAGCGCCATCGACGGCGCCCTCCTGGATGCCAGTGGCTGTTTGGGGGACACGCCCCTCCAGACCTTTTGCCGGGTGGTGTTGCCCTTGTCCCTGCCCGGGCTATCGGCGGCGGCCATCTTTGGCTTTGTGGGCGCCTTGGGGGAAGTGGCGGTACCGTTAATCCTGGGGGGCGTCGGCTATCAACTCCTGGGCAACACCATCACCAGCGCCCTGGCCGTCCTCAACTATCCCCTGGCGGCCGCCATGTCCACGGTGGTGGTGGCGATCATGACCGCGGCGTTGTGGGCTTGGCTCGGCCTATTTGATTTGCGCGCCCTGCTGGGTCACACCCTGGGGCGGCGATGAAACCCCACGGAACCCATCTGTGGCTGTGGCCCTTGCTAATGGCGGTGGTGGCGTTTCTCTACGCCCCCCTGATTCCGCCTTTTATCCGCGCCCTGGGGGCCGAGGGCGCAACGGGCGAGGGAGCCTTTGCCCTGTTGTTCGGCGATCGCACCCTGGGTCGGGCCATGGGCCACAGTGGCCTAGTGGCCTTGGCCGTGGGGGTGAGTGCCCCGTTGCTGGGACTAGCCCTCGCCCAGGCCCTGCGGGCTTGGAACATCCCCAAAACGGTGCTGAGGTGGCGCTGCTGCCGTTGTTCGTCCCCGGAGTCACCCTGGGGGTCGCCGCGGCGGTGTGTTTTCAGCTGTTGGGGCTAGCGCCTTCCCTGTTGACCATCGGCGTGGTACAGACCCTGTGGGCATTGCCCTTCGCCTTTTTGATCATTCTCACCAGCATGGCCAGTTTTGACCCCCGCTTTCTAGAGGCCGCCTACGTCAGCGGCGCCAACCGTCGCCAGGCCTTTGTGGAGGTGGAATTGCCCCTCATCGCCAGGGGCATTGGCGGCGCGGCGTTGTTCTCGGTCATCCTGTCCTTCAACGAAACCCTGCGCACCACCACGGTCCAGGGAAGTTACAACACCATCCAAACCCTCATTTGGTCCCGCTACCAGCAGGTGGGGCTGACCCCCGATCTCTACGCCCTCATGAGCCTGATCATCGCCGGGACCCTGGGGCTCATGGCCACCTGGCTCCTTTTTGATGCCCTCGCCGATGCCAGGCGGGGCACCTCTTCCCCATCCAGTTCCCAGTCCACGTGAGGGATTCCCATGACCGTACTACTCACGGGCTTCCAGGCCTATGGGGGACGCGGCCTCAACCCCGCCCAAGAAATCGTCCAGGCCCTCGACGGCAGCGCCGTGGAGGGTCACACCATCCGCGGGTGTCTTTTGCCCGTTTCGGCGGGGCAACTGACCCGGGCCTTGGACACTGCCATCGGGGAGACTGAGCCCCAGGTCGTATTGAGCCTTGGCCTGTGGCCCGGGGAAGCCGTCATCCGCCTGGAACACCTGGCCGTTAACTGGGCGGACTTTGAGATCCCCGACAACGACGGCGCCTTGCTCCGCCGCACTCCCTTGGCCGTCGCTGGACCCCCGGCCCGCTGGGCCACCTTACCGGTGACCGCCATCGTCGATGCCCTGCTCCAGGCGGGTATCCCCGCCCGGGCCTCCACCACGGCGGGGACGTTTTTGTGCAATGCCACCTTGTACACCGCCCTGGGACTCCTGGCAGAGGCTCAGCCAGCCCCTCCCTGTGGTTTTCTCCACGTGCCCTACCTGCCCCAACAGATCGCCATGTTGCTGCAAGAAACCCGTCAGCAAGCCCAGCTGGAATGCCACCAGCGGGCCGACTGGGCCTCCATGGCCCTGGACACCATGGTCGAGGCGGTGGGCATCGCCCTGGCCACCACCCTCACCCTCAACGAATCCTAGGGGCGCACCGTGGCCTGTCGCCTGGATCTCCAGGGTCTCCACAAACGCTTTGGCCAGCGGGTGACGGCGGCCGACCTGTCGTTGACCGTCGAGCCCGGGGAGTTTTTCACCACCTTGGGGCCCAGTGGTTCAGGGAAGTCCACGGTGTTGCGGATGATCGCCGGGCTAGAGCGACCCGACGCCGGGCGCATCCTCCTGGACGGCGAGGACATCACCACCCAGCCGCCTTGGCGGCGGCGGCTGGGGATGGTGTTTCAGCACTACGCCAACTTTCCCCACCTGGACGTGGCGCAAAACGTCGCCTATGGCCTGCGACGCCGAGCTTGGAGCAAAGCCGCCGTCACCGCCCGGGTGGAGGAGCTGTTGGGGCTAGTGGGGTTGGCGGGGTTTGGCCGGCGGCGCGTCGCCACCTTGAGCGGCGGGGAGCAACAGCGGGTGGCCATCGCCCGGGCCCTGGCACCCAAGCCGAGGCTTTTGTTGTTGGATGAGCCCCTATCGGCCCTCGACGAGCCCATCCGCCGGGAGATGCAGGCCCTCCTCAAGACGATCCAACGGGCCACGGCCACCACCTTCGTCTACGTCACCCACGACCAAGAGGAGGCCCTGGCCCTGAGCGATCGGGTGGCCTTGCTCCACCGGGGCGAGGTGATCCAGTGTGGTCCCCCCCAGGAACTCTATCGGCGGCCCCGCAGCCGGTTTGCCGCGGGGTTTGTCCGGGGCAGCAATCCCCTGGGGGGAGAAATCCCTGAGAATGGCGCTGAGGCGGTTTTCCAGGGGGGTGGCTTGGCGATTCCCCTGGGTCAAGTGGCGGAGCCACCACCGCCCCCGGGACCGGTGTGGCTGGCGGTGCGGGGGGAGGATTTGCGCCTGGGTCCCACCGCCGGGGCGAGCCCAGTGACCTTCACGGCCGCCGTGGCCGGGGTGACCTACCGAGGGCTGTTCAGCGAATGGCAACTCACCTTGGCCGACGGCCAGACCCTGGTAGCCCTCGACCGGGGCGAGGCGCCCCACCCCCTTCCAGCGGAGGTGCAGGTGGGGCTAGATCCCCGCCATGTGGTGCTGCTGGAAGACGATCTCGTCCCGGGGGAGCCCTGACCCTGGGGGGGGAGTCAGCCAGGGGAATGATGCCTTGAACCCAGTCGATAAAGCCATCCGGGTCGACGACGATGGTGGGAGGGAATATAACAAACCTCTCGTTTGAGGCCCGCCATGAACAGCGTCACTTTCTTAGTCCAAAAGGCCAGATGGGTATGGCTTGAAAGTAATAACTCGGGCGCATCTCATCTAATGTGCGATTTAGATCGCAAGAAAAAAGGCTACCACCTCACGCCCCATAGGCTCCTTGATAGTCTCCTTGTCACCGCCACTGGGTGCCAAAAAATTGCAAGTGCTGTCGCCTGCGCACCCCGGCGATTTAAAAATGCAAGTTTATACAGCCAGCTCCTTCCCAACAACGGGTATCCCCGCCCAGTGCTCTAGACACCCCCACTCCCAAATTACCTCACATCATCAACACCACATCGTATTGCTCTTGGGTGTAGAGCACTTCCGCTTGGAGCTTGAGCTGGACATTGACCATGGCCTCTAGCTCGGCGACGCTGTCGGATTCCTCGTCGAGCATCAAATCGATCACCTCTTGGGCAGCTAGCACTAAATATTGACGGGCCTCGTACTGGCGGGCCTCGCGGATGATCTCCCGGAAGATTTCATAACAAACCGTCTCGGCGGTCTTCACCGAACCCCGCCCGCCACACACGGCACAGGGTTCACACAGCACGTGTTCCAGACTTTCCCGGGTGCGCTTTCTGGTCATCTCCACCAACCCCAGGGGCGACAGCTCCGTGAGCTGGCTCTTGGCCCGATCGTTGGCCAAATGGCGCTCCAAGGCCTTGATCACCTGCTGCTTGTGCTCATCGCTGGTCATATCGATAAAATCGATGATGATGATGCCCCCGAGGTTGCGCAACCTGAGTTGGCGAGCTATGGCCTGGGCGGCCTCCAAATTGGTCTTGAAAATGGTCTCTTCTAAGTTGCGGTGCCCCACATAAGCGCCAGTGTTGACGTCGATGGTGGTCATGGCCTCGGTCTGGTCGATGACCAAATACCCCCCGGACTTGAGCTGCACCCGCTTGCCCAAGGCCCGTTGGATTTCGTCTTCAATGCCATAGAGGTCAAAAATCGGCCGATCCCCGGGGTAGTGCTCGATGCGGGACAGCATCTGGGGAACGAATTTGCCAGCAAAACTCACTACCCGGTCACAGGCCTCTCGGGAGTCAATGCGCACCTTACTGATTTCATCGCCGACAAAATCCCGCAAAATCCGCAGCTCCAACGGCAAGTCTTCGTAGATCAATTCGCCACTGATGGCCTCCGCCGCCCGCTCTTGAATGGACTCCCAAAGCCTTTGCAGAAACTGCATATCCGCCCGCAACGCCCAAGACTCGGTGCCCTCGGCGGCGGTGCGAACGATGTAGCCACCGCCAAACTCCGCCCGGAAACTGTTGACGATCTCCTTGAGGCGGCTGCGCTCGGCTTCGTCGCCGATCTTCACCGACACCCCCATGGATTGGGAATTGGCCAACAGCACCAGATAACGGGAGGGAATGGTGATATTGGTGGTGAGGCGCGCCCCCTTGGTGCCCAAGGCGTCTTTGACCACCTGGACCACCAGATCTTGCCCCGGCCGCAGCAGCTGATTGATCTGGTGCTTCTCCGGCGTCCCCCCCTCCATCTGGATGTCGGAGACGTGCAAAAAGGCCGCCCGGTCGAAGCCGATGTCCACAAAGGCCGCCTCCATCCCCGGCAACACCCGCACCACCGATCCCTTGTAGATATTCCCCACCAAACCCCGGCGCCGGGTGCGCTCGATAAAGATCTCTTGGAGTATCCCACTCTCCACCACCGCCACCCGGATCTCCTGGGGGGAAATATTGACGAGAATCTCCTCGCTCATGGGTCGTTGGCCCCCGGAAAGCGCCCCAGGAGCCGGTGGAGCTCGTAAAGGGGCAAACCCATGACCCCGGAATAGCTACCTTCCAACCGCACCACAAAGCGGGCGGCCACCCCCTGGATGGCATAGCCCCCCGCTTTGTCCCATCCCTCCCCCGTGGCCCAGTAGGCCCGGCACTCGGCCTCGCTCAAGGGCGCCAATTCCACCTGGCTCACCGACAGGGCAACCTCGCTGCGCTCGCCGTCGGCCAGGGCGATGGCGGTCATCACCCGGTGGCGACGCCCCGCCAGTTGGGCCAACATGGCAAGGCCCTCGGCCTGGCTTTGGGGCTTGCCCAAAATGGTGTCGTCGATCACCACGGCGGTATCGGCGCCCAGCACCGGCCGCCGCGGCCAATCGACCCCGATAAGGGCCAAACCCGCCGCAGCCTTGGCCAGGGCCAAGCGTTGGACGTAGGCCTCGGGGGCTTCAGACCCATGGGGAGTTTCGTCCACCGCCACGGCCAACGGTCGATAACCCACCTGGATTTGTTCGAGATGGACGCGGCGGCGCGGCGAGCGGGAAGCGAGGTATAGGGTGAGGGCGTCGGCCACGGTTACGCTCGATGGTAGGGATGATTGTGCAGTACGCTCCAAGCCCGGTAGAGCTGCTCGGCCACCACGATGCGCACCAGGGCGTGGGGCAGGGTCAGCGGCGACAACGACCAACACACCTCGGCCCGCCGGACGACCGCCTCGTCCAATCCATCGGGCCCCCCCACCAACAAGGCCACATCGCGGCCATCTTGCAACCACCCATTCAAGGTGCTGGCCAGGGACGCAGTGCTCCACGACTGCCCCTCCACGGCGAGAGCCACCAGTCGGCTGCCATGGGGGACGGCCTTTAACAGGGCCTCACCTTCAATTCGCCGCAGCCGCACCAGACCCAGTGCCTTGCCGCGCTTGGGCAGCGCCACCTCGATGAGTTCCAAGGCACATTCCCGGGGCAGCCGCTGGCGGTAGTGGGCAAAGCCGGCGTCAACCCAACCGGGCATCCGCGTTCCCACAGCCATGAGGTGGATGCGCACAGCTAGGATCTTCGACCTCGTAGCCCCCCAAGGGTGCCTCGGCCCATGGGGCCTATTCCATGGAGCCGGGTAGAGCCACGAACTCGCGCCTCACGAACCCACCACGGCCCCAGACCGCCCCTCTCCCGCCGACCAGAGCTTTTCCAGGTTGTAGAATTCGCGGATTTGGGGATTCATGATGTGAACCACGGCATCCCCGAGATCCACCAAAACCCACTCCCCCTCCCGCTCACCCTCGACCCCTAGGGGGGGAACCCCCGCCCCCTTGCAGCGCTCGACGACCCGGTCGGCCAACGCTTTGACCTGGCGCGAGGAGTTGCCACTGGCGATGATCATGAGGTCGGTGAAGCCGGCGACGTCGGCGACGTCCAACACGCGGATATCCACCGCCTTGAGGTCTTCAAGGGCGGCGACAATGGTCTCTTTGAGCTGTTCCAGATGCATAGGATGGGTGCTTAGCGCTCTTCTAGAGGTGCTTTGGGCGGGACACCGTATAGGCCCCGCGCGTGGATGTAGTGAAGCACGGCATCGGGTAGCAGAAATCGCGGCGAACGGCCCGCCGCCAACAACTGCCGGATGAGGGTGGCGGAAATGGCGAGTTGGGTCACCGCCTGGATGACCACCTGGCCCGCCGGCGTTTGCTGCAACACCCCCGGATCTTCCCCGAGGATGGGGGCAATCCGCTTTGCCAAGGCGGGGCTCAAGGCGTCGAGGCGCAATTCGGAACCGGGACGCCGTACGACGACGATATGACTCAAGGTCAACAGTTGCTCCCACCTGGACCATTGGTCGAGGCTGATAAAAGCATCTTCCCCCAATAATAGACACAAGGGCGCATCGGGTAATTCCCGTCGCAAATCCTTCAAGGTGTCGACGGTGTAGGAGGGCCCCTGGCGACCGAGTTCCCGATCGTCGAGGACAAAGCCCGACTGCCCCTCGATGGCCAACGCCACCATGGCTCGGCGATGGACCGCCAACGCCTTGGGCTGGTCCCGGTGGGGAGGGGTGGCACTGGGGGTGAAGCGCACCTCCGCCAACCCCAAAAGGTCTATAAGCTCCAGGGCTGAGCGCAGATGGCCGTAGTGGATGGGGTCAAAAGTCCCCCCGAGGAGGGCGATGGGTGGACGCCGGCTCAAGGTAACCCGCCGTCAGTGGCGCAGATGGCCATCGCCGAGGACAATGTACTTCAAAGTGGTGAGACCCAGCAAACCCACGGGACCCCGGGCGTGGAGCTTGTCGGTGCTGATGCCGATCTCGGCCCCTAGACCGTACTCGTAGCCGTCGGCAAAGCGGGTGGAGGCGTTGACCATCACCGAGCTGGAATCCACCTCCCGCAAAAACCGCCACGCCCGGGCCAAATCCTCGGTGACGATGGCGTCGGTGTGGTGGGAGCCGTAGCGGGCGATGTGGTCCATGGCGGCGTCGAGATCCTTGACCACCCGCACCGCCAAAATGGGCGCCAGGTATTCGGTGCGCCAGTCGTCTTCTTCGGCGGCCGCCATAGCCGGCACCAGGGCGCGGCTGGCCCCACAGCCTCGCAGTTCCACCCCCGCCGCCGTCAACCGCTCGGCCAAGGGCGGTAGGACCTGGCGGGCGATGGCCTCGGCCACCAGCAGGGTTTCCAAGGTGCAACAGGTACCGTAGCGCTGGGTCTTGGCGTTAAAGGCAATGGCCTCGGCCTTGGCGGGGTCGGCCCGGTCGTCGATGTAGACGTGGCAGATGCCATCGAGGTGCTTGATCACCGGCACTCGGGCCTCGCGGCTCACCCGCTCCACGAGGGATTTGCCCCCCCGGGGAACGACGACGTCCACATAGCCCACCATCCGCAGCAATTCCCCCACCAAGGCCCGATCGGTGGAATCCAACACCTGGACGGCGTCCCAGGGAAGGCCGGCCCGCTCCAAACCCTGACCCACACAGTGGGCAATGGCGGCGTTGGAGTAAAAGGCCTCGGAACCGCCCCGCAAAATGGCGGCATTGCCGGCCTTGAGGCACAGCCCGGCGGCGTCGGCGGTGACGTTGGGGCGAGACTCGTAAATGATGCCAATCACCCCCAACGGCACTCGCATCTGGCCCACTTGGATGCCCGACGGCCGATACTGGAGGTCGGTGATGGCCCCCACGGGATCCGGCAGGGCGGCGATCTCCCGCAGGCCCTGGGCCATGGCCTCGATACCTTTCGGGGTGAGGGTCAACCGATCCACCAGGGCGGGGGCCAAGTCCTTGTCGGCGGCCAGGGCCAAATCGCGGCCGTTGGCGGCCAACAAGGGCTCCAAGGAAGCCTGGAGGGCGTCGGCGATAAAGCTCAAGGCGCGGTTTTTGTCCGCCGTGGAGGCCCTGGCCATGGCGCGGGCGGCGGCGCGGGCGCGCTGGCCCAGGGCCACCATGGCCTCGCTCAACGGGGCAGCCGCAACGGAAGAGGTGGTGGTCTCGGCAGTCATCGGGCAGTGGGCTTTGTGGTGGGCCGTGGGGCGACGGACGCATCGAAGGGATCGGCGAGCCAAGCCAACCTTCCCCCGGCCACGGCGGCGGTGAGGCCCAAGACCTCCCCCCAGCCATCGGCTGCCTCGAGCCTCTCCGCCCCTTTGAGGGTTTGATCCAGGCGGGCGCAGCGCTCGAGTAACCTTCGGGCGCGGTCGAGGGTGAAGCGCTTGACCGTCGAGCGCCACAGGGGCTTGCGTCGCTCCCAAACGCCCTGGCTCTCCAGGGCTCGTTCCAAGGGTATACCGCGCCGGCGCGCAAATAACAAGCCGTTGAGGAGGCGAATCTCCCGGTGGAGCACCCAAGACCCCAAGATGGGGTCGATGCCCTCGTCCCGCAGACGGTCGACAATGCGCACCGCCCGCTGGGTCTCCCCGGCCAAGGCCGCCTCTGCCAAATCGAACACCGAAAACCGGGCGTGATCCCCCACCGCCGCCAACAGCGTGTCGGCGTCCAGGGAACCCGTCACACCGGCCATGACCAATTTGTCGATCTCCTGGGCGGCCGCCAACAAATGGCCCTCACAGCGCAAGGCCATGAGCTCCGCCACCTCGTGAGTCGCTTCGATGCCCTTGGCGGCCAACCGCCCCCGGAGCCAAGTGGGCAGCTGCCGGATGTCGAGGGGATAGACCTGGATCACCACCCCCACCCGCTCCAGTGCCCGCCACCAGGCGCTTTTGAAGATCGCCGCCTCCTGTTTGCCGGCGCTCACCAACAACACGGCATCGACGGGTGGGTGTTCGGCGTAGCGGCGCAGGGCGCGGCTGCCGCCGTCGCCGGCCTTGGCGCCGTCGAGGCGCAGTTCGATGAGGCGCTTGGAGGCGAACAACGAAGGGCTTTGGGCCAAATACTGCAACTGGTCCCAATCAAAGCCGGGCTCTACCACCAACCGCAGCCGCTCTGCAACCCCCGAGGCCAGGGCGGCGGTGCGCACCGCATCGCAGGCCTCCTGGGCCTGGAGGGGCTCGTCCCCCACCACCACATACAGGGGCGCCAGGGTGCGCCGGAGGTGGGCGTCGAGTTGCTCGGGGCGCAGCCGCACAGTTAGCCGCCCCCCAGGGTCTCCAGACGGCGGACTATGGCCAGGGCGGTGTCTTCTATCATCTGCCGCAGGGCGATTTGTTCCCCTTCGGCGGCCCCTAGCACTGCCGCCTCGTCGTAGAGGGCGTCCCGGGTGAGGGCGTAGTCCGTGGGGGGGAGCAGCACCTGGCCTTGGGCGTCGCGGACGGTGTACTCCACCTCGAAGCGCAGCAGGGCCTCCCGGACGTCGCCGTCCTCCCCGGCGGCGATGAGGCGCCGGCTCAAATCCTGGTCGATGATCTCCAGCACCGCCGTGGCATCCCCGGGGGCTTCGGTGATCCGGACCCCCTGGCTGCGGAGCAGACGGGCCAGTTGGCTGGCCAAATCGCTGGGAGGCCGCCCCTCGGGCCGGTCTTCTTCGATCAAGGTCACCGCCAACACCAGAGGCAGTTGAGCTTGACCGCGGAGGCGAAAACCACAGCCAGTGGGGCCGAGAATCCCCAAAGCCCCCAGGGCAGTGGCCCTCAGGACGGAACGGCGGGCGCCATTCACCGTCAGCACACGACGTTGACCAGGCGCCCCGGCACGACAATCACCTTGCGCACCGGTTGATCGCCCACGTAGCGCTGGACGTGGGCATCCTCCAGGGCCGTGGCGCGAATGGTCTCCTGGGAGGCGTCACTGGCCACTTGGATCTTGCCCCGTACCTTGCCGTTGACTTGGACCACCAGCTCCAGGGTATCCCGGGTCAGGGCGGCCTCGTCCACCTGGGGCCAGGGGGCCTCGAGGATGTCGGGGCCAAACGCCAAAGCCCGCCACAGGACGTGGCAGATGTGGGGCACGATGGGGGAGAGGAGCCGCAGGAGGATGGAGAACCCCTCGTAGCGCACCGCTTTGGCAT
>JBHJHK010000391.1:0-5455 GCA_050330975.1 Candidatus Competibacterales bacterium | reverse complement strand
CGAAGAACACCACCGCGCTCAGCACGCCTCCCCCCTGGCCACTCACCGCTCCCCCCGCCACCAACCCCGTGGCCACGTAGATGCCGGCCCGCACCGCCGCCACGGCGAGGTTTTGCTGTTCGGTGATGGCCACCAAGCTCGAGAGGCGAGTAAACAGCAACCGGTCCATCACCAGCCGAGAGACGTTGAGGAACAGGACCCCCAGGGCGGCGTAGCCCAATACCAACAGCAAATCCCACCAAAAGCCCTGGGAGGGGCCGATGACCGCCCCCACAAACGCGCAGGCGACGCCGATGAGATAGCCCCCCAACATCAACCCCACCGCCGGGTTGTCGCGCTTGATGAGTTCCTCGAGGAGCTTATAGGGGGTGAGCCAGTCTTTGAGGCGCTTGGCCAGCCACAACACCACACCAAATAGCAGCAGGTAGAGCACCGTAATGCCCACTTGGGCTGCGAAGGCCGATCCCGTCCCGGTCATGGTGAATCCTATGGGTCGTTTGGATTAGGGGGATTGGTCGAGGTTTAAGGGGGGTATGGCCACCGAGGGAAACGCCAGGGCCGATGGGGCCTCGGCGCCAGCCGGCTCCAGGAACACTTGCTCTGGGGTCAGGCGTTGGTAGTCGTAGATGGCGTAAGTCGTCGGTTGGGAGCTGCCATCCCTGCCCCAGCCCTCGATGGTCAACGCCCATGGCTCCTCGACGGCGGTGAATTTCCAGTGGGCAAACGCCTCGGGCCGAGCGTTGGCCGTGGGGGAATACCTGCGGGCCCGGCCCCCGCCGACAAAGTTGTAACTGCGCTGGTTGTAGCTCAGCAGGGGAAAGCCCAGCCGACACTGGGGTGTCAGGGTCGCCAGCAGCGCCGGGGTCAATACCAGCCCTCGAGCCAGCTGGGGGTCGAGCTTCTCCAAGGCCTGGAAGGTGAGATTGAGGGCCTCCAGGGAGGCCAGCCGGTCTATCATCACGGAGAGCTCAGGGTTGGAATCCGTCCCGTCCCCGGGTTCCACCGTCAACCACAGGGGATCATCATTGCCCTCCCTGTGGCACTCCAACTCGAACCAGGCGGGGTTGTCCCTGGGGTTGGCAGCGTCGGCGGCGACCAGGTGGTAGTCGTGGCGCGCGGCGATTACCGCCGTCACATGGCGCCGTTGTTCCCCTATCCTCTTGAGCCCCAGGCGACGACCCGGCTCTAGGGCCGCCAGGTCGCCATAGCTCAGGGCGGGGGGCTGGGGCTTGGCCGTCGGGGAAGGGGGAACTGGGGCCTGGAAGGCCTCGGCCGCCCTCGGCGCCTTGGCGACCCCGGGGGTCAGCCGGGTTTCGGGGACGGCCCTGGCCGAGGACGTCTCTGGGTAGGTGGGGATGCGGGTGGCCTCGACCACTAGACCCAACCCCACGAAGGTCGTGGCGCTGGCCGTTGCCAGCAGTGCCAACCACAGGCCGTCGAGCCCCAACAGGGAACCCGCCAAGGTAGTCAAAGCCAGGATGACAGCGGTGAGGCGCAGGGCGATATCCATTCGACAATCGCTCTCCCAGAAGACAACGGAGTTACCATGTACACCAATCTTCGCCGGAGGACAACCCTGGGCCGCCCCCTGGAGAAGTGGGGGCTCGGTCTGGAATGATGGGATCTGCCAGGTGGGGATTGACCCTTTGGCGCCCCTGGGGTAAAGCATCGGGGATCTGGGTGGCCAATGGCGAGGAGGGTGGTGGAAACGATGAACAGCGAGACGAGAACCCTTGGCGAGCGCTTGCGGGAGATGGTCAACCACCCCACGGCGTCCATCACTAGCCGTTGGTTCCACGGAGGAGTACTGGTCATCATCGTCTATTCCATCGTCACCCTCAGCGTGGAAACCCTGCCGGATCTTCCCCCCGAGACCCGGGCCTTCCTCGCCGTTTCCAATGGGGTGGTGGCGGCGCTGTTTGTCGCGGAGTACGCCCTGCGCCTCTATTGTGCCCCGGTGCGCTGGCGCTACGTGGTGAGCTTCTACGGCCTGGTGGATTTGTTGGTCATCGTTTCTCTTTGCCTGGCCGCCATCGTCGATGTGCGCGGCTTGCGCGCCCTGCGCCTACTGGTTTTGGTGCGACTTTTGAAGCTGGTGCGCTACATCCGCGCCATCGATCGCTTCAAGCGGGCACTATTGGACATCAAAGAGGAATTGGTGCTCTTCTACAGCGTCATGTTGTTGGTGTTGTACCTATCCGCCTCGGGCATCTATTTCTTTGAGCACCACGCCCAGCCCGAGGTCTTCGCCTCCATTTTCCACAGCCTGTGGTGGGCGGTGATCACCCTGACCACCGTGGGCTACGGCGATGTTCACCCCATAACCCCCGGGGGACAGGCGTTCACCTGCTTGGTGTTGCTGTTGGGGCTCGCCATCGTCGCCGTACCCGCGGGATTGTTGGCCGCGGCGTTGGCCAACACCCGCTAGAGGCCCCCCTTCAGGCCAGGGTTGGCAAGGTGGGCGCTTCGCTCTCAAAACTCCCGGAGGCCTGGGGGTGGGTGTCGAGGTTCAGGGGATAGATAAAGGCCGTACGCTCAAAGCCCCCATCGCGGCGCAGGGGTGGCAGGTAGAGGCCCAAGCCATGACTGTTGAGAAAGGCCACCGCGTCGGGGCGGGTCAAAAAGCGGCAGTATTCTGGGGTATTGGGGACAAATTGGGGCTTTTGTTCGTCCAGGGCGGCCTCGATAAAGACCTCCAAACCCCCGGGAGCCGCCTGGGCCAAATGGGCCAAACACACCTCTGGCATCCCGTCGGCCGCTGCCCCCGGGGCTTTGCCGTTCTCGGCGACGGATCCTTCGACGGAGGGCGCCTGGCGCTGGACCGCGCGATAGAGGGTGTAGCCCAAGCCATCGGCAGCCCGCACGGCCCGCAGACCCTGGCGTTGGAGGTGGGCCCGCCGCTCGGGTTCCATGCGCCGAAAGGCGTTGACCAGCACCGGTGATAAGTAGACCCGTTGCCGACCCCACAGCACCTGGTCGATCAGGGCTCGCAACTGGGCTTCGGGGGCATCTTCCCGTCTAAAGCGCCGCCGATGGCGGTCGTCCAGGGTGAGGGTGGTGTCGCTGGCATCGTCGTCCACCGCCCGCACCTCGACTAGGCGTACCCCGTAGTGGTGGAGAATGCCCAACAAGCTCCTGACCCCCAGGGGGTCGGGGGCGTTGTGACGTTCCACGTCGACGATGTAATCCGCCATCGTCGCCGTCGACTCCAAGCGCACCTCGAAGCTCCGCTGCCAAAAACCCTGGGATTTCAGGGTGAGGCGCAAGGGAGAATCGATGCCCGAGAGATTTTGCAAGACCGCTTTGAGGTTTTGGGGGTGAGTCTGAGCCCCATCTCGATTGAGAGGGGTGGTGAGTTGTTCCTTGACAGCATCCAATGCTTTTAATGCCTCCTGAAGGGTGGCAAGTCCGCAGCGGTAGAGGAAACGCAACCGCTGGGCTCGACGCCTTTGAGCGTAGAGCGCTGTCATGGAGAGTTACCTGGCTGTTTGTATATTGATGGGGTCATCGACGACGCCCCATTTTGGCCCTCGGGCTTCCGGAGAAGTCCGTGGGGTGTTGTCGTGGGTCGGGGCCCATGAGCTGTAACGATCTGTTACAAAATGAAGGCTCTCAAACATATTATAAGAGCCCCGGGGCGATCACAAGTCCCTTGCCGCAAACGCATCAAAATAACAGTGCCGACATCTGCCGGCGGTAGCGCTTGATCAGGGCGGGATCGTCGATGATTTCAAAGGCCGCCACCAGGCTGCGGCGACCCAAATCGTCTTGAAACTGGCGGTCGCGGCGCATGATCTCCAGCAACTGCTCCAGGCCCGCCTCGGCTCGGCCGGCGATGATGTGGCGGGCCGCCAACTGATAGCGGGCCGCCAAGTCGTCGGGGTGGGCCTCGACCCGCGCTGCCAGCTGTTGGGCGTCGGGGGCGTCTTTGACGGCATTGGCAAAGGCGAGGCGCGCCGCGACGGACTTGGCCTCGTCCCCCTCCCGGACGTTGACGGGCAAGCCTTCCAGCAGGGCCTGGACCTCGGCGACGTCCCCGGTGTGGAGCAGGGCATCGGCCAGGGTCAGCTGCAACTCGGCGTCGTCGGGGGTCTTCGCCAGGGCGGCGCGGAGCAGGGCCACCGCTCGGGGAGCTTGATGGGCTTCGATCAAGGCCTCAGCCTGGGTTTTGGGGGTGTCTTGGGGGGGAGGGGGAGCCGGCAAGTGGCGATCGATGAGGGCCTTGATGGCGCCCTCGGGCTGGGCCCCCATGAACTGATCCACCACCTGCCCCTGGTGGAGGAGGAGTACCGTGGGCAGGCTCTGGATTCGCGCTTGGGCGGTGATTTGTGGTTCCTCGTCGGCGTTGACCTTGGCCACTAGGAGCCGGCCCTGGTAGGCCGCCGCCAGGCGGTCCAACACCGGGGCCAGGGCCTGACAGGGACCGCACCAAGGTGCCCAAAAGTCCACCAAGACCAGGCTTTCAAACGATGCTTCGATGACTGAAGAGGCAAAGGTCGCCGCGGTGACGGAATAGACGTAGGGGTTGTCGCTCATGGTGATGCTTCCAAAAGTTGCTGGGTGGGGGCGCCGGGAGGCCGTGGCGGCATTTTCCCCGATGGATGACTGTGACATAAAGGCGGCGGCGCAAATATCAAGGCGGCCCGCCCTTTGGCGATGGTCGGGGGTGGTGGGTCAGGGCGCAGTGACTTCCGCCGAGGCGTCTTCGGGGTCGGTGGGGCGAAACTGCAACGCCGCCAAGCGGGCATAGAGGGGGCTTTGGCGCAACAGGCTCTGGTGGCTGCCCGTGGCGACGATTTTGCCGCGGTCCATGACTACGATGCGGTCGGCGCCCACCACCGTGGCCAGGCGGTGGGCGATGACCAAGGTGGTGCGGCCTTGCATCAGCCTTTCCAAGGCGGTTTGCACCAGGTGTTCCGCCTCGGCGTCTAGAGCGGCGGTGGCTTCGTCGAGGAGCAGTACCGGGGCGTCCCGCAGCAGGGCCGGGGAGATGGCGATGCGGCTCTTTTGCCCGCCGGACAACCGCAGTCCCCGTTGGCCGAGGAAGGTGTGGTAACCCTCGGGCTGGTCCTCGATGAACCCATCGGCCGCCGCCCCCCGAGCCGCCGCCCGCACCTCGGCCTCGGTGGCGTCCATGCGTCCATAGCGGATGTTATCCAACGCCGAGGCGGCAAAGATCACCGGCTCTTGGGGCACCACCGCCAACGCCCGGCGCAGCGCCGAAGGATCGAGGTCCTCCAAGGATACCCCGTCCAGGGCGATGGTGCCGCGCCGGGGCAAATAGTAGCGCAACAGCAACTGGAACACCGTGCTCTTGCCGGCCCCCGACGGCCCCACCAGGGCCACGGTTTCTCCGGCCGCCACGTCGAGGGAAAAGTCTTCTAGGGCCCAGCGGTCGGGGCGGGCGGGGTAGCTAAACGCCACCTGGCGAAGGGCGATGGCCCCTTGGACGGGG
>JBHJHK010000390.1:0-7421 GCA_050330975.1 Candidatus Competibacterales bacterium | reverse complement strand
CCCCCCCCCCCCCGCCCCCCCCCCGCCCCCCCCCCCGCCGCCCCCCCCCCCGGTTGCGCAGCCAGGACTTCCAGCGCCTCCAGGCCAGCGCCAGTTTGCTGTGGCGCATCCAAGATCCGGTGGTGTGTGCCACCCACTACGATTTTGCCGTCAAAGACCGCCAGCGCCGGGATTCCCACCCAGAGCTACGACGCCTAGAGGCTCGGCTCCAGGCCATGGCCTTGAGCGTCCTCCAGGGGGTGGTCCAGGGCCACGCCCTCACAGCCGTTCTCAAGGCCCAAGAGGACATCGCCCGCCAAGCCACCGCGGGCTTGCTGCAACTGGACGACTTGACGAAGGCGGGATTGGCCATTCAGGGGATGGCGGGGCTCAGCTTGAGTCCCGATGCCGACACCGCCAAGGCCTTGGAGGCCGAGGTGCGGGAGCGGTTGTTGGCCCAGGCCGACGAGGCCCGGGGGGAGCGGCAGATCGAAGCCGAGCGGCGGGACCGCCGCATCCAACAGGAGACCATCGCCACCCAGGCCGCCCTCCAGCGGGCCAACTTTGACTTGGAACAACAGCGCATCGCCGACCAGCAAGCCCTGGCTGCCCAGCGCCACCAGGCGGCCCTGGAACAGGCCCAACAGGCCCTGGTCCTGGAAAACGAGCAGTTGGCCATCGCCAAGACCCGCGCCGAGGTCGCCCGCTTCCGGGCCCGGGCCGACAGCGCCTTCACCGCGGCGACAGTGGCGGCCATGGCCGAACTCCCCGCCGATGTGGCAAGGGCTCTGGGAGCGCCCAACCAGTCGCCCCAGACCGTTTTCGCCCGGGCGGTGGAGGAGTGGCTCAACCGCCAAACCCCTGGGACCGGGACGAGTCCGGGGTCCAATGCTGGGGGCATTGGCGACGAGAGGGGTTGATGGTCAAGACCGACAACCTCGCCCGCCGGCTTCTGGTGGTGGTGGATCACACCGAGCTCCAGCGCCTCACCCGGCGCTATGCCACCCGCCGCCAGGTGGACCACTATCTCCAGAGCCGGGGCCACACCCTGGCGGCCTTTGAAGCCGAGGAGGCCCTACAACAGGCCTGCGTCCAAGCTATCTACCAGCGGGCGCCCAAGGCCCTCAACGTCCAGCTCCTCCAGCGGGACCAACTGTCGGCCTTTGCCTTTCGCCCCGGGGATATCGTGGCGACCGTGGGAAGGGATGGCCTAGTGGCCAACACCCTGCGCTGGCTCGACGGCCAGCCCCTCATCGGCCTCAACCCCGACCCCGCCACCCATGATGGGGTGTTGTGTCCCTTTGGCCCCGGTGATGTGGAGCCCCTGTTGGCCCGAGTTCTGGCCGAGGCCTACCCCTTCGAGACCATCACGTTGTTGGAAGCTCGGTTCGACAGCGGCGAGCGGCTGCTGGCGGCCAACGACTTTTTCATCGGCCCCCGGGAACAATCCACCTTGCGCTACGAACTTCACCAGGGGCCCCGGGGCGAGGCCCAGATGTCCAGCGGTGTGGTGGCGGCCACGGGGCTGGGGAGCACGGCCTGGTATCGCAGCATCCTCCAGGGAGCCCGGGCATTGGTGGGGGGGGCGAACCCGAATCCCCCTGGCCCCGCAGCGCCCCCGAGGGGCGGTTTGTGGTCCGCGAGCCCATCGTCTCGGTGAGCACCCGGGCCACCTTGCTCACCGGTGTCATCGATCCCCAGCGGCCGTTGACGGTGCGGCTGTTGCAGTCGGGTCGGGGGGTGATTTTCCCCGACGGCCAGTTCGGCGAGAGTCTGTCGTTGGATGCCGGCAGGGAGATTAACTTGACCATCGCCCCCGAGCGGGGACGGTTGGTGGTCAAGGGGCAGCGTTGACACCGGGGTGGCGTCACCGGGCGTAGCCCTTTGCCCCCCGGTGTGACAACACTAGGGCGATTGCCATGCGAGAGGGATATCACCATGCTTGAGACCGCGACTGCATCCACTGCATCCACTGCATCCACTTGGGATATTTTTAAAGGCGCTGATCCCATGGCGGTGTTGAGTGCCAGCCAGTGTGGGCGGATCGTCAAACGGCTGGAGGGTCTGCGGGCCCACTGGCAGCAGGTACCCGCAGACGACGACGCCCACGCCTTCTATATGATTGGCCCCGCCACCTACCTCCTCGCCCCCCAGATCACTTTTACCCCCGACAAGCGCCGCCTCTACACAGCCCTAGCCCGCAAAGGCAACGCCTTGATGCATCTCCACTTTTCCGATCTGTTGAGCCGGGTCACCCAGGTGTTATCCCAGGGCTTGGGGCAACCGGTGCGTCTGCCCAGCTCTCGCCAGCCCCTGGCGTGGCCGAGTTTTCACATCTTTGTGGCACGTGCCGGTGTGCCCTGTGATCTCGCCCACGGTGGGATGGTCCACCTCGACAACCCCTACTTGAGCCATCGCTTCCCCTTTGAAGTCCGTGGTCATGTGTCGTTTACCCTGCCCATCGCCAATTTTGCCGGGGGTTGTGGGTTAAATTATTGGCCCACCCCCCCCTGGCCCATGGAGCAGGTGGCCAAGCCTTTCCCGCGGCTTCCCGAAGAGATCCAAACTTGGCTCACCACCTACCGCCGCTACTGGCCCTATCGGTTGGGGCAGATGGTGGCCCACGACGGCAACACCCCCCATCAGGTGGCCAATATGACCCAGGCCCAGGAGGGGGAGTATCGCATTACCCTCCAGGGGCATGCGGTGTCCGATGGCCAAACGTGGTGGATGTTTTTTTGAGGGGTTCTAGCTCCTAGGGCCCCAGCCCGATGGGCCTTCGGTGACTGGAGCGAGTTGCCTCTAGGAGGTGCTCAGTGGGCCTCCATCACCCCCCGGACCTGTGCCTGTAACCAACTGAAGCCGGGGTCGCTGGCGCCATCCCGCCGCCACACCATCTCCACGGTCCAAGGCGCCATGGCGAAGGGTAGGGGATGGGCCACCAGGTCGACGCAGGCCACCTTGGCCACCGCCAAGCGCTGGGGGAGGGTGACCACTAGATCGGTCTCTAGCACGGCCTCGATGGCCGAGGCGAAGTTGGAGATGGTGGCCACCACCCGCCGGGACAAGCCCAACATGCCCAGGGCTTGGTCCATGGCTCCCACGGCGTCCCGGGATAGGGTGACCAACACGTGGTCGAGGCCGGCGTAGACCTCGGGGGTCAGGGGGTGGCCCAAGGCCGGGTGGCCCCGGCGGGCCACCATGACAAAGTGGTCTTCGAACAACGCCTCGACGGCAAAGCGCTTGGGTACCTGGTTAAAAATCCCCACCACCACATCCATCAACCCCCGATCCAACTCCCCCTGGTAGCGGGTCTTGTCCAAGGGCAAAAACCGCAGGTCGACTCCGGGGGCTTGGCGGCCTATGGCCTGGACCAAAGGGGCGAAGAACAGGGTTTCGATGTAGTCTCCCGTGGCAATGGTAAAAGTCTGGCGGGCAGTGGCGGGGTCAAAGGGCCGATTGGCCTCTAGGAGATGGCGAATGGCCTGTAAAGTGGCCAGCACTTGGGGTGCGGTGGCCTTGGCTAAGGCCGTGGGTTCCATGTGGCTGGCGGTGCGGACAAATAACTCATCATCAAATAAAAGTCGCAACCGCTTGAGGGCATTACTCACCGAGGGTTGGGCGAGGTTTAGGCGCATGGCCGCTCGGGTGACGCTGCGCTCTAGCCACAGCGCTTCGAAGACCACCAGCAAGTTGAGGTCGACGCGACTCAGGTCCATAATGTATTCATTCAATGAATTAGTGAGATTCTTTTAAATCATTTGAGAAATATTACCTGCCTCTCCATAGTAGGCCAAGTCAACATCACTGCCATGGTCACTGTGGAGAAATCACTGTGGAGCTAAAGGATCAACGTTTGGTTGTCATTGGTGGCTCGTCGGGGATGGGCAAGGCCGTTGCCAAGCGCGCCGTCGCGGCGGGTATGGTGGTCACCATCACCGGTCGGGGGGATGACACCCTCCAAGAGGCCGCCCGGGCCTTGGGGGTGGCCGATGCCCAGCCCATCGACATCGCCTCCGAGGCGTCGATTCGCGAGTTTTTCCAGCGCCAAGGCCCCGTGGATCACGTGGTGACCTCGGCGGCCTTTGTCCGCCCTGGGCCCTTTAAAACGGGTTCCACGGAGGATGCCCGCACCACCTTTGAGGGGAAGTTTTGGTCTCAGTATTTGGTGGCCAAGCACGCCGAGATTCGCCGGTCCATGGTGTTTTTCTCCGGGGTGTACAGCCGCCGACCAGCGCCGGGGGTGAGTGCCGTGGTGGCGGTCAACGCCGCCATCGAGGGTTTGGCGCGGGCTTTGGCGGTGGAGCTGGCGCCGGTGCGTTTTAACGTCATCTCCCCGGGGCTTATCCAGGGCACGGCTGCCTACAATTTTATGTCCGAGGAGCAGCGCCAACAGATGTTTGACGCCACGGCCAAGGCTTTGCCAGCGGGCATCGTCGGCGATGCCGACAGCGTGGCGGGGTTGACCTTGGGGCTGTTGGAGAGTCCCTACGTCACCGGTACGGTGGTGGATATCGACGGTGGGGGGCTTTTGGCGTAGTCGGATAGGTATGGATCTTCCCACCGATCATTGGCCCCCTGGGGTGGCTATCCCAGGGGGTGTGGGCGTTTGGGTGCAGGGAACGGTAGGGTGATGTCGGTCCCTCGGGGTCGTGGTACTTCCATGGGTAACCTACGGTTTGGTGGGATAGGGTTGTGCAGTGAATGTTCTCTTTGGCATGGAATGCCCTTGGGGAGGATGTTTGAGAAACACGAACGATCCGCCGTCGTCCAATTTTTTCAGCAAGTTTACTGAAAAGCAAATTTGCTCTTTACATCAATGATTTGTCGTTTTGGCCAGCAGCGTCTGTCGCAGTACGACGCGACAATGGGTAATAATGGGTAATAGTGCCGTCTAACGTGCGACAATGGGATTAGAGTTTTCTGGTAAATTATTGATTTTTGCAATATTTTTTTGAGATCAGTTGCCGGGGGTTGCCCTGTGACGCGACGTTTGGGTAGTCTAGACAACTTGATATCATTTAAAGAGATATCGTGAGTCGCGTGATAATATGGCTTTAAGTCGTTTAGTACCAGTTAGGCATCTGCAGTACTCGCTCGATTATAGTTTGTAAATCTTACGGAGCAAAACGCAATGATTCTGCCTTCCCATCAGTCATCATATATTTCGCGGATAACAACGGCGATTGCAGTCGCGTTATTACTAAGCTCATTGGCAACATCCACCCTAGCTCAAGTGCCTGGTCCCCGAGGCGTCGCCGATCCTCGAGGTGCCGCTGATCCCCGAGGCGTCGCCGATCCTCGGGGTGTTGCCGATCCTCGGGGTGTCGCCGATCCTCGAGGCGTTGCCGATCCTCGGGGTGTTGCCGATCCCCGTAGTCCCCGGTAGTGCGTGCTCTAGTATTCAGAGTACCCAGCCCTTTGCTTTTAATCAGGGTTTTATTACGGTCGGAATGCAGACGAGGGTAGGCGCAGCGGTGGTCAGATCGGCTGAAAAGCAGACGGTCAAAGGAGGGAGAAAGACAGTAGCGCCGGTTGCAAGGCCTATTCTTGGATTTGTTGGTCGAGCTTGCACTCGAGTTGGGATTGAGCGAGTTCGTTGACATCGTTCGGCATCGAGCGTTGACCGGCGTAGGCTAACAAACCGGGTGGTGCTGCACGCTGGGTGATGAGGTCCAGGCACGACGACGTGCGGGAAAGCTCATATCACCCGCCATGCGGCACCACCTCTTAGAGGTGGTCCACAATGCGTGTCGACGAGGTCGTCTGCCGCTCAAGGCGCTGGTCAGTCTCTTGGTGGGTTAGAATTGCTCCGAAAAATCAAGAAAAAGTCAAGTCCCTGGAGCCCGATAAGAGCCATTTAAAAAAAGGACAAAGCGAGCTAAGCGGTGAGCGTATAAAAGCTAACTTATTGATTCTCCGTGGCCCTGTTGAGCTAGCGGGAATGGCTGAAAACATGTTATTTATGTTATCAAGAATCATAGCTCTTGATTTTGTACGAGGATTTTATATGACTTTGCTTGCAGCAATAACGCACAAACATCCAGAGATATTGGGCGGCATTACAGTTTTTGTTGGCACTCGTGTTCCTGTTCGATCTTTGTTTGACTATTTGCAGGGTGGTGATTCACTAGAAGAATTCTTAAGCCAGTTTCCCTCAGTAAAACGAGGGCAAGCTATAGCTGTGCTCGAAGCCGCATGCAAGTCGATGACAGAAGATGCGCATTCTTATTGATGAAAATATTCCTGTGGGTTTTGCTAAACTACTCATCGGATGTGATGTTGTCACGGTACATAGCATGGGTTGGTCTGGAGTAAAGAATGGGGAGTTACTTCGTCGGGCGCGCGGCGTTTGTGAAGTGTTTATCACGCTTGATCGAAGTTTAGAATTTCAACAGAATACAAAAATATTGCCTTTTGGAATTATTAGGCATTATCGGTAGGGCAAGGCTCGGTCTTTGAAGTCAGTGACTTAGGCGAAGATCGATGGACTTTCCGATAATGTCTATTGTCGTGAGCGCATCCTCAAATCGTATAGTTGATCTTGCTCCCCTTGTGCCTGATATCTTGATTGCTATTAAGCGTGTTGCGCCAGGGCAAGTTGATAGGATCGGTGTCTAACTTCGCGTTGCAGTGGACACTTGTAAACTCGCGCTTCCGAGTGCAACCGTTACGCTGTATTCTCGGGGTAGTCACGAGTGCTCTGAGTTCGCCCCAGAATCGTCGCAGACCTTCTTGCATTGGTCTGTCCAACCACCACCGACGGCGAGTTCCCCGAGCTAAAGCCCGAAGGCGCGATTCTTCGAGCACTTGCCGGGTGCGATCCGTGGAGCATGCCCAGAATGGCCATAACAAAGGCCTGTAGCTGATAACAGATAGCTGGGTGCTACCGAGTTCGACAGCATTCTGGCCTTGGGTCAACTGTGGTATTGCGTTGACGAGCAGCGCTGTCCGCTGAAGCTGAAGTCCGATCTGTTATACACAGATGCCCAGCCCAATCTCCTGTGAGCATTTCGTCATGAAAGCCTCGCAAACCCCCCAACCCGCCAGCGATCTCGCCAATTCGAGACGGTATTGTCCACGTCCATCCGACTTGGACAAGCGCCATTCTCTCAAAGATAAAAACCCACTAAAAAAGCGCAGGGGAAAACCCCTGCGCAACTGACAACGAGGTTGAGCTCGTCGAAAAACCGTGGGGCGATTGGCCCTAGGCGCCCAGGATACTCGCCACCACCCGGCGGTAATCGGCGATGGCTTGGATGTCACTCTCCCCCTGGCGGGCTGCCCGGCATAGGCGGTGATTCAACCGCGAGTAAGCCTGTTGCACGAGGCGATCTTTCACCCAATCCCCCGTCGTCTGGGGCTGCAGCGCCTAGGGGAGTAGCCCGGCTAATGAGAGTCCGGGTATCAAACGGGAGTGGGCGGGGGAGGCGTGTACCTGG